>NZ_JBIUAG010000037.1:0-85688 GCF_044547355.1 Kutzneria sp. NPDC052558
GCCAGACCGCCCTGCTCATCCAGGACATCCTGCGCTGCTGGGCCGGGGCCTGCGTGCTATGCCAACGAAACCTTCCTCCCTAACAAAGTACTGTTTGATGTCATGAAGGGGCCCTTCCTGACGTTGAACGAGAGGATCGGTCCCTTGATCTTGGACCGGTGCGGGTGTGGGTGCGGTCTAGCGCCAGTTGACGCCGGCGGCGATGAGGATCTTTCGGAGTTGGCCCGCGCCGAGGTCGATGCCTTCGGCGCGGACCGCCTCGGTCAGCGACTCCAGGGTCCACCGGCCGTTGCGGGCGACCGCGACGATCCGGTCGCGGTCGCCGTCGCTCACCCGGGAGCGGCGGCCCGATCCCGGCTGCGCCATCAGGCCCGGCACGCCCTGGGTGTCGAACAGGGCCAGCCAGCGCTTGACCGTGTGTGGTGTCAATCCCGCCTTGGTGGCGATCGAGGTCACCGAGTCGCCGCGCCAGGCGGCCATCACCAGCTGGGCCCGGCGGGCCCACGCGTTCGCGCCCACGCCGTCGGCCAGGGACCGGATGGCGTGCTCCTCCCAGGCGCCTGCGGGCGGGCGGACGGCGGTGGATGCCATGCCTTCCTTCGTAGCAACCGACGCGTGAACATTCAAGTAATCGGTCGATCTCTGCCCGTGACCGCCGCCACGTCGCGGACGAAGGTCTCGACCTCCTCGATGATCCGCGTCCACAGCTGCGGCGGGAGGTCGTGGCCCATGCCCGGGAACGTCACCAGCTTCGCGCCCGGGATCGCCCTGGCCGTCTCCCGGCCGGCCTTCGGCAGCGTGAGCGGATCCGCCTCGCCGTGCAGCACCAACGTCGGCGCGGTGACGGTCCTCAGCTCCCCGCGACGGTCCCCGGCCTTGAGCACCGCCTTGAACAGCCGTTTGTCGCCCTCGGGCCGTAAACCGTGGTCGAAGTGCTGGCGGCCCACCTCCCGCCAGAGTTGCTCGTCGACCGGCGGCGAGCCGGCGATCGCGAAGACGTCCGCCCAGAGTTGGCCCAGCTCGTCACGGTTGGTCGCGCCGCGCTTCATCACCCGGTACACCCGCCACGCCGCCCGGAGGTTGGGGCCGCTGATCCACGGCCGCAGCACCGGCGTCGACGCCATCGAGATCAGGCCGAGCACGCGGTCCGGCCGGCGCACGGCGGTGGCCTGCGCGAAGATCCCGCCCTCGGACATGCCGAACAGGTAGGCCTTCGGCCAGCCCAGCGCGTCGCACACGGCCGCGATGTCGCCGGCGATGTCGTCCAGGGTGAACTGGGCGGTGGTCGGGTCATGGGACCGGCCGGTGCCGCGGTTGTCCATGCGCGCCACGTGGAAACCCTTGGCCGCCAAGGCTTCGCAGAACGCCGTCGGCCACATCACCATCTGCGCGGCGGCCCCGGTCAGCAGCAGGATCGGCCGCCCTCCGGTGCCGAAGGTCTCATAGGCGAGGACCACGTCCCCGTTGGTCGTCGTTTTTACCATGCACTGCATGGTAACCGGTTTGGCAATGCAGCGTATTGTTAACTGGTGCCGAAGATCGTGGACCACGAGGCGCGGCGGCGGGAGATCGCCGACGCGCTGTGGCGGATCACCCGCCGCGACGGCTGGGAGGCCATCACCCTGCGCGGCGTCGCCGCCGAGGCCGGCGTGTCGATGGGCCTGGTGCAGCACTATTTCCGCAGCAAGGACGAGATGCTGCGGTTCGCGCTGGAGATCATCGTCGATGACGTGCGGGCCGAGTTGCGCCGGGTCGTCGCCGCCCTGCCCGAGCCCCGCACGCCCCGGCAGCTCGTCACCGCGGTGATGATGGAGCTGGTCCCCCGGGACCGCCCGAACGAGGCGGAGACCGCCGCCGTGTTCATGCGCCGCCTGCAACTGCGGCCCGAGAGCCTGGCCCGGCTCGGCGCCGGGCAGCCCGATCTCCGCGAGTTGCTGGCCGAGCAGATCCGCCTGGCCCGCCCCGACACCGACGCCGACCTCGCCGCCGACGGCCTCATCGCCCTGCTGGAGGGCCTGATCTTCGTGGTCGTGACCGGGCAGCAGTCCAGCGCCACCGCCCGAAAGGTCATGGCCGCCCAGCTGGACCACGTGTTCAACTGAGCCATGGGCGTGCGGCTGGTGGAGATCACCGACGAGAACCGGGACGCGGTGTGCGCGCTGAAGGTGCGCCCGTCCCAGGAGCGGTTCGTGGGGTCGGTGCCGAAGTCACTGAACGACGCGGTACAGATCCCCGAGGCCGAACCGTGGTGCCGGGCGGTGTACGACGGCGACGAGCCGGTCGGCTTCGTGATGCTGAGCTGGAACGTCCCACCGGGTCGGCCCGGCATCCTCGGGCCGTACTTCCTGTGGCGGCTGCTGATCGACGGCCGGTTCCAGGGCCGCGGCTACGGGACCGCGGTGCTGGACCTGATCGTCGGCCTGGTTCGGGCCGACGGCGCGACGGAGCTGCTGACCAGCCATCACCCGGCCGAGGACGGCCCCGGGCCGTTCTACCGCAAGTACGGGTTCGTGCCGACCGGGGAGATCGACGGCGGCGAGCCGGTGCTGAGGCTGGACCTGAGTCACTCCCCCTGACGCCGGATGACCGGACCGAGCCGCCCTCATAGGCTGGGGGTCTACGACCTTGGGGGAAGAATGCCTGACCGGCGAACGTTTCTGCGCGGCGCGGCGGTCACCGGCCTGACCGCGTCGGCCCTGCTCGGCGGCTCGGCGACCGCCTCGGCCGCGACCTGGTCGAAGCGGTTGACCGGGGCGGACCTGGACACCAACAGCCGCTGGCAGGTGGCCGGCACCGATCTCGGCATCCCGTACGTGCTGGAGAACGGCTCCATCGGCTACCTGTTCGGCGACACCTTCGGCGGGCCGTGGCCGGAGGACGGCATCGACTGGCGCGCCCCGGTGATGCTGCGCTCCAACATCCATCCCGGCGCGCCCGGCGGTGTGGTGTTCGACAGCGCGGCCAAGGTCGCCGGCAACGGGCGCGCGCCCGAGCTGATGGTCAACGGGCATCGGGGCGTCGGCATCGACGGCGTGTGGGAGGTGACGGTGATTCCCAACGACGGCATCGCCTTTCCCGAGACCGGCCGCCAGCTCATCTCGTACATGAGCATCCAGAACTGGGATTCCGCTGGGCCGAACGGTCCACAGTGGAAGTCCAACTACGCCGGCCTGGCGTACTCGGACAACGGCAACGACTTCATCCGCACCAGCCTGAAGTGGTGGAACAGCAACGACAACACCGACCCGTACCAGATGTGGACCATGCAGCGGGACGGGGACTACGTGTACGTGTTCTCGGTGCGCTCGGGCCGCCAGGACGGACCGATGATGCTGCGGCGGGTGCCGTGGCAGCGGCTGTTCTACCCGGATTCCTATGAGGGTTGGGGGTGGAACGGCTCGAACTGGGGCTGGGGCCGGCCGTGCTCGCCGATCCTGACCGGACGGTTCGGCGAGCCCTCGGTGCGGAGGCTGGGCGACGGCACGTGGGTGATGGCGTATCTCAACTGCGCCAACGGATGCATCGTCACCCGCACCGCCGCCGGGCCGGACCGGGTGTGGACCGACGAGAAGATCCAGGTGTTCCCGTGGCAGGAACCCGGTCTGTACGGCGGTTTCATCCACCCATGGTCGACGGCCCAGGCCAACGGCCTGCACCTGATGGTGTCGAAGTGGACGCGGGACCAGAACAACCGCTCCACGGCGTACCACATGAGCCAGTACGTCGGCAGCGTGTGACCGGTCAGCTGTCGAGCGCGGCCCGCCGACCGTCCCGGACCTGGTCACGCAGCCACGCGTGGGCGTGATCACCGTCGTAGGTCCAGAAGTCGGTCGGCGTGTTGTCGACGTGGATCTCCCAGTGCAGGCCGCGCGCGGCCAGGAAGTCGGCCAGCAGCTCGTTGAGCATCAGCATCCAGCGGCGCTGGCGCTCGGGAGGAGGTGGGCGCCGACTTCGCGACCGGGATCGATCAGCTGGTGGCCCTCGCCCCGGCTGTGCTGGCCTGAATCCGCCACGCCACAACGAGAAGCGCCAGCACGGCGACCTCGGCCAGCACGCTGATCAGCGCCTGCGGCGCGGGGTCGAAGCCCTGCTCGACGAACGTGCCGATGCCGACCGTTCGGGACAGAACGAAACCGGCCAGCGCACCGGCCGCAAGCCCGGCGGCGGCCAGCCGCGGGACCAGGTTGTTGCCGAACACCAGCAGCACGGCGATGGCGAACGAGCCGCTGGCCTGGAGCAGGAATGCCGGCCCGACAAGGGGAATCACCCGATACCCGTGCAGGTACAGGTCGGCGTGGACGTAGCCGCTCACGGCCAGAAGAATCGCGGTGGCGTACCTCATGCCAGTTTCACGTCCTTCACGGCCAGGCCCGGATTCCCTTGCCGGTAGGCGACTTCACGGATGCCGAGCGCGTCGGCCAGCTTGCCCGCCGGCAGCGTGGCCGGCGTCGGCGCGGGGCCGTCGCCGGGCTTGGGCAGCGGATAGGCGGTGGTCGTCGCGCTGTGGAAGGTGATGTTGCCCTCGGTCTTGGTGAACAGCTGGTGCACGTGTCCGTTCAGGCAGGTCACCGAGGAGAACCGGCGTAGATAGGACAGCGCCTGCACGGCGTCGTCGGTACCCCAGCCCCACGCCGGGTACATCTCGAACAGGGGGATGTGGCTGAAGACCACGATCGGCGTGTCCGCGGACAGCTTGGCCACGTCCTTGCGGATGAACTCCAACTGGTCCGCGCCCAGGTGCCCGAGCTTCTCCAGGCTCAACGTGTTGACCAGGGCCAGAAAGTGCACGCCCTTCAGGTCGAAGCTGTACCAGCCGTCGCCGGCCGTGCCCGCGCCGAAGGCGGCCCGGTACTTCTGGCCGGCGTCGTCCACGGAGTCGTGCTCGCCGGGCACGGTCAGGGTCTTGCCGGTGTTGAGGTGGCTCATCATCTGCTTGACCTGGTCGAACTGCGCCGGCGTTGACAGGTGCGTGAGATCCCCGGTGTGCATCACGAAATCGGGTCGGAACGGCAGGCCGTTGACCTGGTTGACGGCGTGCTGAAAGGAATCCTCGACCGCGGTGTTGGCCGTGCCCTTGAAGCCCAGGTGACTGTCGCTGACCTGCACGAACCGCAGCGCGTGCGGATCGGCGAAGGGATCGGGCGCGGCCGCCTCGGCCGGGCCGGAGATGTGGCTGATCACCTCGCCTCCGGCCACCGTCAGCACCACGGCCGCGCCGAACCAGGCGGTGTGCCGCAACAGCTGCCGTCTGGTCATGCCGTGTTCGTCCACAGTGGAGTCGCTCACGGCGTCACCGTCACGGTCGCGGTCATGAACGGGTGGATGGTGCAGAGATAGGAGAAGGCGCCGGCCTGGGTGAAGGTGAACTGGAAGGTGTCGCCCTGGTTGAGCGGCTTGGAGTTGAGCGGGCCGGACTTGCCGTTGCTGGTCACGGTGTGCGGGTCCTGGTCGGCGTTGGTCCAGGTGACCGTGGCGCCGGCCTTGACCGTGATCGACGGCGGGTCGAATGCGAAGTTCTTGATGGACACGGTGTTGGTGGCCACCGGCTGGTCCGAAGTGGACTGTGCGGCGGTCGGCATGCTCATCGACGTCGACGGGCCGGGAGTCGAGGCCGCCGGGCTGCACGCGGTCAGGGCCAGCACGGCCAGGCCGAGGACCGCGATCCCCCTTGCCCCATGGGATTTCCTCATGCCCAGGGATACGGGACGGGGTTACGCCGGCGGGGGCACGAAAACCTCGACCCGGCCGCTGGATTCCCGCACGAGCAGGTCCGGCAGCGGCGGCGGGGCGATCGGCAGCTCGTGCTCGGCCAGCGTTCCGTCCACATTGAACGAGGTTCGGTGGCACGGGCAGTTCAGCTTGCGCTCCGGGGCATCCAGCCGCAGCCGGCACCCGAGATGGGTGCAGATCGCCGACACCGCCGACACCTCTCCCCCGCTGCGCCGCAGGAATCCCGTCACCGCCCCGAGATCGAACGGCCGCACGCTCCCGTCGGGCAGATCGGCCGAGGCCACCACCGCCCGCCATTCCCCGTTGTCGGGCACCAGGTTCTGCTTCTGCGGCGCGGCCGCCGTCGCCCCGACCAGCAAGTGATCGATGCCGGCCCCTGCTGCCGCCGCGGCCGCGGCGGCAGCCGCCGCCGTCACGAACCGCCGCCGGTTGCCGCCCGACGGCGGTTTCTCCGCCGGACGATCCTGCTCCCCGGCCAGCCGGTCCCGCAGGGCGGCGACAAATTCCTCGGACGGCTCGCCATCGTCCTGTTCGGACCGCAGCAGGATCGCCACCCGCACCTCGGCGGCCTCGTCCTCGGAAGCCTTGAACGGCCGGGGCTTGCGCCCGGCCAGCAGGTCCTCGACATAGCGCCACGCCGGAGTCTTCACGACAGCATCCCTTCCGCCACCGTCGCGGCTTGGCGAAGGGCCCGGTGTTGCAGCACCTTCGCGTTGCCGACCGTAACCCCCATCTCGTCCGCCGCCTCGCGCAGCGAGCACGCGCCGAGGAAACGCAGTTCCAGGATCCGACGGTAGCGCTCGGGCAGCGCGGCCAGGATCGCCGCCGCCCGCGCCGGCGCGGCCGGGTTCTCCGGCGTCGGCTCGGGAGTGGAGATGCCGAGCTCCTCGTCCAGGGTGGTGACCTCCCGGCCGAGGGTGCGCCGCCAGTACTCGGCCAGCACCGTGCGGGCGGTGGCCAGCAGATAGGACCGCACCTCGCCGATGCTGGCCGTGACCCGCAGCGGCTTGAGCGCGGTCAGGAACACCTCGGTCGTGAGGTCCTCCGCGTCCGGCCGGTTGCCCACCTTGGCGTACATCAGCCGGTGTATGCGGCCGACGTTGTCCCGGTAGACCGCCTCCCAGTCGGCATAGACGTCCTGGCCCACCAGGTGCAGCCCCCTCGGCTCCGCCCGTTGGCGCTCGTGTCGTGACTCGGCCCGTTCGCCCACCCGCCACCATCCTCCACCCGACCCCGGAACGGGGATAGGCGAGGGGGTTACACGAGCACGCCGTGCAGCAGCAGGTCGATGAGCCGGGCCGCCAGGTCGCGCCGGCCCTCGCTGGCCGCGATCAGGCTGATCCCGCCCAGTGCCATCAGCACGTCGCCGGCGTGCGCCTCGGGCCGCATGTCCGCCGTGAGCAGGCTGTCGATCGCCCGCGCCAGCATCGCCCTGGTCTCCAGCCGCTCGCCCTCGTCGGTCAGCACCACGCGCAGCACGTCGGCCATGCCGTCCTTGGCCGCCATGAAGTCGATGAACCGCTCCATCCAGGTTCGCAGCGCCTCCGCCGGCGGCATCCGTTCCGCCAGCTCCGGCGCCGCGTCGCACAGCCGCCGCACCTCGTTGCGGTAGGTCGCCTCGATCAGCAGTTCCTTGGACGGGAACCGCCGGTACAGCGTGCCGACGCCCACCCCCGCCTCGCGGGCGATGTCCTTCACCGACGCGTTCGCCCCGTCCCGCCCGAACGCCTCCGCCGCCGCCACCAGCAGCCGGTCCTCGTTGCGCTGCGCGTCCGCCCGCAGCTTCCGGCGCTCCGCCACCCCGCACCTCCGCCACAACCGGAACCAACTCCGGATCCTACCGGAGGCGCATGTGGAGTAACGGAGATGCTTCTGCGTGACCGGGCGGCTACTTCGTGCGATGGTGTCGGCGTGGCGCGGGGTGCGGACGCCGAGCGGGCGGCGAGATTCCGGGATGTGGCCGCGGTGGGCCAGTTCCGGGTGCTGTGGCTGGCCCACGCCCAGTCGAGGGTCGGGGACCAGCTGGCCCGGGTGGCGCTGTCGGTGCTGGTGTACGACCGGACGCATTCGGCGGCGTGGACGGCGTTGACGTACGCGATGACGATCCTGCCCAACCTGGTCGGCGGGACCTGGCTGTCGGGCCTGGCCGACCGGTTCGACCGGCGCACGGTGATGGTGGTGGCCGACGCCGTCAGGGCGGCCTTGGTGGCGTTGATGGTCGTGCCGGGCCTGCCCATCGCGGTGCTGGTGGTGCTGCTGTGCCTGGTGCAGCTGCCGTTCACGCCTTTCTCCTCCGCGCGCAACGCGGTGCTGCCGACGATCCTCAGCGGCGACCGGTACATGGTGGGCCTGGCGGTGATGCGCACGACGGACCAGCTGAGCCTGGTCGGCGGCATCGCGGCCGGGGCGACGCTGGTGACCCTGCTGGGCACCTCCACGACGTTGGCGATCGACGCCGTGACGTTCGCGCTGTCGGCGCTGCTGGTCGGGCTCGGGGTACGCAGCCACCGCCCGCCCGGCGTCCCGCACAAGAAGCACCTGCGGGCCGGTCTCCGGCTCGTGGCCGGCGATCCGCAGCTGCGGGCCCTGGTCGCAATCGCTTGCGTCAACGGCTTCTACATCGTGCCGGAGTCACTCGCCGTGCCCTACGCCGCGCAGCTACGAGGCGGCACCGGCGCGGTCGGCTGGCTCCTGGCCGCCGTGCCGGCCGGCTCGGTCGTCGGCATGCTCTGGCTCAAGAGCCTCCGCCCCGACCTGCGGTTGCGCCTGATGGTCCCGCTGACCGTCGCCACGTGCGCCATCCTCGTGCCCACCTGGGCCGCCCCCGCACTCGCCGTCTCCGCCGCCCTCTGGGCCTTGTCCGGCCTGGCCAGCGCCCACGACATGGTCGTCCAAGGCGCGTTCGTGCAACGGGTTCCCGACGCCTCCCGAGGCCAGGCCATCGGCCTGGCCAGCGCCGCCATGCAGTCCGCCCAGGGCATCGGCATCGTCTTGGCCGGCCTGCTCGCCGAGGTCCTCAATCCTGGTGCCGTCATCGGCTTGGCCGGCGCCGCCGGCGTGGTCGCCGCGACGGCCGCCGGCCTCGCCTGGCGGCGGGCAGCGGGATAGGTTCTTCCTTGTGACGGACCGCAATCCGGCCGGGCGGATGGTCGACGCCGCCCGGGCCTGGCTGGACAGTCTGGACGACGAGCAGCGCGCGGCGGCGGCGTGGCCGTGGCCGGCGGAGGAGGAGCGGCGCCGCTGGTACTACACGCCGACCGACCACGGGGGCCTGCCGCTGACGCGGATGCGGCCGGCGCAGCAGCAGCTGGCGATGAGGCTGGTGGCGTCGGGACTGTCGCGGGCGGGCTTCGTGACGGTGTCGACGATCATGGGCCTGGAGAACGTGCTCGACGGCCTGGAGGGCTGGCGCGTGGACTGGGGCCGGGAGCGCGGGCGGGATCCGCAGCTGTACTGGCTGCGGGTGTTCGGCGAGCCGTCGGACGAGGGCCCCTGGTCGTGGCGGTTCGGCGGGCACCACGTGTCGGTGCACCACGTTGTGCTGAACGGCACAGTTCAGGCCAGCACGCCGTGCTTCCTCGGCGCGGACCCGGCGGCCTCGCCGCTGCTGGGCGGCCACCTGCTCCGGCCGCTCGGGGCGGTGGAGGACCTGGGCCGGGAGCTGGTGCGCTCGTTCGACGAGGAGCTGCTCAAGCAGACGATCATCAGCCGGACGCCGCCGGTGGACGTCGTCAGCGGCAACCGGCCCCGGATCGCCCACGGGGACACGGCGATGCGCCTGCCGGACGTCTGGCGCGGCCGGTTCACCGAGCCGCGCCTGGCCGAGTCCGTTGAGCAGATCCAGCGCAACGCCGAGGCCGGCATCGGCCTGCGGCCGGAGCATCTCGACGACGTGAGCCTGACGACCGTCCCGAAGGGCGTGCCGGCGGCCAAGTTGTCACGACAACAGCAGGACCAGTTGCGAGCCCTGCTCATGGTGTTCCTGGGCCGGGTCCCGGACGAGCTGGCCGAGCGGGAGGCGGCCAAGTTCGCCGGCGACAAGCTGCTGGACGTGCACTTCGCCTGGGCCGGCGGCGTCGAGCCGGGCCAGCCGCACTACTACCGGCTACAAGGTCCGCGATTGCTGGCCGAGTACGACAACACGCAGCGCGAGGTCAACCACGTGCACTCGGTGTGGCGGGACCCGGAGGGCGACTTCGGCGACGACGTGCTGGCCCGCCACCTCGCCGCCCACCACCGTTAGGGCGCGGGTGGCGCATGGAGGAACGCCACCCGCGCGAGTCCGTCAGTGCTGGGCGGCCAGCCACTCGTCCAGGCTGGTCCGCGCCAGCCGGGCGTCCGGCCCGGGCAGCAGCACGGTCTGTCCGGGCACGCCGCCGTAGAACAGGGCGTTCGGGTCGGTGATCACCTGGCGCCGGTCGCCCCGGTAGGCCAGCACCCGGCGCACCCACTCGTCCAAGGTGTGCGACTGCGGCCCGGCGATCTCGACGATGCCGTTGGCCGGGTCCCCGGCGGCGGCGCCGGCGACCGCTGTTGACACGTCAACAGCGGCGATGGGCTGCACGCCCACCCCCGGCAGCCGGACCGCGCCGTCGACCATGGACGAGTCGGCGATGGCCCCGGCGAACTCGAAGAACTGAGTGGCCCGCAGGATGGTGTGCGGCAGCCCGGCCGCGCGGATGGCGCTTTCCTGGGCGACCTTGGCCCGGTAGTAGCCGATCTCGGGCGAGCGGTCGATGCCGATGATCGACAGCGCCACGTAGTGGCCGACGCCGGCCTCCCGGGCGGCCTCGGTCAGGTTGCCGGTCGAGGTGGTGAAGAAGCTCATCACGTCGTCGTCGGCGAACGACGGCGAGTTGGACACGTCGACCAGCACGTTCGCGTCCTGAAGCACCTCCTTGAGCCCCTCGCCGGTCAGCGTGTTCACACCGGTGCTCGGCGCGGCGGCGACGGCCTCGTGGCCGGCCTCGGTCAGCCGGCGCACCACGCCCGAGCCGATCAGGCCGGTGCCCCCGATGACGACGATCTTCATGGTTCCTCCCCGTGTTCGCGGTGGCTCGCCAGCTAGGACCGGGCAGCCCTCAGGTTTGTGACACCCCGGCTGTCACACATCCGGGGCCGGCCCGGTCCTAGCTGATCGTCAACCCGAGAACCGGAGGAGCACACCGTGGACGACTTCTACGCCGCCGGACCGCCGCCACAGCTGGACGTGGTGGCCACCGTGCCGAACGCGCCCCAGATCCACGCGCAGGCCGAGGCGATGACCATTCTCGTCACGCTGCCGCCCGACAGCCCCGGCGCGCCGCCGCACCGCCACTCCGGCCCGGCCTACGGCTACGTGGTCAAGGGCGAGATCGTCTTCGAGCTGGAGGGCGAGCCGGCGCGGGTGGTCAAGGCGGGCGAGGCGTTCTGGGAGCCGGGCGGCGACGTGATCCACTACCAGGACGGCAACCACCTGGCCGACGCCGAGTCGGCCTTCGTGGTGACCATGTTCTGCGTGCCCGGGCAGCCGATGCTGGTGCCGGTCAGCGCCGAGGAACTGGCGCTGCGCAAGGACCGCCGCGCGCCGGTTTCCGTTGGCAGGACAGGCGTTCAGCCCAACGGATGATGCCAACGGGGTCCGTGGGCGCTGGGTGGGCGACGGGGCTGGCGTACGCTGCGGAGGCACCGCGCCAGCCCCGTCGAAAGGGACCACACAGCATGGAGACGACGCTCGACGACGCGGCCGCGGTCTTCGCCGAGGTGCGGCCCCGCCTGTTCGGCATCGCCTACCGCATGCTGGGCACGGCCGCCGACGCCGAGGATCTGGTGCAGGAGGTCTGGATCCGCTGGCAGACCTGCGATCGCTCGGCGGTGCGCAACCCCGCGGCCTACCTGGCCACCACCGCCACCCGGCTGGCCATCAACGCCACCCAGACGGCCTACGCGCGGCGGGAGAGCTACGTCGGGCCGTGGCTGCCGGAGCCGATCGACACATCGGCCGACCCGCAGCTGGGCGCCGAGCGGGCGGCCGCGCTGGAACTGGGTGTGTTGCTGCTGCTGGAAAAGCTCACGCCGACCGAGCGCGCCGCCTACGTGCTGCGGGAGGCGTTCGACTACCCGTACCAGCAGATCGCCGAGATCGTGCAGACCACGGAGGCCACCGCCCGGCAGTACGTCAGCCGCGCCCGCAAGCATCTGGCGGCCGAGCGCCGGGCCCCGGTCGACCCGGACGAGCAGCGGCGGCTGCTGACCGCCTTCGTCAAGGCGGCGCAGGCCGGGGACCTGTCGGCGCTGGAGGAGCTGTTCGCCGCGGACGTCGTCAGCTACTCCGACGGCGGCGGCGTCGTGCGGGCCACGAAGCACGTGGTCAGGGGCGCGGACGCGGTGGCCAAGCTGGTGCGCGCCTGGTCGACCAACTTCTGGGACGACGTGCGGGCCGTGCCGGCCGCCCTGAACGGCGCGGATGCCGTGCTGCTGCAACGCAACGGCGAGACGATCGGCGTGCTGGCCGTGGCCGGATCGGCCGCGGGCATCGACGAGGTGATGTGGGTGCTGAACCCGGCCAAGCTCACCGCGCTGTGAGCTCGGCCGGTCGGCTCAGGCCCGGGCCGGCAGCAGGCCCAGCCGGCCGACCACCTCGGTGGTGGCCCTGGACATGTTGAACGTGTAGAAGTGCACGCCCGGCACGCCCTCGTCGATCAGGCGCTGGGCCAGTTCGGTGACCACGTCGATGCCCTCGGCCCGAAAGGCCTTCGGGTCGTCGACCAGCGGTTCGAGCCGCCGCGCGATCGACGCCGGCACTGGGGCGCCGGACAGCTCCACGGTCTTGTGCAGCGTGCGAGCCGTGGTCAGCGGCAGAATCCCGGGCAACAGCGGGGCGTCGCAGCCCCGCGCGGCCATCCGGTCCCGCAGCCGCAGGAAGTCCTCGGCCTCGAAGAACAGCTGCGCGATGGCGAAGTCCGCGCCGGCCCGGAACTTCCGCACCAGGTACTCGGTGTCGGTGTCGAGGTCGGCCGAGCGGGGATGCCCGTACGGGAAAGCCGAGACTCCCACACAGAAGTCGCCGAGCTCCCGCACCAACGAGACCAGTTCCTCGGCGTAGGTCAACCCCTGCGGGTGCTTGACCCACTCCCCCATCGGGTCGCCGGGCGGGTCGCCCCGCACGGCCAGGATGTTGCGCACCCCCACCGCCGCGTACCAGCCGATGACGTTGCGCAGCTCGGCGACCGAGTGGTCGACGGCGGTCAGGTGCGCCATCGGCAACAGGGACGTCTCCTGCACCACCCGACCGGTGGTGCGGATCGTCCGGTCCCGACTCGACCCGCCGGCCCCGTAGGTCACCGACATGAACGCCGGGTCCAGGCCCTCCAACTGCCGGATCGCCAGCCAGAGCCGCTGCTCGTCGGCGGCGTCACGGGGCGGGAAGAACTCGACCGAGAACACCGGCCCCGGCCCGTTCAGGCGATCCAGCACATGCGCGCACTCCACGCGTGTCAGCTCCATCCTCGTGGACAACACAGCCGTGCCCGCGGCCGGTGTCTGACTCCCGGCCCGTGGAGCCGGTCACAGTGGCGGGACCGTGCCGGATTCGCACCGGCTTCCCTGCACCGCGGGCCTCGGCCAGACGATACCGGCCGAGGCCCCGCGGGTCCCGCACACGCCCGCCATTCGGAACGACAACGGAGGAAACAGCCAGATCTTTCAGGCCAGATGCCTGGCGTGCTGAGGTTCACCCCGGTGGTGAACGACGTCAGCAGCTCGGCGGGGTTGCGGTAGGCGGGGTTGCGGTAGTCGCACCTGCGACCGGCCGCTGTGCCCCCAGCGCGCCGCCCCGCAGATCGGCCGGCCGCTGCGCGCCAACGAGAACCGCAGTACCTTCGTGCCGTACCCGGACTGCTAGCGTTAACGGTGTTAACCGAGCCGCGAGATGGGGAGTCCGATGCGTGTAGTGGTCGCCGGGGCGTCCGGGGTGATCGGGACCGCGCTGACACCGGTCCTGCGTTCCGCCGGACACGAGGTCCTTCGCCTGGTCCGCCGCTCCCCCACCGCCGCCGACGAACGCCAATGGGATCCGGTGGCGGGTTCTCTTGAGGACGGGGCGCTGGACGGCGTCGATGCCGTGATCAACCTGTGTGCGGTCGACACCACCGCTCGGAGATGGACACCCGAGTTCAAGCAGGAGCTCATCGACAGCCGCGTCGTGCCCACACGGGTGCTGGCGGAGGCAGTCGCTTCCCACGGCGTTCCCGCGCTGTTGAACAGCTCGTCCGTCGCCTACTACGGCGACACCGGCGACACCGTCGTCGACGAGTCCGCGCCTGCCGGGTCCGGATTCCTCGCCGACATGGACCGCGAGCGTGAAGAGGCTGCCGCTGCCGCCTCGGACGCTCGGGTTGTCTTGCTGCGCACAGGGATTGTTCTGTCGCCTACCGGCGGTTTGCTCGGGCAGCTGCGGCCCATGGTCGCCTGGGGCGCGGGAGGCCGCATGGGGACTGGACGGCAGTACCTCGCATGGATCTCCCTCCACGACGAGGTCTCCGCCATCAAGCACGTTCTCGAACACCCCGAGATCACCGGCCCCGTCAACCTGTCCGGGCCCCAACCCGTCACCAACGCCGAAATGGTCCGCGCCGTCGGCCGCCTCCTCCACCGCCCCACCCCATGGGTCTACCCGCCCCGGCTCCTACGACTGTTCGCCGGCGAACTCGCCGACGCCGGCGCCCTCACCGGCCAACGCGCCGTCCCCGACGCACTGCTGCGCCACGGCTTCGAATTCCGCCATCCGACCGTGTCGGTGGCACTGGCGGCTGCTTTGTAGGAGGTTCTTGGGGGTGGGGGTGGAGGTGGGGGTGGGTCTGTGGTTCTTGCGCTGATCGGGTGCTCGCCACACTTTCATGTGCACCGGCTGGCAGGGCTGCGCTTGCCCCACCGCTAGGGCGTGTCTACCGCTGGGTTCAAATGCTTTAGCCCTTGCCGTGTCTGGCTGGAGTGCCGCGAGTCAGGTGGGGGGTGGGGGTCGTGGCGCGGTGGCGGGAGGGTGGGTGGTGCGGTTTACAGAGGGCTTGGGACGTGGGAGGGGGGTGGCTTTGGTTGTTTGGTTGCCGTTTGGGGGGTGGGCGCGTTGCTAGGTTGGAAAGCGCTTTCCTGAAGGAATCTTCAGGGTGGACACGATCGGGTAATCCTTGTCTGGCAAGGGGATTTGTCTCTGGTGAGTGGTAAGATGGGGGTATGTCAGCGAACCCAGAATTGCCAGTCGACGCCGAGAGGTGGCGACTGAGCGACGGGGCGCTGCGCAGTGACGGGAAAAGGCGGGAGCGGCGACGTAAGGCCGACTACCTGGGGCAGGTCGAGGATGTGCGGGAGTTGTGGAACCGCACCAACCGGACCAAGGACGATCGGGCGGCGCTGGTCGCGGATCTGACAGTGGAGTGGGAGATCACCCGGGGTGAGGCCCGGGAGCTGGTGCGGCACGCGGAGTTGTTTCAGCGGGACGCGGTCCGGGAGGTGGCGGCCGAGGCGTTGCTGAGCAGGCAGCATCTGGTCGTCATGGACAAGACGCTCGCCGAGGCGCCGGAGCCGGACCGGGAGAAGGTCGAGGCGGCGTTGGTGCGATACGCGGCGACGCTCGACCTCGGCCAGTTCAAGGACGTCGCCCAGCGGATCCTGGTGTTGCTGGACCAGGACGGGAAAGCGCCTGATGACCGGGAGTCAGCCCGGCCCAAGCGGACGTTGACCATCCGCAAGCGCCGCAACGGCGGGGACATCGACGGGTTCCTCGACCTGGAGAGCCTGGCGCTGTTGGAGGCGCTGATCAGCCCGTTGGCCAAGCCGACATCGGCTGAGGACCCGCGCACGACCGCCGAGCGGCAGGGCGACGCGCTGGTGGAGATCCTCGAACTGGCGGCCGGCTGCAAGGACCTGCCCGAGGAGGGCGGGGAGAAGCCGCACATCGCCCTCACCATGTCGTGGAAGGACTTTCAGGAGCAGCGGGGCACCGCCGACCTGGCGGGCATGGGGCCGCTCAACGCCGCCTCGGTGCGCAGGATCGCCTGCGACAGCACGATCCTGCGGGTGGTGCTCGGGGCCAGGTCCGAGGTGCTGGACATCGGACGGGCCAGCCGGACCATCCCCAACGCGATACGCAGAGCACTGATCATCCGGGACAAGGGGTGCGCGTTTCCGGGATGTGGAAGGAAACCCCGGCAATGCCACGCGCATCACGTGGTGGAATGGGCTGACGGGGGGCCGACCAGTCTGGACAATCTGGTGCTGCTGTGCAGCGCCTGTCATCGGCTGATCCACCACAGCGACTGGACGGTGGAGATCAACGAGGGGCTGCCCGTGTTCAGCGACGGACACGGGCGGTGGCGAAAAGCGGGCTAGAGGCGATCACCGGAGGCCGAGCGCGGCATGGACCGCGAACGGGTCACGGGCTGAGAGCTCGGCGGACTGCACCAGCACCCGCTTGGTGGCGTAGACGGCCTCGATGGGGAGCTCGACGAGCACGGTCACCACCCACGAGTCGAAGCTTTTCGGGCGGCGTTGCCGATCATCGGGCCGGCCGGGCTGCGCAAGTCGTTCATGGCGGCGCTCACAGCGAAGAAGTAGCCAACTCGCGCCGCGAACTGATGCCGAGCTTGGTGAACACCTTGCGCAGATGCCATTCCACGGTGCGCGGGCTGAGGAACAGCGCGGCAGCGATCTCCGGATTGGTGCGGCCGGCCAGCGCCAGCCGCGCGATCTGCGCCTCCTGCGGGGTCAACTCCTCGGCCACGCCGGCGCCACGCTTGCGAACGGTCTCCCCCGTCGCGGCCAGCTCACGGCCGGCGCGCTCGGCGAAGCCGGCGGCCCCGGCGGCCAAAAACGCCTCATAGGCCGGCCGGAGCTGGTCACGGGCGTCGGCGCGCCGGTTCTCCCGGCGCAGCCACTCCCCGTACAGCAGCCGCGCGCGGGCCGCCGACAACGCCAACGGCAGCCGGTCGATCGCTTCGCGAAACTGATCGTCAGTCGGGCTGACGATCGCGTCGGCCAGGGCCTGGGCGCCCAAAGCCCAGTCGGTGCCGGCCGGAACGGTGTGCTCGGCCAAACGGTCGCGGGCCTCGGCCGCCGCGGCGGCGTCGCCGGCATGGGCGGCGGCCTCAACCAGTTCGGCCCACGGGGAAATCCCGAGATGCCGCCCGACACGGGCGGCGGCGGCCTGGGCGGCGGCATAGCGGCCAAGGCCGTTGTAGAGCACGGACAGGGCGTGGTCGGCCATGGCGGTGAGCCGCTGCTCGCCGCGCTCGGCGGCGTCCCTGGTCACGGCCTCGGCCAACTCGACGGCCGGCTTTTCCTTGCCCTGCAAGGCAAGCAGCATGAGCTCGGCGAACGGGTTGCCGGCCAGGCCGGTGGCTTCCCGAAGCGTGCGGGCCTCGTCGAGCAGCGCGGCGGCCTCGGTGAGACGGAGATCGGCCAACAGGGCGCCGGCCCGTGCGGTCAGCGCCGTCGGCAGGACGGACAAGGTGCCGGTGGCCCTCGCCTTGGCCAGCGCCACCCCGGTGATCCGCCGCCACGCCTCGTCGTCCCAGATCTCCATGGCGACCGGGGCGATGAGCAGCCGCGGTTCCTCGGTCAGCGCCCGCCTCAGCTGCGGCAATGCCGGCACGTAGCCGTCGAGTGCCCAGGTCACGACGCCGGTGAGCAGCAGTCCGGCCGGATCTTCGGCCGTCGGCAAAGCCCGGGCGGCCTCGGCGGCCGGACGCAGGTCCTCGCCGGCGTGCACCGCCGCGCCCAGCGCCGCCAGGTACGCCTCCCGAGCGGCGGTGAGATCGAGGTCCGCCAGTCGGCAGGCGGCGGCGAGCAGCGGCGGCCCGGCCGCGCGGCCGCGGTTGACGGCGAACGCGACCTGGGCCCGCAGCCGCTCGACTTCGGCCTGCTGCAACGGTTCGAGCGGGCCGAGTTCGGCCGCCGCCAACAACTCCGGCACCTGGGCCGGCTGCCCGGCGGCGAACCGGGCCTGGGCGGCGGCCAAGGCCCGGGCAGCCCGGTTCTTGGGGTCGGCGGACAGTTCGGCGGCCCGCTCCAGGAAGGCGGCGGCCGCGGCGTGGCCGCCCCGGGACCGGGCCCGCTCGGCCGACCGGGACAGCTCGGCGGCGACCTCGTCGTCCAGCCCGAGGGTGGCGTGGGCGCGGTGCCAGGCCCGGCGGTCGGGCTCCTGCCGGGGATCGGTGACGTCGGCGAAAGCCTGGTGCACGGCGCGAATCTCGGCCGGGGTGGCCGAACACCAGCTGGCCGAGCGGACCAGCGGATGCCGGAACCGCACGCGGGCCCCGAGTTCCAGCAGCTCGGCCGACTCGGCCGGGGCGGCGGCGTCCGCGCCGACGCCGAGCCGGGACAGGGCCCGCCACAGCAGCGGGACGTCGCCCAGCGGCTCGACGGAGGCGGCCAGCAGCAGCGTCCGGGTGTCCGGCGGCAGCTCGGCGATGCGCCGCTGGAAGCCCTGTTCGATCCGGCTCGGGATGGGGCCCGCGGTCCGGCCGCCGAGGCCGAAGGCCAGTTCCGCCGGCGTGCGGCCGCGCGGAAGTTCCAGCAGTGCCAACGGGTTTCCGCGGGTTTCGGCGACGATGCGGTCCCGCACGCGGGCGTCGACCGGCACCGGCAGCACCGAGTCCAGCAGCGCCCGGGCGTCGCCGTCGGGCAGGCCGTCGACCCGGAGCTCGGGCAAACCGTCGAGCAGTTCCTCGTCACGGGAGGCGAACACCAGGGCCACCGATTCGGCGTCCAGCCGGCGGGCCACGAAGGTGAGGATCACCTCGGACATCTTGTCCAGCCACTGCACGTCGTCCACCACGCACAGCAGCGGCCGCTCGGCCGCCGCCTCGGCCAGCAGCCCGAGCACCGCCAGCCCGACCAGCAGCGCGTCCGGAGCTGTACCGGTGCGTTCACCCAGGCCCACCAGCAGCGCCTCACGCTGCGGCTCGGGCAGCCGGCCCACGTGGCCCATAAGCGGGGCGCACAACCGTTGCAGCGTCGCGTAAGCGATCTCGCTCTCGGACTCGACGCCGACCGCCCAGGACACCCGATCGGCCGGCATCGTGCCGGCCAGGTAGTCGAGCAAGGCGGTCTTGCCGGCGCCGGCCTCGCCCCGCAGCACCAGCACCCGGCTCCGGCCGTCGCGGACGTCCCGCACCAGGCCGTCCAGCGTCTCCTGCTCGCGTCTGCGTCCCAACAGCACGCGGCCGAGCCTACCTGCGGCGGGCGGGACGCAATCCCGTGACACTGGCCGGATCCGTGCGATCCGCTAGGCCGCGCCCAGGTGTTCGAGGCAGAAGTCCAGGGCCGTCTCCAGGTGGTGGGACGATCCGGTGGACATCAGGATCACCACCCCGCCCTGGATCGCGGCGATCAGCGCGGACGCCGCCGCCGAGGCCTCGACGTCACGGCTGATGTGCCCGCCGGCCTGCATCTTCTCGATGCCGATCTCCACCTGCCGCTGCCACTGCACGAGCAGTTGGCGGCCCACTTCCTGCGCGGCCGGGGTAAGGCGGCCGATCTCGGTGATCAGGGCCCCCAACGGGCAGTGCACGCCCTGCCGTCGATAGCGCTCGACCACGACGTCCCGCCACTGCCGCCACGCCGCCCACGAGGTCAGCTCGCTGAGGTAGGGCTGCTGGTCCTCGATCACGCGGTCAGCCTCGTGCTGGGCCACCGCCAGCAGCAGCTGCTCGCGGCCTTCCGGGAAATAGTGGAACATCTGGCTCTTGCCGGTGCCGCTGCGGCGGCCGATGTCGTCCAAGGTCACGTTGGCGACGCCGCGCTCGCGGATCTCGGTGGCCGCCGCCTCGACGATGCGCAGCCGGGTCGCGGACCCCTTCTTGGTGAGCACCACACCGTTGAATGTACCCGTCGGTCCATTATCCGGCGAGCAGCTCGACGACACGGTCGGCGTGCGGCTGCTAGGCGATGCCCGGCAGCGAGCAGGGCCCGTCGTCGAACGACGGCGGGCCGGGGGCGTGCGGCGGGGTCGCCGTGCCGTAGACGCCCAGGGCGTACTCGGCGAAGGCCTGCTCGCAGCGTTCGAAAACAACGGCGCGCAGCGTTTCCGGCATCGATTCGACGGTCGCCCGGAAAACGGCCGGATCCGCGTCGTAGCGAATCATTCCGCAGAACAGGACGAGCGAGTCGAGGTCGAAACAACGAGCGCCGTCGGCGAGCATCTCGGCCCATTCGGCCGTGGTGACGCACCGGGCGGCCAGCGGGAGAACCCGATCCTCCTCCCGGGCCAGATGGTCGGCCAGCGCCAGGATCAGCGCGTCGAGCACGGCGGCGACGGCCTCGCGGCCGGCCTGACCGGCGGCGATCCGCCAAGCGGCGAGCGCGGGCTCCAGCCGCTCCTGGAGGTCGTCGACGAGCCGGTGCTCGCGCTCCATGGCCCGCACCAGCGGCGCGGCCTCGGCCGGCAGCCGGTCGAGCAGCCGGGGCCAGAGGTGTCGCTCCTCGACGAGGTCGTGCTGGCGCAGCAGGTCGGCGACCAGTTCGATGTGCTCGGTGACGACCCGGGCCCGGTCCACGTCGCCGCTGGCCACGGTGCGCACGAGCTCGGGCATGAGGCCGAGCTCGCGCTGGAGCATCGTGTGGACCATGTAGATGCCTCGGACGTCAGCCAGCGTCATGTTCGATCCTTCGGCCGTGCGGGTCTTGGGGCAGAATGCCGTCTCCGGCCGGCCCCCGGCCGCCGCCCGGGTGAACCGACGATCCGATGTGCCTGAACGGTCAGCGACGCCCAGGGGACGGATACATTTCCGAGCAAATTCCGAGATTAACCGTTACAGCAGCGGACAAACGGCGGAATGGCACCGGGCAACTCGACCAAGGCCGCGAACTCACGGGCACCGTGGGGCGGGTTTTCTTACCCAGCGGGACGACGGCGGCGGAACACGATGGTGAAATCGGTCCACCGAAATGACCGAAAGGAAACGACATGCCCATGCCCTCTCGAGTTCGGTTGATCGCCGCCGCCGTCGGCCTCGGCCTGCTCGTCCTGCCGGCCACCGCGAGCGCGGCCACGGCGACGCCGCCGAAGTGCCCGTCCACCTCGTGCCAGGCGCTGCTCACCGGCATCTCGGACGCCTACTCCGTCGCGCTGGACGGCCACGGCGCGGCGTTCGTGAGCTACTGGGAGGGCCGGGTGGACCGGGTCGACCTGGCCACCGGCCGGGCCGTCACGCTGGCCACCGATCTCGGCAATCTCCGTGGTGTGGCCACGGATGGGGCCGGCACCGTGTACGTCACCGACTTCAACGGCTCGGTGATCCAGGTCGACGTGGCCACCGGCGCGCACCGGGTGACGGCGTCCGGGCTGGGCGGCGGCCTGATGGCCGTGACCTACGGCAACGGCCACGTCTACGCCGGCACCACCTACGGCCAGCTTTGGGAGATCACCGCCGGCCAGCCGCGTTCCGTGACCGGCAAGGTCGGCATGATCGCCGACCTTGCCTTCGGCCGGGACGGCGGCGTGTACGTGGCCGAGATCGGCGGCTCCGTGTCGCGGGTCGACGTGGCCACCGGCGCGGTGCGAATCCTTGCCACCGACCAATATGAGCCGCAGTCGGTGCAGGTCGCGGCCAACGGCACGGTGTACTTCGCCGCCGCCGGCGAGCTGCACTCCATCGACCCGGCCACCGGCAAGGTGTCGCCCAACATCGTGCTGGGCCACACCGACAACCTCTGGGACTTCGCCTTCGGCGACACGACCGTCGCCCTGGAGTCCGGCACGCTCTGGAAGATCACCGGCTACGCCGGCTGACCGAGCCGGCCGGCACGGGGTTTTCCGTGCCGGCCGGTGTCGGGTCAGGCGGCGGTGACGGGGCCGACGTACAGGTTGTGGGCCTGGGCCGAGTTGTCCATCGCGCCCAGGTTCCACGGCAGCGTGATGTTCGGGTCGCTGCTGACGCCGCGCGGGTCGGTGGTGCTCGGCGCGACGACGGTGACGCCGGTCGGCGTGACCTGGTCGGCGGGGGCCTCGATTCCGCTCCAGTGCAACAACATCGTGGCCGACCGGCCGTCGGAGATGGTGACCAGCGGGGCGTTGGCGACGTCCGACTCGGTCGTCACGGTGATGCCCGGGGCGCCGGCGAGCGAGACCGGCAGGCTGCCCTGGAAGTTGCAGGACTGGCCCGGCTTGGCGGTGAACGTCACCTGCGCGTAGCGCTGGCCGGCCCCGGGGCTGCCCGGGGTCAGGGTGGTGGTCACCTGGGCGGACGTGCACCGGAAGTCGGTCGGCATCGCCGAGGCCCCGGCGGCGGGGACGAGCGCGGCCACGGCGACGGCGCCGAGGACGGTGGCGCCCGCCGCGGTGCGGCGAAGTCCGGTGTTCATGAGAGTTGCTCCCTTCTCGGAGGGTGAGCGGGTGATCACCGCTCACCCTCAGGTGTACCCGACACCCTATCGAGCAACACTCGGAAGTGGGATTCGACTCCTGGAAGCAACCTCTGGTGACCGTTGACCGTCCCAACCCCGGTCGAACTCGGCCGAGGTGACGGCGAAGCCGGGCATCGCGCACGGCCCGGGCGGGCAGCGCCGCTGGTGTTCGCCAAGCTCGGCGTCCGCTCCCGGGTGCAGCTGAGCAACCTCCTGCACACCCGCCAGCGCTTCGGCGGCAAGTTGCCGGAGTGCTGAAGGCTGCACGGCAGTTCTGTCGCATCGGCCGTGATCCGGGCATCATGAGGACTCCGTAGGAAGGAGAAGGCATGCGGCGCCTGGGGATTCTGATCGCGTTGCTGCTGCTCGTCCCGCTGGGTGCGCCGGCCGTGGCCGCCCCGGACACGGCGACGGTGGTGAGCGAACGCGCAGTCGACGCGCGGTTACTCGAACTGACGGTGCACTCCGATGCCCTGAACGCGAACGTCGGCGTCCGGCTGCTGCTGCCCAGGGACTGGGCCGCCGCGCCGAACCGCCGGTGGCCGACCCTCTACCTCCTGCACGGTTGCTGCGGGCAGAACGGCTACCAGGCCTGGACCGGGGCCACCGACGTCGAGGCCTTCACGGCCACCACCGACGCGCTGATCGTGATGCCCGAGGGCGGCCCCACCGGGTTCTACTCGGACTGGTGGAACGGCGGCCCGGCCTGGGAGACCTTTCACCTGACCGAACTGCGCCGGCTCGTCGAGTCCCACTACCGCGGCGGCACGGCCCGGGCCGTCGCCGGCCTGTCGATGGGCGGCTTCGGCGCGCTGTCCTACGCCGCCCGGCACCCCGGGATGTTCCGGGCCGCCGCCTCGTACAGCGGGCTGGTGGACACCACATACCAGGGTGCGCGCAGCACCAACGTCATCCAGAACTTCGTCGCCCAGTACGGATTCGACCGCACCGCGCTGTGGGGCGACCCGACCGCGCAGGCCGACGTGTGGGCCGCGCACAACCCGTACGACCTGGCCGGCCGGCTGCGCGGCACCGAGGTGTTCCTGTCCTCCGGCAACGGGCAGCCCGGCCCGCTGGACCCGGCCGGCTCCGGCGTCGACAGCCTGGAGCAGCTGATCGGCGAGCAGAACGCCGTGACGGCAACCCAACTGCGTTCCCACGGGGTGCACGTCACCGCCGACTTCTACGGCCCCGGCCGGCACGCCTGGGCCTACTGGCAGCGGGAACTGCACGCCTCGTTCCCCCTGCTGATGCACGCCATCGGCGTCGCGTTCTGATCCGACGGACAGGCAATTCCGACAATCGCGGCACGACCAGGCCCGCCTGGCCCTCGCTGCCCGATGGGGCAGGGGAAAAAGCCGAACCGAACCCGGGGCAACCGCCTCCGCCCGGTGACGTCTTCTTGGTGTCCAAAGCGAATGGGGACGGACACAAGAGGGCACAGAGCCGAGTGGAACTCGGTTTCCCGAATCGGGGCCCCATGTCCGGACGGGGAGGAATCGGAAATGTTCGACCACAAGATCAAGGCGGCGGCCGCGCTCACGATCGCGGCGACGGCGGCGCTGGCGTTCGCCGGCACGGCCGACGCGGGGGTGGCCAAGCCCAACACGGCCAACCAGGGCGACGTGCAGCTGATCAGCACGGACGGCAGCGCCAGCCTGGTGCACACCATCCGGCACGCCGACGGCACCTGGCAGAACTTCGGCCGACTGGGCGCGTACAGCGGCGTCACCTCGCTGACCTCGACGCTGGTCAACGGCGAGGAGAACGCGTTCTTCCAGTACGCCGGGCCCAAGGGTCCGCAGCTGGCGCACTTCATCCGGCACGTCGACGGCACCTGGGACTACAACGCCAGCGTGCCCTCGACCCCGGCCGGCGCGACCGTCGACGGCCTGGCCGCCACCACGGTGAACGGCCAGATCGAGCTGGTCGAGCGCACGGGCGGCGACCTGCACCTGAGCACGCTGGGCGCGGACGGCGCCTGGTCGACGTGGAGCTCCGTGCCGACCGACGGCCACGCGGTGCGCAGCGTCGCCCTGGCGCCGACCAGCTCCAACGGCGTGCTGCACGTGGTCGAGCTCTCGTCGGACGGCAAGTCCGTCGGCGACTACGACCTGTACCCGGACGGCTCCTGGTACGGCTCCAACTGGATCAACGCCACCCCGGACCCGGCCTACACCGCCACCGAGGTCGCCGCGGCGTACACCTACGGCGCGCTCCAGGTCACGACCGTGGCCGCCAACGCGTACTACTCGACGGTGTTCCACACCATCCGCCACGACGACTACAGCTGGGACAACTTCGGCGACGTCCAGCAGGTGGCCGGCTTCGGCGGCGAGGCCCAGCACGTGTCGATGACCTACTCGGGCGGCGAGATGCAGCTGGCCTTCTCCACCCAGAACGGCGGCCTGATCCACACCACCCGCCACTGGGACGGCTCCTGGCAGCGCGTCGGCGACGTGGAGAGCGTCGCCGGCAACATCAACGCCGGGCTGGTCACGCTGGCCGGTTACTACTTCTGACCGGTCAGCCCCGTCACGCGGCGCCCACGGCCACCCGGCCGTGGGCGCCGTGCCGTGCGACCGGGATGAACCGGACATGGGAGGGGCGCGTACCCCCTCGGGCAGGCGCGGAACGGCGGACGGAGAAACCACGTGCGGCACGGTGTGACCAATACTCTGTTCAAGCAGCACGCGGCCCACAGCCCGTCGTTCTTCTCGGTGGCGCGGGCGATGGGGCCGCAGGCCAAGGACCTGGCCGACTTCTGCATCCCGTGCAACCCGTACTTCCCGACCGAGGAGATGTTCGGCCTGCTGGAGCAGAACCTGCGGACCATTCTCAAGTTCTATCCCAGCGACGGGTCGGCCATCACCCACCAGCTGGCCGGTGTGCTGCGGCTCAACCCGCAGACCATCTCGCTGGCCAACGGGTCGACCGAGCTGATCACCTGGATCGACCGGCTGCTGGTGGACTCCAGCATCGCGGTGCCGATCCCGACCTTCGGCCGCTGGACCGACCAGCCGATGGAGACCGGCAAGCGGGTCGACATGTTCCTGTTGAAGGAGGCCAACAACTTCGAGCTGCGGGTGGACGAGTACGTCGAGTTCATCAAGCGCCGGGGCTCACGGGTGGCGGTGCTGTGCAACCCCAACAACCCCGACGGCGGCTACCTGCCGCGCCGCGAGGTGATCCGGTTCATGGACGAGCTGTGCGACCTGGACCTGGTGGTGATCGACGAGTCCTTTGTGGACTTCGTGGAGGCCGAGCTGAACCCGTCGGTGGCCCAGGAGGCGGTGGTGCGCCCCAACGTCATCGTGCTCAAGAGCCTGGGCAAGAACTTCGGCCTGCACGGCATCCGGTTCGGCTACCAGGTGGCCAATCCGGCGCTGACCCGCAAGATCTCCGGGGCGCTGCCCAAGTGGAACCTCAACTCGCTGGCCGAGGCGGTGATCTTCATGCTGGCCGAGCACCGCGCCGAGTACGAGGAGAGCCTGAAGCTGCTGGCCCTGGACCGGTTCATGATGCACTCGCAGCTGATCCGCTTCCCCGAGCTGACGGTCTACCCGTCGCAGGCCAACTTCCTGCTGGTGAAGCTGCCGGCCACGCTCGACGGCGCCGAGTTCTGCTCGTACCTGCTGGAGGAGCACCACCTGCTGACCCGCCAGTGCGGCAACAAGATCGGCCTCACCAGCCAGTTCATGCGCTTCGGGGTGCGGCCCGACACCGAGGTGGAACGCCTGGTCGCCGGCCTGCGCGGGGTGGACCGGCTGGGCCAGTCGGCCGCGCCGGTGGAACTGCGCTCGCACGCGCACGAGGTCGAGCGGTCGACCGGCTGAGCCGGCCGGGCCCGCCACGCGGGCGATGCCATGTGTTTCCGGCATCACCCGGTGGCGCGGGTCCGTCGGCGTAGCGGCGAGAACGCGGCCACCGCGACGCCCAGCAGCATCACGGCACTGCTCACGACCAACGTCAGGCGTAGGTCGACTGAACCCAGTGCGCCACCGAGCAACGCGCCGATGGGTTGCAGGCCATAGACCAGGAACCGCCAGGTGGCGTTGACCCGGGACAGCAGCTCGGCCGGCACCAACGTCTGCCGAAGGGTCTGCTGATTCACGCCGTAAAGGGATGGCCCGACGCCGCGCAGGATCTGGGCCAGGGCGACGACAATCAGCACGACCGGCAGCGGGCCGCCGGCCAGCGCCAGGACCGGACCAGCCACGGCGGAGATCAGCATGCCGAGGATGAACGCCGGCCCGGACCCGAGCCGGCGAGAGATCGGGGCGGCCGCGACCGCCGACAGCACGGCGGCCACGCCGACGACGGTGATCGCGAGGCCGACCAGCCCGGAGGGCAGTTTCAGGCCCTGCACAAGGAAAAGGACCAGCACGACGTTCTGCATCTGCCCGGCCAGCGCCCCCAGCGCGGCGGCGACGATCACCACCCGCACTGTGGGCTGGGTGAACACCGCCCGCAGCCCGGCCCCGACCTCGGCCACGAGGTGTCGGGAGCCGGGCCGGGGCGGCGGGCCGGGCGTGCTGATCCGGGCCTTGAAAAACCCGGCCACGGCAAAGGAAACCGCGTCCACCGCCAAGGCGAACGGCGCGGCGAACACCGTGACCAGCGCGCTGCCGACGGCCGACCCGGTGGTGTTCACGGTGGCATTGCTGGCCATCAGGGTGCTGTTGGCCGACAACAACTCCTCGCGCGGCACCAGATGCGGGGTGAACGACTGGGCCGTGACGTTCTCGAAGAGGTTAGCCACGCCGGCCAGCAGCACGATCACGTAGAGCTGCCACAGACTGAGCACCCCGAGCCAGGCCAGCACCGGCACCGCGCCGACCAGAAGGGCCTGCGCGATGTCGGCGGCGACCAGGATCCTCCGGTACGGCAGGCGATCCACCCACACCCCGGCCGGCAGCCCGAACACCAGGTGCGGGGCCAGGGTGGCCACGCCCAGCAGTCCCATCTGGAACGGCGAGGCGTGCAGGTAGACCACCGCCGACAGCGGCAACGCGACCGTGGTGACGCTGGATCCCAGCAACGACACCGAGTTGCCGACGAACAGCCGGCGGAAGTCGGGGTTCACCGGGTGAAGGTCAGCACCCGGATGCTCAGCGACGGCGAGGACAGGATCTCGCCCTCACTGAACCGGTCGGCGACCCACTTCTTGGCCGCGAACAGCGCGGTCTGGTCGCCGTGGTGCGGGGAGGCGGGGTTGGCGGATTCCGAGTACGACAACAGGGTCCGGGCCACCGGCCCGCGCGGCGAGAGCTCGGCGACCATCATGAAGCTGGAGCCGAAGATGGACGGGCTGAACCGGCCGTCCGCGCCCAGGGCGCCGCTGCCCACACCGGAGACGATGTTGTAGCAGCCCTCGGGGTTGCCGCAGCCGGGAATGGCGATGTCCGGCCCGCCGACCGTGGTGTGCTGCGCCGCCGACAACGGCGCGTCCACCGGCACGTGCAGCGCCGCCATCTGCTGCACGGCGTTGGCCAGCGCCTGCCGGAGGACGATGCTGTTGGTGTTCACGGTGTTCGGTGTCGTCGCCGGCTGCTTCGGGTCGAACGGCACCAGCCACAGGTCGGGGGCCCGCACCGCGCCGAGCCAGAACTGCCGCCACAGCACCGCGCCGACGCTGCCCGGATCGGCCCGCAGATCCCACTTGGCCAGCACGCCACAGGCCGCGCTGACGTCAACTGCCGTGCCATCGCTGGCCGTCAGTGTGGATTCCTTGCCGCACAAGGACACCACCGCGTCACGAGCGAGTTCGGCGCTGAGGTTGCGGTCGGCGAACAGCGCCTGCTGGGTGCTGGCCACGCTGAAGCCCGGCGACCCCAGGCCGTCGGTGCCGGCGATGCGCTGGCCGATCGTCTCCAGGCCCAGCCGGGTCCGCAGCGTGCGCGGCGTGCCGGTCAGACCGTAGATGACCGGGTAGCCGGTCAGCGGCGCGGCCGGGTTGGCCAGCCAGTACGAGTCGTTGCTGTTGGTGACGAAATCCGTGCGGGACAAGGACGGCTGTTCCTTGGGCCCGAACGTGCCCGGCACGATGGCGTCCGGGTCGCTGCCCCAGGCGCAGGCCGACAGCGAACCGTCCAAAATGGTCTGAGCCGGGTACACCGCCTTGCCGAGCGGGCTGTCCACGCACTTGGCCGCCAGCGCGTCGGTGACGTGCGGAACCACCGACGAGTCGGCATAGTAGGCCGCGCCGGTGCTGTCCGCGGCCATGGTGTTGACGTACGGCAGGGCCTGGTACTTGTCCTGGGCGGCCCGCAGTAGCGCCACGCTGTCGGACATGCCCATCCGCAGCCATTCGTTGCTGGAGCGGCCGTTGTCCACGTTGACGCCCTTGACCGCCAGCGCCGTGGTCGCGGTCCAGCCGGTGCCCAGCACCGGGCCGTACTGCGAGGTGTAGACGGTCCTGGTGATCTGGCTGCCGTCGGCCTGCGGCACCGACACCGACCGGCGGCCCATCGGCACCGCCTGGCCGTCCACCAGATAGCTGGTGGGATCGCCCGGCGCCAGATGCAGCTCGTAGAAGGTGAAGCGCTGCGCCGACGACACGGTGTGCGTCCACGCCAGGTGCTTGGTGTGGCCGATCTCCACGATGGGCGTGCCGTAGACGCTCGCCCCGGTCACGTCCATCACGCCGGGAATCGTCAACTGCACCTGGTAGAAGCGGTTCGAACCCAGCCAAGGGAAATGCGGGTTGGCCAGCAGCAGGCCGTCGCCGTTCCGGGTCCCCGCGCTGCCGGCCGCGATGCCGTTGCTGCCGAGATCGGCGTTGTCGACGGCGGTCCGCGCCAGCGCGTCCGCCGCCGACGGGCTGGACCCCGCCGGCCGGGCGTTGGCGATCTGCGGCTGGAACGCGTTGACGCCGCCGAACTGGTTGCCGTCGTAGAGCAGCCGGTCCATCTCCGTCGTGGTGATCGGGTGCACCCACGGCTTGGCCCGGCAGGTCGGGTCGGGCAGGTTGGCGGCCCCGGTCGCCGCCAGGTACGCGTTCACGCCGCCGATGTAGCCGCTGACCAGGTCCTTGACCTCGGCCGTCTGGCCCAGCGGCGCGGGCTGGGACATCGTGCGCTCGACGATGCCGCTCTGGATCACCGAGCGGTGGAAGACATCGCTGTCGATGTTGCTGATCGGCCCGCCGATCTGGTTGCCGGAGTCGGCGTTCGGGCCGAAGTAGCGCGACCGGTCCCCGTCCACGGTGGTGATCGCGTCGGCCAGCGCGCACAGGTTGTCCTCGGCGAACGCGTACCCGTAGCCGTAGCCGAGGCCCTTGAAGTCCTTGGCCACGATGTGCGGGATGCCGTACTCCGTGCGCCGGATCACCGCACCGTCCAGCCAGCCCGACGCCTGCGCCACCGGCGCCCCAGCCGCCGCGACCACCACCACCGAGGCGAGGGCCGCGACGCGTCGAAGAGTGCTCAGCATGCGCCTACAGTAGAGCGCGGGCGCGGCGTTCGGGCCAGGACCGGCGATCCGCTTAGCGCGAACAGGGGGACTGCCCTTCGGGGAAACCCGGTTGTCCGGGTGGCGCCCCTCGTGTAACAACGGCCTGTGATACAGGGCGAGAAGATCGGGCTGCGGGCCCGGCACGAGAGTGACGTCGCGGTGCTGCACGCCGAGCTGTACGACGATGTGGCCACGCGGGCGCGAGCGGACTCGCGGCCCTGGCGGCCGATTTCGCCGGGTTCGAGCGACTCGCCGTTCACGGTGGCGGGGCCGTCGGACGAGGTCGCGTTCTTCTCGGTGGTGGAGCTGGAATCGGGGGAACTGGCCGGCGAGGCGCTGCTGTGGGCGATCGACACCCACAACCGGACGGCGCACATCGGCATGGCCATGCGGCCGGCGTTTCGCAACCGAGGCCTGGGCGTCGACGTGCTGCACACGTTGTGCGAGTACGGATTCGCGGTCCGCGGACTGCAACGCCTACAGATCGAGACCCTCGCGGACAACGGCCCGATGCTCGGTGTGGCGGCCAAGGCGGGGTTCATTCGCGAGGGAACGCTGCGACGGTCGGCCTGGGTTTACGGCGCGCGCGAGGACGAGGCCATCCTCGGCCTGCTCGCCGAGGAATGGACGCCCCGAAGCTAGAAGATCGCCAGGCAGCAAGCGTGCAGGCCGGGCTGCTTGGCCAGGCCGCCCATGTTCACGATGCCGTGCTCCAAGGTGCGACCGCACCGGCTTCGGGCCACCGAGTCCGAGCTGGTGTGGAAACGATCTGGTTTGGACGGTCCGGGCCCGGCTATTCCCCTGGCATGACCACCTTCGAGGAGCGGATCCTCACTCCGCCGGCGCCACGGCTGCTGCGCTCTCCCGGCGTCTATCGGCCGCAGTACGACACCTGGCTGCTGGCCGAGGCCGTTGCGGCGACGGGGATTCCGGCCGGCGGCCGGGTGCTCGACGTCTGCACGGGGACCGGCGCGCTGGCCATCACGGCGGCGATGCTCGGGGCCGGTGAGGTCACGGCGGTCGACGTGTCGCGGCGGGCGGTGCTGTCGGCTCGGCTCAACGCCTGGCTGAACGGGCGAAGGATCCGCGCCCGGCGGGGGTCGATGCTGGCGCTGCCGGCCACGGCGTCGTTCGACGTCATCCTGGCCAATCCGCCCTACGTGCCCTGCCCGCCGGGAACGGTCACGCGGGGCCGGCGGCGGGCCTGGGACGCGGGGGTGGACGGCCGGGCGCTGCTGGATCCGATCTGCCGATCGATGCCCCTGCTGCTGAGGCCCCAAGGCTTTCTGCTTCTGGTCCACTCCGTTCTGTCCGGTGTGGACACATCGCTGCGCCAGCTGCGCGGTTGCGGGCTGAACGCCGATGTCGTGCTGCGCGGCCGAATTCCGTTCGGGCCGGTGCTCAGCGGCCGAACCGTGTTCCTCGAACGCGAAGGGCTCATCGCCGCGGGCCAACGACACGAGGACCTGGTGGTGATCCGTGCCGACCGACCGTGAGCACCGCCGGGTGGTCGTGGAGCCGGGCGGGCCCGTCCTGGTGGACGGGCCCGTCGAGGTCGTGCTGCCGGACGGAACCATCGCCCGGTCGGACCGGTTCGTGGTGGCGATCTGCGCCTGCCGCCGCAGCAAGCGCTATCCGTTCTGCGACACCAGTCACCGCAAGAGGGTCCGCGACTCCTGACGCAGCGAGGAGCGGCCCTGGCGCCAGGCCGACAGCAGGTGGTCGGCCAGCCGCTGCTCCAGCAACTCCGTGGCCTGAATGCCGAACACGACGTCGGCGGCCAGTTCCGGTTCGTGGGCCAGGAGATCGCCGATGACGTCGCGGCGGAGCACCTGCTCGTGCACGGCGTCGGCCTCGATGTGCTCGGTGTAGAACAGCCGGCAGGCGTCGGGCGCCGCCAGTCGGATCAGCGCCTGCTCCATCCGCTGGGCGCTGGGCCCGGTGCTGATCTCGGCGGCGGCGAAGTGTCCGACCAGCGCGCCCCGCAGCCGTCGGTGCAGGCCGAACAGCGACATCATGTTGACGGTGGCCAGCGAGCAGGCCGGCACGTCGTCCAGATAATGCAGGTAATCCGAGGAAAGACCGGCTGCGTCAAGGAGATCGGCGAACAGTCGGGCGTGCACACGCTCGGCCCGGCCGCCGCCGTACTCGTCGAACTCGACGGCGACCAGCGCCGCCTTGGCCCGACCGCGCAGGCGGGGAATCGCCCAGGCGTGCGGATCGGCCTCCTTGAGGTGGTAGATCGACCGGTGCGTGAACAACTCCCGCAGCTGCCACCATTCGCCCTCGTCACGCAGGAAATGACTGAGCCCAGCGCCGGGAACGTGTTCCACGAGCAACGCGTCGAGCTCGGCCGCCACGTCGTCGCCGCCGGGAACCCTGACGTGCAAGGCGTGTTCGAACACCCGCTCCATGGATGCCCGCAGCCGCAACAGGTCCGGGTCCCACTCCCAGCTCGGGTCCACTCCGGGCAGCCCCTGGTAGTGCAGCTCGTAGCACAGGTGCAGGGCCAGCTGGAGGTCGTCGCCGAACGGGTCGGGGTCGTCGACCCGGATCGGCGGCCGGATCGAGCCGGCGGGCCGGCCCAGCACGCCGATGACCGTCTCGGACAGCGGTCCCCTACCGAGCATCGCGATCTCCCACCGTCAGCAGCCGCAGCACGGCGGCCGGGCCGGCCGCCGCCACCAGTCGCTGGCGGGTGGCCCCGGTGGACCGATCCCGCAGCAGCATCAGCACTTCGTCGAGGTCGCCCGCGTCGGCCAGCGCCTCCCGCACGTGGTCCAGCAACGCCGTCACCATGACGGCCGCCGGAACCTGCTTGCCCAGCAACGGATCGACGGCCGGACCGTCCATTCCGTACCGGGACGCCGTCCACACGGCCGCGGGCGCGGCTCGCAACGGCTGCGCCTCCACGCCACGCTCCAGCTGCGCCAGGGCGACGTGCGCCAACGCCCGGCTGAGCAGCGCCTGGACCATGGCGTCGGCCACCGTCGGGGCGGTGTCGGCGATCCGGAACTCGACGGTGGGAAAGCGCGGCGAGGGCCGGGCGAACCAGAACGTCTGCTTCTCGTCGACCAGCACGCCGCTGTCCACCAGCCGCGCGACCTCCTGCTGCCAGTGGTCGTGGTCGGCGCACCACGGGGCGATGCCCGAGCCGGGGAACCGCGACTGCTGGACGATCCGCCAGCTTCCGTAGCCACGGTCGCGGCCGTGGTAGATGGGCGAATTCACCGACAGGGCCAGCAATGTCGGCAGCCAACGGGCGACGTGGTTGACCACGGCGACCGCGGTGTCCTTGTCCGGCACGGCGACGTGGACATGGCAGCCGCAGGCTTCGTAGTCGGTGGCGATCTCGCCGTAAAGTTGGTCGACCCGCCCGAATCGCGGGTCGGCGGACGGGTCGTGTCGAGCGGAACCCTGCACCGGTACGCCGGCGGCGATCAACCGCGCGCCGGTTTCGGCGGCGGCCATGGCCAATGCGTGCCGGCCGATCACCAACTGGGCCCGCAGTTCGGCGGCGTCGGCGCACACGCCGGTGGCCAGTTCCAGCTGGGTTTCCCGTAGTTCCGGCTGGGCGGTCATCCCGCCCGGCAGTGGCCCGGCGCAGCGCGCCAGGACCTCCGCCGCCAGTGGCGCGGTGACGCCCGCGCGGTCGACCAGGAGGAACTCCTCCTCGACGCCAATGGTGCTAGTCACTTCGACGAGATACCCGCTGACGAGGCCGTCAACCGGCGGCGTGAAAATCTTGCCACGCCTGGGCCAACAGCTCGGGCTCGGTCAGCACGTCCACGGCCGTGCACGCCAGCGCCTCGGCGGCGGCCAGCATCACCGCTCGGGCCCGTGGGCTCGCGGCGGCGGCCGCGAACTCCGGGGTGTGGTCGGACTTGTCGGGGTCGGTGATGGCCACGAACGGATGGATGGCCGGCATGATGTTGCTGACGTCACCGATGTCCGAGGAGCCGAGGAAGACACCCGGCGTCGGCTCGGCGAGGGTGATGCCGGCTTCGGCCAGGTGCCGGGCGAACGCGCCGGACAGGGCGGCGTTGTCCCTCACGTGCTGGTAGCCGTGGCTGGCCGCCGAGACTTCGACGGTGGTGCCGGTGGCTTGGGCGATGCCGTGGGCGCACTCGGTCAGCTGCGCCACCAGGTCGTCCCGGGCGGCGGTGGTCAGGCCCCGCACGCCGAAGCGGCCCTCGGCCAGGTCGGGCACGATGTTGGTGGCGGTCCCGCCCTGAGTGACGATGCCCTGCACGTGCGAGCCGAGTGGCAGCCGGGATCGCAGCATGGCCAGCGCGGTGAACAGCTGCACCAGGGCGGCAAGGGCATCCACGCCCTCGGTCGGGTTGCCGGTCGGATGCGCGGCGCGGCCATGAAACCGCACCGCGATCTCGATCTGCGCGGTGAGCGGGGCGTACCGCCAGTCGTGCACGCCGGGGTGGAACATCAGCGCCGCTTCGATGCCGTCGAAGACGCCGGCGTTGAGCTCCAACACCTTGCCGCCGCCGCCTTCTTCGGCCGGCGTGCCGATGACCACGAGCGTGCCGGCGAGATCGGGCAGCGCGTCCCGGACGGCCAGCGCCGCCCCGAGGCCGGCGGTGGCGATGAGGTTGTGCCCGCAGGCGTGCCCCAGACCCGGCAGCGCGTCGTACTCCAGCAGCAGCGCGATCCGAGGCGGAGCACCAGTACCCCACTGAGCTCGAAACGCCGTGGGCAGGCCGGCGACGCCGGGCTCCACCTCGAACTGGGCGGCTGACAACGCCCCGATCAGCTCGGCGCACGCCCGATGCTCCTGAAAGGCCAGCTCCGGATGTCCATGCAGCACAAGGCTGATCCGCCAGAGCTCGTCGGCGAGCCGGGCGATCGAATCCCGCACGGTCACGCCGGGTCCTTGACCACGCGGATCGACGTCAGCTCCGCATCGGCCGGGTCCGGCAGCTGCATGCCCGCGGCCAAGCCGCTGCGCAGGTAGTCCAGCACGTCCTTGGTGACCACCTCGCCGGGCACCAGCGCCGGCGAACCGGGCGGGTACGGGCTGATCATCTCGGCCACCACCCGGCCCACCGCGTCGTCCACGGCGACCTGCTCGGTCTCGCCGAAGAAGGCGTCGCGGGGCAGCATCACCGTGCGCAGCTCCAGGTCCTCCGGCCGGGCCAGCTCGACCGCGGGCGGCGACTCCATCCGCTCCGCCGCCTTGGTCAGCTCCCGCAACGACTCCACCAGCACCGACGCGGTCCGCTCGTCGTCGCCGAGGGTGATGATGGCGACGATCCGCCGGTGGTCGGACAACCCGACCGTCACCCGCCGGCGCTCCCGCAGCCAGTCGGCCGCCTGGTAGCCGCTGATGCCCAACTCGGCCAGGTCGACGACGACCTTCAACGGATCGAAGGAATCGGCCCGGTCGGGGCCGATGAACTCCTGCTCCCCCATCACCCGCAGTCCCGGCAGCTCGTCGATCTCCCGGCGGACACCGTGCGCCAGCGACAAGGCTTCGGTCAACAACTCCTCGCCGTGCTCGGCCATCTGCCGCCGCCAACCGTCCACAGTGGCGTACACCAGCGAGGAGGCGCTGGTCGTGCCGAGCAGATCCTCGCGCGCCTTGAGCACGGCCGGATCCACCCGGTCGCCCTGAAGGTGGAAAACCGAGCTCTGCTCGACTGCCGCGCCCATCTTGTGCACGCTGGTCACGCACAGATCGGCGCCGGCGTTCATCGCCCATGGCGGCAGCGCCGGGTGGAACGGCAGGTGCGCGCCCCACGCCTCGTCCACGATGAGCGGCTTGTCGAACTCATGGCACACCTCGGCGATGGCCGCGATGTCCCCACAGGTGCCGTAGTCGGTGGGGGTCACCAGCAGCATGCCCTTGGCCTCCGGCTCGGCCTCGAACGCCTTGCGCACCTCCTCCGGGCCCGGCGGGTGGGAAAGGTGGCGCTCGCCGTCCCAGTGCGGATGCACCCACACCGGCGACACCCCGCTGAGGATCAGGCCGGAGATGACCGACTTGTGCGCGTGCCGGGCCACGATGAGCTTCTCGTGCGGGCCGGCCACCGCGAGCATGGCGCTCTTGACCGACAGCGAACTGCCGCAGGTGGAGAAGAACGTGTGCTCGGCGCCGACGGCGTCGGCCATCAGCTTCTGCGCCTCCTGCAACACTCCGTGCCGCAGCAGCCGGTCGTCGAGACCGTTGGGGCCGAGCACGTCGCTGGTGAACACGCCCGTGCCCACGACGTCGATCACCCGCTGGTCGGCCCCGCGCCCCTGTTTGTGGCCGGGTGGGTTGAACGGCACGAAACCCTGCTCGTGGAACTCGGCCAGGGCTTCGAGCACCGGCGCTCTGCTGTGGTCCATACCCCTGGATTCCCGCCTCGCCACGCCAGAAACCCCTCTCAGACCGGCCAGGCGAGCGCGTCCAGCAAACCGGCCCTCTCGTTGGCGGCCCGCTGCCGCTGCGCCCCGTTCCCGTCCGCCCGCACCCCGGCCAGGGCCTGCTCGGCGAACTCGTCGTCACCGTTGGCCCGCAGCCACGGCCCGAGACCGGCCACCAGATCGTTCACCACCTGCCACGCCGGCGCCAGATCACCGGTGCGGGGATGCACGCAGCGCCCGGTCAGGCCGTCCCGGGCCGAGCGCCACAGCCACGCCCGCAACACCTCCGGCTCGGGCCGCGCCACCGGCCCCTCACCGTCGAACACCTGCGTGGCCAGGGCCCGGACCAGCACGGCCAGCAGCGCCGCCTCGGTCGGCGTCGGGAGCACGTCGGCGACCCGCACCTCCACCGTCGGCTGATGCGCCGAGAGCCGGATGTCCCAGTAGACCATCCCACGATCGAGAGCGGCCCCTGCGTCGATCAGACCGTCCACACTGGACTCGTACGCGTCCACCGAGTCGAAGTGCGGCGGCGCACCGGCCGACGGCCACCGAGTCCAGAGGAGGTGACGCCAGCTCGCATAGGCTGTGTCATCGCCGTTGTGGAACGGCGAGTTCGCCGTCAGCGCGAGCAGAACCGGTAGCCACGGCCGGATCTGGTTGCTCATCCGCACACCCGTCGCGGCGTCCGGGATCGAGACGTGCACATGGCAGGCACAGGTCAGCGAAGCCTGTGCGATGCCGCCGAACTCTCGTGCCATCCGGTGGTAGCGGACGTCGGGGGTGAAGCGCGCCGGGCGATCGTCGGCCATCGGGGCGGTGCCGCTGGCCAGCAGTCGCAAGCCCTGCCCCGCCGCTTCCGCCGCCAGTCTGTCGCGCAGCGTGCCCAGTCCCGTGACGACCTCGTCGGCGGTGGCGCACACCCCGGTCGCCGACTCCACCTGGCAGCGCCGCAACTCGTGTTCGATCTGCCCGTCCGCGGCGTCGACCTGCTCGGAGATCTCCGGCCCGGCCGCCGCCAGCCGGCCGTCGCCGTCGACCAGCAGGAACTCTTCCTCGACGCCGAGCGTCACACCCGGTCTTCCAGTCATACCGGGAAAATGCCCACAATCGAGGGTGGTTCAAACGACCAGCTGCTCATTCCCGTCCGCGCAGCACGTTCGGCTCGTCCTCGCCGTCCCGGGCCAGCCGCTCGTCGGCCCAGCCTCTCGGCAGCAGCACGTCGTCCTCGTCCAGGACGGTCTGCTCGGTCGGTGTCGTCTCGATCATCGTTCCTCCTCCTGCTCACGAATCGCCGCCGGCGTCCTTCGCATTGTCGTAGACCAGTTGCAGGCCGTCCGACACCGCGATGGCGGTCAAGGTCACGCACACCAGGCGGGTCAGCCGCGGCGCGAACACCAGTCCCGCCGACAGGCCTGTCGCCACCCACACGCCGAGGCAGAACGGGCAGGTGATCAGCTCGCCCGCGGCGTGTTGGACGCCATGGCCACGGACGGACTCCATCAGTTCGCCGTCGCCGGCCGGTTCCCGGTAGCGGGTGAACGGCGCCCGCAGCGGGCTGGTCACGGCGTCCTTGCTCAGCAGGCGGCTCAGCTTGTGCGTGGCCAACGACATCAGCACGGTGTCGGTGGCACTGGGCGTCGGTGGCGGGATCCGCAGCGCTTTGGCCAGTCCGACCAGGGCACCGGTCACCCCGGCATAGACGCCGAGCACCGCCAGGTAGCCGCCGAGCGGGCGCTCCTCGTCGCCCTCGTACTTCCGCTTGAGCTGGCGGACCATGGTTCGCGCCGACTTCCGGGCCACCGGACGGTCCTCCCTTCCTCTGCCCCCATAACAGCTCTACCCAGCAGAAACGCCGGTAATCGTCGGTCGCCGGCGCGGTTGCTCGGACAGGTCCGGTTGCCCGTGGCGTCCGCAGCGGCTGATCGCCACCGAGGAGCCCTACGGCGTCTGGGGCGGCCAGGACGAGGCCCAGCGACGGCGGATCATCCGCCGCCGCCGCGCGGCGGGACCCGACACCGGCCAGGCCGCCGTAACCTTCACGGCCTCACTGGGCCTTCGCGGCGAAGGGCAACCGGTCCAGTTCGGCCCGAAGCGCGGGCAGATCGTCGTAGACCTTGCTCGCGCCGGCTTCCGCCAGCTCGTCGACGCCGAAACCGCCGGTGCGCAGACCGATCGAGGGCAGGCCCAGTTTCCGCGCGGCCTGACAGTCCCAAATGGAGTCACCGAGGGCGACGGCGTGCTCCCCCCGCACCTTGTCCATCGCCACCGCGAGCAGATCGGGCGCCGGTTTGGTCGCTTCCACGTCCTCGGAGGTGGTCCACGCGTCGGCGACGTCCCGCACCGCCAACAGGTCGAGGTAGTGGTCGACATGGTCGGGCTTGCCCGAGCTGGCCAGCACCAGCTCGTGCCCGTTCTCCTTGACGGCCACCAGAAGTTCACGCGCACCAGCCAGCGGGGCGACCTCCTCCAGCATCGGCCCGAAGATCTCCGCCCATGCCGCCCGCACCTCGTCGCCGTGCTGGTCCTCCACGTCCTCGCCGGCCACCGCGGCCACCAGTTGGTCGCCGCCCATGCCGACCGCGCGGTGGATGCGCCACATCGGCGCCGTCACCCCGCAACGCCGGAAAGCCCGGTACCACGCGACGATGTTCTGGTAGTTGCTGTCCACCAGGGTCCCGTCGACGTCTGCGATCACGATTGTCTGCACGGCAAAGGGATACCGCGACCACACGGCCCGAAACCTGGTCGCGTTTGCCCGATCGAGCGGAGGGTAGCCGTGTGGCCGATCCGGAGGAGGCAAGCCATGACCACCATCGAGAAGTCCGTGGATGTGCAGGTGCCCGTGCGCACCGCGTACAACCAGTGGACCCAGTTCGAGTCCTTCCCCCGCTTCATGGAGGGCGTCGACCGGGTCACCCAGATCGACGACGTGCTCACCCACTGGCAGACGTCGATCGGCGGCGTCAGCCGCGAGTTCGACGCCCGGGTCAGCGAGCAGCACCCCGACGAGCGCGTGGCCTGGCACACCGTGGACGGCCCCGAGCACGGCGGCGTGGTCACCTTCCACCGCCTCGACGACCACACCACCAGGGTGACCCTACAGATGGAGTACCAGCCCGACACCCTCACCGAGAAGACCGCCGCCGCGCTGGGCCTGGTTGGCAACCGCATCAGCGGCGACCTCAAGCGATTCAAGGACTTCATCGAAAGCGAGGGACGTGAGACCGGCGGCTGGCGAGGCGACGTGCCCCGCAGCCCGCAGTCCTGATCCGCCGGCCGGCGACCCCACAACCGGGGTCGCCGGCTCGCGGTTGCGGCCGGGGCGCAGCGGGCACCCTTGCTCTCGTGGACACCTTTCGGCACGAACTCGCCATCTACCTCAACGACCACCTGGCCGGCGCGACCGGCGGCGTCGAACTGGCCCGCCGCATCGCCCACGAGCAGAAGGACGCCGATCTGTCCGGGCTCGCCCGGGACATCGAACAGGACCGCGACAGCCTGCTGCGCATCATGGACGCCCTCGGCGTGCGCCAGGACTACGTGAAGATCGCCGGCGGCTGGCTGGGCGAGAAGCTGGGCCGGCTCAAGCCCAATGGGCGCCTGTTCAGCCGGTCGCCGCTCAGCCGCCTCGTCGAGCTGGAGGCGATGAGCCTCGGCGTGGACGGCAAGGCCGCCGGCTGGCAGACGTTACGCCGGCTGGCCGAGCACGACGATCGCCTGGACCAGGTCCATCTCGACGAACTGACGGCCAGGGCCGAGGCCCAGCGGCAGTGCCTGGAGGCGATGCGCGGACGAGCTGCCGCCGCGCTCCTGGAGCCCGAGGCCTGATCCATTGTGGACCGATCTATTGTGGACCGAGCCATTGTGGACTGTCTACTCGCCGGTCTGCCGAGGGATCGTCGCCAGCGGGCGGGGCTCCTGCCGTTTCCGAACCGGAAATCGACGGGCCCCGCCCTCACCAGCGGCTACTGCCTCAGCGGCGCAGCGCTTCCCGCTTGACCCAGCCCACCACGGCCGTCGCCACGAACAGCACGACACCGAGAATCAACAGCCAGGCCAGGCCCTTGACCACCGCGCCGACTACGGCGCAGACCAACCAGACCACCAGCAGCAATCCGATCAGGGCGAGCATCAGACACCTCCGTCGATTCCGAGCTGGCCCCAGGGATACCCGGTGCAGACGCCGTTCAATCATCGTTCACCAGCGCGATCTGAGCCGTCCCAGCTGGGTCAGGGGGTCGTTCCGCTCATGCCGGTCGTTGTTCCCCCAGCCCGGCCAGCAGGTCGGCGAGCCCGCTGCCGGCCCGGCCACGGAGCCGGGAGCTGGTGGTCACCGGGGCGTGCGGCGTGGTCACCGCCCGAAAGCCGGCGAGCTTGACCCGGTCCCACAGGTGCCGGTCCTCGCTGGTGGACAGCGGCCCGAAGCCGCCGACGGCGAGGTAGACATCCCCGCGCACGCCGAGGTTCGCGCCGTAGACCCGGTCCCGACCGTCGGGGGTCAGCGCTTCGTACCGTGCGCGCAGCCGCTCGTCGCCGGCCCAGTCGATCCGCACAGCGCCGGCCACCGCGTGCGCGCCCCGGTTCGCGAGCCGGAGATGGGCGGTGATCGTGTCCGGGTCCAGCGCGGAGTCGGCGTCGGTGTTGAGCACCCAGCACTCCTCGGCCGGCCAGGTCAGGCTCCGCCGCACGCCCAGGTCCCGAACCGTCCCGAGTGGACGGTCAAGGCGGTTCACGAGGACGTCGGCCAGCGGCCGGGCCAGAGCGGCCGTGTCGTCGTGGCACTGGTCGGCCACCACGCACACCGTCGCCGCGACCGAGGACGGCACAGCCGTCCAGATCGCGCGCAGGCACTCGACGATCGTCTCCCGTTCGTCCCGCGCCGGCACGACCACCGCGACGGACCGGATCACCGTCGCCTCAACACGTGCAGCAGGAACTCCTCGTCACGATGCTCGACCAGGGTCGACAACTCGGGCCGCCCGGCCACCAGCTCATGGGCCTCGGCGGCGTCGCGGGTGGCCTCCGGCGCCCACGGACGCCAGTGCGCCAGCACAAGGTCGCCGCCGGGGGCCAGGCCGGTGATCGCGTTGTCGACCGTCTTGCGCAGGTCCTCGTCGGACAGGTAGTAGAGGATCTCGCTGAGCACGACGAGATCCGCCACCTCGTCCGGAAATCCCTCCGGCAGCACCGCTTTCGTCACGGTCAGGTTGGGCAGACACAGCTTCCCCGCCGCCGCCACCGCCTTCGGCACAGCGTCGAACGCGTGCACCTTGTCGGCCCGCATGGCCAGTTGGGCCGTGAGCGCGCCGACTCCGCAAGCAGGCTCGACGGCATGCCGGTAGCGTTCGCGTGGCAGCGCCGCGAGCAGAACCGACCGCTTGCGGCGTTCGTACCAGCTGTCCTCGGTGCGCCATGGATCGGCGTTCGTGGCGTAGAGGTCACGGAACCGCTCCAGCGGCGCACTCTGCCGGCGTGGTTCGCGGAACAGCACCTCGCGGTCGCGGTTGAAGTGCTCCAGCACATCCGGCGGCAAGATGGGGTCGCTACCGTCCGGGCCGCGCTCCAGTTGGGACGTGAAAGCCTTGATGCCGGCCATCTTCCGCCCCAGCTGCGCCGCCGTCAGCGCGTACGCGCGGGCGTGCCGCCACGGGATCTCCGCCGACTCCTCGGCCGTCCAGTGCCACATCCAGATCGGGTACGACCAGCAGTGCGCGGTCACCGGCGCGGCCGCCAACACGGCCTTGCCGACAGCACTGTGATCGGGGTGTGGATCGTGCGGCCACGGCAGCAGGCAGCAATCGGCGTCAGCCAACAACGTCCGCAACTCCGCGACGAGCTCGGCGCGACACTCGGCCAAGCCGGAATCCGGCAGACCCAACCAATGGACGTCGCTGTCACCAAGACCCTGGGCCCGCAACGACTCCGTGAGCTCGCGACGTCTGCGCCGGCCGAGCTCGGCGCGGTCTTGGGGACCTAGCGCGGGAAACGCCGCCTCGCCGTCACTGGCCACCACCACGTCGACCCGGCATCCGTTCTCGTGCAACGCTTGCAGGCACGCGCTGGCCCCGAGCGTCTCGTCATCGGGATGCGCCGCGACCGCCACCACCCGGCGATAGCCCGTGGTGTCGAACGCGGCCAGGCCGTCCAGCCGGCCCTCCCATCTCCGCTCGGCCGCCGAGGTCATGCCAGCACCGCCTTCCCGATCGCCGCCAGGTCCTTCTCCGCGTGGTGCTGCCGCACGTACACCTGGAGATCCGCCAGCCGCTGGGCAAAGCGCGGATCGCGGCACATCAGCGTCGGCCCGGTGATCCGCGGCACCCGGTCCAGCACCTCCCACGCCGACCGCTCCGCCGCCGACCGGCAGGTCCAGGCGAGCAGGTGGTGATCGCCGGCCGGATCCGAGTCCACCGTGGACGCAGCGAGGTCCAGCAAGGCCTCGGTCGAGCGGATCGTGGTGTGCAGCGCGCCGACATGCGCCAGCTGATGATCGTCCGGAGTGGACAGCTCGGCCAGCACGTCGTCCAGCAGACCGGCCGCGCCACCCAGCCAGACCGCCGCGACACCGATGCCGCCCAGCCAGAAACCCGGGCGCTCCAGGTAGAACCCGGGCTCGCCGACGATCATGTCGCCGGTCACGACGACGTCGTCGATGGTCACGTCCGGACTGTCCGAGGCGTCCATGCCCAAGGGCAGCCACGTGCCCGGCACCGTGAAGATCCGGGCATCGGACAGATCCGCCTCCACCAGCACGCTGCGCCGGTCGTCGTCGAGGGCGGCGATCAGCGCTCGGTCCAACCGGTGCGCACCGGAACAGAACCGAACCGTTCCGCGGAGAACGCCGTCTTGCAGCACCGCCCCGGTGCCGCCGGACCTGGCCGCCCACACCCCGTACAGCGCCTCCGGCACCGGCTTCCGGCCGGCCTCGGCGAGAATCGCCACCGCGTCGGCATGTCCCTCGGCCAGCCGGGCCAGCGCCAGATCCCGCCGGCCCAGGCGGGCCAGCGCCGCCCACCGGGCCGCCGTGTCGCCGCCGCCGGGCAGCGGCAGATCGAGATCGCCGACGGCCGCCAGCGTCCGCAACTCGGTGATGACGGTGTCGACGTCGCGGGGCCACAGAATCCGCGGTGGTGGCTGGTCATCGAGCATGGCAACGGATTACCCGAGGTCGCGGGCGTCCAATCCAGTTTGGCCGGACGCCGCCCGGGTAGCCGTGCCACCATGACCTCAGCGAAACAGTTGCGGGCCCTGGCGCTCGTGTGCACGCTCACGCCGTCTCCCGGCGCCTCCAGCAGCGACCTGCTGGCCGAGCACGTGATGGACCAGTTCGCGGCCAACGGCGTCAAGGGCGAGGCGATCCGGGTGGTCGACCACGACGTCAAACCCGGTGTCGCGGTGGACATGGGCGACGGCGACACCTGGCCCGACATCCGCTCCCGGCTGCTGGAGGCCGACATCCTCCTGCTGGCCACGCCGATCTGGCTGGGGCATCCGTCCAGTGTGGCCCAGCGGGTGCTGGAACGGCTCGACGGCGAGCTGTCCGAGACCGACGACCGTGGCGTGCCGCGCATGTACGAGAAGGTCGCCACCGTCGCGGTGGTCGGCAACGAGGACGGCGCGCACAAGGTCAGCGCCGACCTGTTCCAGGCCCTCGACGACATCGGCTTCACCATCCCGGCCGGCGGCGTCACCTACTGGGTCGGCGAAGCCATGCACGGCACCGACTTCAAGGACCTCGACGAGGTGCCCGACACCGTCGCCCAGACCACCAAGCGCCTGGCCGCCAACGCCGCCCACCTGGCCCGCGTCCTGCGCGAATCCCCTTATCCGGCCTGATGATCCGACTGGTCAGCCGAACGCGAGGCTGGCCGGCCAGTACACGACGGCGGCGACGAGCGCGGCGGCGGGCAAGGTCAACACCCAGCCGGTCACGATGTCCCCGGCGATCCCCCAGCGGACCGCCGACGGACGCCGGGCCGCTCCGACTCCCATGATCGCGGTTGTCATCACGTGCGTGGTGGAGATCGGCGCGGCCCAGGCGAACGCCGTCACGTAGAGCACGGCGGCCCCGGACAGCTCGGCGGCGAAGCCGTGCGGCGGCGTCATCGGGAACACTCGCCGCCCGAGCGTGCGCATCACCCGCAGGCCGCCCGAATAGCTGCCGGCGGCCATCGCCGCCGCGCACGCCAGCACCACCCACAGCGGCACGCCATCACCGTGGTAGACACCCGTCACCGCCAAGGCCAGCACGATCACGCCCATGGACTTCTGCGCGTCCTGCAAGCCGTGCCCCAGTGCCAACGCCGCCGCGGACACGATCTGGGCGTGCCGGAACCCCCGCCGCACCCGATGGGCGTTGCCGCGTCGAAACGCCCACAGCACACCGGTCATCACCCCGTAGCCCAGCACGAGGCCGACCACCGGCGACACGACCATCGGGATGATCACCTTGTCCACCACGCCGGCCCAGTGCACCTGGCTCGCCGAGGCGAGCGCGGCCCCGACCAGCCCGCCGATCAACGCGTGCGATGACGAGGACGGCAGCCCGAAGTACCAGGTCGCGATGTTCCACACGATCGCGCCGACCACGGCCGCGAGCACCACCGCCAGACCGGAGCCGCCCGAGGGCGGCGCGATCACCCCGTCCGCGACGGTCACCGCGACGCCGGTCGACAGCAGCGCCCCGAGCAGGTTCATCGCCGCGCCCATGGCCAGCGCCCACCGCAGCGGCAGGGCGCGAGTGGACACGGCGGTGGCGATGGCGTTGGCGGCATCGTGGAAACCGTTGGTGTAGTTGAACACCAGGGCCAACGCGACCACGACCCAGAGGCCGAGCACTCCTCAGCTCTCCTTGACCGCGATGGTGTGCATGACGTCGGCGGCGTGCTCGAACGCGTCCGCGGCCTGCTCGAGGCCGTCCACCACGTCCTTGAGCTTCATCACCGTCAACGGCTCGTACTCGCCGCTGAACAGCAGGCTCAGCAGCCGCCGGTGCACCTGGTCGGCGGCGTTCTCCACCTCGCTGATCTCCCGCCAGTACGGCACGAGGTCCTGCGGTGTGCGCAGCTTCGGCATCGCGGCGACGGTCAGCCCGGCGGCCTTGGTGAGCAGCTCGACCTGCTCGGACACGCCGGGCGGGAACTGGTCGCAGCCGTAGAGCAACGCCAGGTCCACCACCTCGTCGACGAAGTCCACGACGTCGTCGAGCCGGACCGCGAGCCGGTAGATGTCCTCCCGGTCGAACGGCGTGACGAAGGTGACGTCGATCAGTTCGATCAAGGCGTGGGTGTGGTCGTCGCCGACGTGCTCCAGCCGCCGCATCTCCTGCGCGAGGGCTTCCCGGTCGGCGGCGTCGGCACGGACGAACCGGTCGAGCACCGCCACCGCGTCGGCGATGTTCACCGCCGCGGCGGTGAGCAGGTCGTAGAACCGGGCGTCGCGGGGCGCCGCTCGCAGCCTCATGCGACGGCCGTCCGGAACTGCGCGGTGGTCGTCATGACTGCGGCTTCCCCCAGCCGCCTCGGGTGAAACCACCAGTTTGGTTCGAAGCGCGCGTGCTGCGTAGCCCGTCGCACTGCGGCGGTCCCGCTCAACGCCGTCCTGGCGCGCCTGCTTCGGCGCGGATCCGGTTGATCACGGCGGTGGTGGACCGGTCCGGCAGGTAGTCCAGGATCCGCACCTCTCCGCCGCAGGCCCGGACCGTCGGCGTCTCGGGCAGCATCTCCGGTGTGTAGTCGCCGCCCTTGGCGTACACCTCCGGCCGCAGCCGGGTGATCAGGCCGGCGGTGGTGTCGGCGCCGAAGGTCGTCACGTGGTCCACGCAGCTCAGCGCGGCCAGCACCGCCGCCCGGTCCGACGCCGAGTTCACCGGCCGGCCCGGCCCCTTCAGGCGGCGCACGCCGCTGTCGTCGTTGACTGCCACGACGAGCACGTCCCCCAACCGCTTGGCCTGGTTCAGGTATGCGACATGCCCCCGGTGCAGCACGTCGAAACAGCCATTGGTGAACACGATCCGCCGCCCGGCGGCCCGGTGCGCCGACACGGCCCCGGCGAGTTCGTCATGGTTCAGCACTGCGGCCCGGAATCCGCCGAGCCGCTCGGTCAGCTGCGCGGTCGTGCACACGGAGGTGCCCGGTCGGCCGACCACGACATCGGCCGCCGCCTGCGCGAACTCCACGGCGACCGGCGCCGGCAGTCCGCCCGCGAGCGCGGTGGTCAGCGCGGCGACGAACGTGTCGCCGGCCCCGGAGGCCTGGCTCTCCGGCGCCGGCTGCGCCCAGGTCCGGTGCACGGGGCCGTCCGGCGGCAGCAGCACCGCGCCGTCCCGGTCCAACGTGACCACGACCGCGTCGGCCCCGGTGGCCGCGCGAAGATCATCGGCTCGGTTCTCCACCGCCACCGAGCGGCCATCGCCGGTCCAGGTCGCGCCGAGCAGCCTCGCCGCCTCGCCGGCGTTGGGCGTGACCACATCCGGCCGCACCGCCGCCCACGGCCTCAGGTCGTGCGCGTCCGCCACCAGCAACGGCATGCTCGTTCGCAGCCGAACGAGTTCGGCCCGAACCGCGTCGGTCAGCGTGCCGGCGCCGTAGTCGCAGACCAGCACGGCATCGCACCGGGGCACCACCTCGCACAGCACGCCGGCCAGCGCACGGCCGGTGCTCGGCCGCACCGCGCCGGTGTCGCCCTCGTCGAATCGGGCGATCAACTGGGCTCCGGCGACGATGCGGCGCTTGGCCATGGTCCGCCGCCCATGCTCCACCAGCATCGCCTCGGTGCGCACGCCAGCGGCGTCGAGTTCGCGCCGCAGCCGCGCCCCGTCGGGATCCGCGCCGGTCACGGCGATCAACACCGCCTCCGCGCCCAGCGCCGCCAGGTTCGCCGCCGTGTTGGCCGCCCCGCCGGGCCGCTCCACCGCGCTGGTGATCTCCACCACCGGGGCCGGGGCCTCGCGGCACAGCCGGTTGCTGTCGCCGCACAGCCAGCCGTCCAGCATGGCGTCGCCGACGACGGCGATACGGAGCCGGCGACGCGCCAGCTCGTCGGGAGTGTCCGGGGTCAGCATGCCGTCTCCCAGTGCACGACCTTGGTGGTGGTCATCTCATCCAGCAGCTCCGGCCCGTAGCCGTAGCCGGTCCCGCTCGCGCCGCGCGGCTGGGCGGCCCCGCCGGGAGCGCCGCCGAACACGGCGTTGATCTTCACGGTGCCCACCGGCAGCTCCCGCCAGGCCCGCTGGGCGTGGGCCATGTTCCGGGTCAACACGGTCGCCGCCAGTCCGTACGGACCGCTCGACGCCAGCTCCAGCCCGGTGTCGAAGCTGTCCACCACGCACACCGGGGCCACCGGCCCGAAAGTCTCCTGGCCCATCACCCGCATGCGCGGGGTGCAGCCGGCCAGCACCGTGTTGGGATAGCGGGATCCGCCGGCCACCAGCAGAACGCCGCCGACGAGCAGCTCGGCGCCGCCCCGGACCGCCTCCTGCACCTGCTTGCTCACCGCGTCGCGGGCCTTGACGTCCACCAGCGGCCCGGTCTTGAACTCCCGGGCCCGGGCCACCAGCGCGGCCAGGAAAGGCTTGGCCACGACCTCGTGCACGTAGATCCGCTCGACCGAGGTGCACAGCTGGCCGGCGTTGGTGAACGCCCCCAGCGCGGCCTGTTCGGCCGCCCACTCCGGGTCGACGTCCCCGTCGATCAGCAGCGGATCGTTGCCGCCGTTCTCCAGCAGCAGCTTGGCGGTGCTGTTGCGGGAGATCTCCCGCCCGGTCTCGCTGCTGCCCACATGCGCCACCAGGTCCACCTCCGGCTGCCGCGCCAGCGCCGCGCCGACCCAGCCGTCCCCGGGCAGCCATTGCAGGACGCCTTCGGGGAACAGGTCGGCCAGCAGCTTGGTCAGCAGCTCGCCGACGTGCGGCGAACGCTCGCTGGGCTTGTGCACCACCGTGTTGCCGACGGCCAGCGCGGCCCCGATCAACCCGCAGGCGATCGCCACCGGGTCGTTCCACGGCGTGATCGCCGCGACCACGCCCCGAGGCTGCGGCACCATCAGGTCGATCGCCGACCACGAGCCGTGCAGGCTGCGGCCCCGGTGCAACGGCCCCAGCTCGGCGTACTGGTCGAGCGTGCCAGCGGCGGCCAGCACGCCGCCGCGGGCTTCGTCGACCAGCCGCCCGGTGTCGCCGTTGTTGGCGGCGGCGAGCTCGTCGGCCGAGGCGCGCAGCCTCGCGGCCGCGGCGGCGAGCGCGGCCCCCCGGTCGGCGGCGGAGGTTCGGGCCCAGCCCGGCTGCGCGGCCCTCGCCGCGGCGACGACCGGTTCGACTTCGCTCATGTCCTGGCGGCTACCCGGTGGTTGCCGGCTTATGCGGCGGGCAATCCCATCGCATGCAACCGTTCGAGGATGTGCGCCGGATCGCGGTGCTGCGGGGTGGCGGTCTCGGCGACCTGATGTTCGTCCTGCCGGCGGCGCACGCCCTGCGCCAGGCCTATCCCGATGCCGAGATCACGCTGCTCGGCACCCCGAACCACGCTCGGCTGCTCGACGGCCGGCCGAGCCCGATCGATCGGGTCATGCGACTGCCCGCCGCCGAGGGCGTGCACGAGCCGCCGCCCGGCGACGTTGACGAACTGCCCGCCCAGCACGAGTTCTTCCGGGCGGCGCTGGCCGAACGGTTCGACCTCGCCTGCCAGCTGCACGGCGGCGGGCTGTGGTCGAACCCGTTTCTCCGCAGCCTCGGGGCGAGGCACACGGTCGGCACGCGCACGCCCGGCGCGGCCGTGTTGAGCCGGTGGTTGCCCTACCGCTACTACCAGCACGAGACCCTGCGGTGGCTAGAGGTCGTAGGCCTGGCCGGCGCGGCGCCCGTAACCCTCGACGCCGGTCTCGCGGTCACCGAACGAGACCTGGCCGCGGCCGACGAGGCGTTGTCCGGGTTGCCCGGCCGCGTCATCACCCTGCATCCCGGGGCCACGGACCCCCGGCGGTGCTGGCCGGCGGAGAAGTTCGCGGACGTCGCCGCGCACGCCGTCGCCTCCGGCCACAGCGTGGCGGTCATCGGCACCCGGTCGGAGCGGGAACTGGTCGACTACATCGTCGACCAGGCCCGGGCGCCGCTGCGCATCCGCGGCCTGGCCGGCGCACTCGACCTCAGCGGCATGGTCGGAGTGTTGTCGCGCAGCGCCGTGGTCGTGGCCAACGACAGCGGGCCCCGGCACATCGCGGAGGCCATCGGCACGCCGACCGTGAGTATCTTCTGGTGCGGCAACATGATCAACGCGGGGCCCTTCTGGCGGGGCAGGCACCGCCCGCACATCGCCTGGACGGTGCGGTGCCCCGGCTGCGACCGGTCGCTCACCGACCAGGGCGAATCCGACTGCGGCGACTACAACTCCTGGGTCGCCGACGTCCCCGTCCCGGCCGTCCTGGCCGACATGGACGGCATCATGGCGGCCACGAGCCCTCTTCGGCGTGCGTCACGACCAGTTCCCTGAGCTCGCAGTTGCCCGGCTGGCTGAGGGCGAACACCACGGCCGCCGCCACGTCGTCCGGATCGTTGAGCCGGGCGTCGTCCGGCGGCTTGTAGCGTTCCTCGCGGTCGTCGAAGAACTTGGTCCGCATGCCGCCGGGCACCAGCAGGGTCACGCCGACCCGCCCGGTCAGCTCGGCGGTCAACGCCCGGGTGAAGCCCACGACCCCGAACTTCGAGGCGCAGTAGGCCGTCGCGTCGCTGACCGCGCTGAAGCCCAGCGTCGACGCCACGGTCACGATCCGACCACGTGAGTCGATGAGGTACGGCAGCGCGGCCCGGACCACGGCGGCGGTGCCGAGCAGGTTCACCGTCACGACCCGGTCCCACTCGGCTCCGTCTATTGTGGACAGCTCGCCGCACCGATCGGTGCCGGCGGCGGTCACCACACCGTCCAGGCCGCCGTTGCGGTCGGCGATCTCCCGCACCGCGTGCTCGGCGGCCCGAGGGTCGGCCAGGTCGACCCGGACGAAGTCGTCGCATTCCGCCGGCTCGTCCCGGTCCAGCACCACGGCCACGCCGCCGGCCTTGCGCACGGCCCGGACGACCGCCGCCCCCAGTCCGGACGCTCCCCCGCTGACAACAATGGCTCCCACTGGTTCTCCCTCATTCCACATTGGACAACAGTGCCACCAGCCGGGTGGTGGAACGCCCGGCGTGGTACGGCACGACCACGCACTCGCCGCCCCATTCCCGGACGACCGCCGACTCCGGCAGCGTTTCCGCCGAGTAGTCGCCGCCCTTGACCCACACCTGCGGCCGCAGCTCGCGCAGCACGTCCCGCGGGGTGTCGCCGTCGAACACCACGACCGCGTCCACGCAGCCGATCGACCGCAGCATCTCGGCCCGGTCGCGCTGGTTGTTCACCGGCCGTGACGCGCCTTTCAGCCGGTGGACCGACGCGTCGGAATTCAGGCACACCACCAGGAAATCGCCCAGCTGGCGGGCGGCCCGCAGCGTTCGGACATGGCCGGTGTGCAGGATGTCGAAACAGCCGCCGGTGGCCACGATCCGGCCGCCGCGAGCACGCACCGCCTCGATCGCCAGCGCGTCCGGCGCCGCCCCAGCCGAGACGAACTCGGTCGCGGCGGCCACGGCTGCGGCGACGGCGACATCCAACGCCTTGCCCCGCACCAGGTTCGTGGCGGCCGATGCGGCGAAGCGGTCTCCGCCGCCACACGGGTCGACCACCGGCACCCGTCGCGCGGGCACGGCCACCGGCGAACCGCCCAGGTGCAGCAACGCGCCTTCGTCGCCCAAGGTGACCGCCACCCCGTGCGGCCGAAACCGTCCCAATAGGACAGCGGCGGCGGCCCGAGCGCCGGAAACCCCGGCCAAGCTCTCCGCCTCGGCCAGATTCGGGGTGTACAAACGCACCCCTGGCACCGGATCCGGACCGCGCGGGTGCGGATCCCAGACCACCGGCACGCGCCGGGCGAGCTGGCTCAGCACTCGCCGCAGACGCGGATCCGCCGCGATACCCCGGCCGTAGTCGGACACCAGGACGGCATCGGCGGCCCGAACCGCGTCGATCATCTCGTCGGTCACCTCCGGCGGCCGCTCGCTGCCGCCCCGGTCGAACCGGGCCAGGGAATGCCCCTGGGCCCGCAGGCGCGTCTTCACCACCGTCGCGCCGAAGGAACGGCCGGCGACCACTCGCACTTCCGACAGGCACGAGCGCAGCACGGCCGCGTCCTCGTCGTCGGACAGCGCGGTGACCAGCGTCGTCGGCACTCCGTCGCTCGCCGCGAGCACGGCCGCCAGGCCGGCGCCGCCGGCCCGGGGTCGCTCGGTCACCATGTCCAGCACCGGGGCCGGGCCGTCCGGGCACACCCGGCTCACCGAGCCCAGAATGTCCTTGTCCAGCAAGGCATCCCCCACGACGACGAGGTTCACGAGGCCCGCCTTTCCAGCCGGGCCAACGCCTGCTCGAACGCGCCGCACAGCACGTGCACGGCGACCAGGTGGGCCTCCTGCACGGTCGCCGACTCCGCCGGCACACACAACGCTTCGTCCACAATGGACGCCAGTGGGTTCGGGGCCCGGCCGGTCATCGCCCAGCTGGTCGCCCCGGCCCGGCGCGCGGCCTCGGCCGCCCGCAGCACGTTCGGGCTGCGGCCGCTGGTGGACAGCAACACCACCACGTCGCCGGGCCGGGCGTGGCCGGTGACCTGCCGGGCGAACACGTCGTCGTAGCCGTAGTCGTTGCCGATCGCCGTCATCGTCGACGTGTCGGCGTGCAGCGCGATGGCCGAGAACGGCCGCCGGTCGCCGTCGAACCGTCCCACCAGCTCGGCGGTCAGGTGCTGGGCCTCGGCCGCCGAGCCGCCGTTGCCGGCCGCGAGCAGCCGGCCCCCGCCGCTCAGCGTGGCAGCCAGCTGATGGCCCCACCGGTCCAGCGAGGACGACTGCGCACGGAGCCAGTCCAGCGCCTCCCGCAGGTCGTCGACGTGCCTGATCGAGTTCACGACGACACCTCCAGCACAGTGCCGGCCGGCACCACGCCGGCCCGCTGGTAGACCTGCTCGGTGTCGGCAGCGACCCGACTCCAGGCATAGCGGGCCCGCGCCCGGTCGCAGCCGGCGGCCCCGAAGGCCTCGCGCTGGGCGGCGTCCTCCAGCAGCGGCCGCAGCACCTTGGCCAGCTCGACCGGATCCAGCGGCGGCACAAGCCGTCCGGTGACCCCGTCGACCACGGTGTCGGTCAGCCCGCCGACGGCCGCCGCCACCACCGGGACACCACAGGCCATGGCCTCCAACGGAACGATGCCGAACGGCTCGTACCACGGTGTGCAGACGACGACGTCGCTCGACCGCAGCAAGGCCGGCATGTCCGTCCGAGACACCTGACCGAGCAGCGTGACCCGGTCGCTGACGCCGTGCTGCTGTGCGAGTCGGCGCAGCCGACGGGCCTCGGCGTCGGCCGACAACCCGGACGGCCTCGGCCCGCCGGCGATCACCAGCTCCGTCCGCGGCAGTCGGGCCAGCGCCTCGACAGCGATGTCGAACCCCTTGCGCGGCACCAGCCGGCCGACGGCGAGCAGCCGGTGGCGCCGGCCGCGGTCGGCGACGGGCCCGGACGGGCTGAACTGCCGCGGGTCCACTCCGCACGGCACCACCGAGATCCGCGACCTCGGCACGCCCATCCGGATCAGCTCGAACACCTCGTCCGAACAGGTCGCGGCGACTCGGGACACGCTGCGCCCGACCAGTCGCTCCAACCGCTGCCTCGCCGCCGGGCTGGTGTCGTCCCGCCCCTGATGCCGGCGCTTGACCGAACCGAGCGCGTGGAAGGTCTGCACCACCGGCGCCCCGAGGTCCGCCGCCGCCAGCACCGACGCCAGGCCCGACATCCAGAAGTGCGCGTGCACGACGTCAGGCGGCCGCTGCCGCCAGTCACGGGCGAGGGCGTCGGCGAATTCGCCCATGTGCGGCAACAGTTTGTCCTTGGCCAGCGGACCCGGTGGACCCGCCGGCACGTGCACGACGCCGAAACCCCGCGCGGTGTCGACCCGCTCGGGCAGGTCCGGGTCCGTGCGGCGGGTGTGCACGACGACCTCGTGGCCCCGGCCGGCCAGCGCCGACGACAGCTCGGCGACGTGCAGGTTCTGCCCGCCGCAGTCGACCTCGCCGAGCGCCGCCAGCGGACTGGCGTGCTCGGAGACCATCGCGATCCTCATGACTACCTCCCACGTTCCACGGTCTCGGTCAGCAACCAGTCCCAGTCCCGCAGGAAAGCCGCCAACCCGTACCGGGCCAGCGCCGCCCGCCGGGCCCGCTGCCCCAGTTCGGCCGCCCGGTCCGGGGCCGCGACCAGCTCACGCGTCGCGTCGGCCAGCGCCTCGATCCGGGTGGAGACGACGCCGGCGTCCGGCGGCACGGCCTCGATCGCCTCCGTGGCCGCGAACACCACCACCGGCAGGCCCAGGTGCATCGCCTCGATCAGGGACAGCCCCAGCGAAGTCCAGCGCGGCGGATGCACGTACACCCGTCGCCGGGCCAGCTCGGCGTGCAGCTTGTCGGTCCACAGGTCGCCGACCGGGTGCACGCCGGGCAGGTCGAGCCGGTCGACGCCGATGCCGAACACGTCGATCGGCGCGAACCAGGGCAGCAGATCGGTGCCGGTGACCCGGTGCCGCCGGGCCGGCTCGTTGATCACGGCGGCGGCCGTGGCCAGCTCGCCGGTGTAGCGCGGGCCGGGATCCGGCACGCCGTGCTCGACCACGGTCGTCGGGGCCCGGCCCGAGTCCCACATCGCCTGGTTGAAGTGGGTGACGTGGGCCAGCCGGATGTCGTCGCGGTCGGCCAGCGGGTGCGGCTGTCCCTTGGGCGTGTTGTGCTCCACGTACACCATCGGCGCCCGGCCCCGCACCCACTTCTGCACGAGTTCGAGCTCCTCGGGCCGTTGCAGCACAACGACATCCACCTCGGACGCAGCGGTGATCTCGACGGCGTTGGGCCAGTGGCGGCCTTGTTTGCCGCCGCCCCACGGGCCTTTGGGGATCAGGTACTCGTGCCGGCCGGCGACGAAGGCGTTCATCCACCCGGCGTGCACGTGCCAGACCAGCACCCGCAGCCGGCGCTCGGGGGCCGTCCATCCGGTGGGCGGCAGCACCGCGCGCTCGCTCACGCCCGCACCCCCTGCAACGCCTCGACCGCGTCCGCGACCTCGGCAGCCGTGACCGAGTTCAGGCACGGATGCCCGGCCAGCGGGCAGATCCGGGCCCGGGTGCCACGGCACGGCGATGTCTGGTCGCCGAGCACGACGCACGGCACTCGGTACGGCGCCCAGCGCCGCGTCGGCACGACCGGGGAGAACAGTGACACCACCGGGGTTCCGACGGCGGCGGCCAGATGCGCGGGGCCGGTGTTGCCGACCACCACCGCTTCCGCGCCGGCCAGCGTCGCGGCCAGCTGCGGGAAGGTCGTGCGGCCGCCGAGGTCGACGCCACAGTGGCCGGCGACCCTGGCCGTCAGCGCCCGCTCGTCGGGTCCGCCCGTGACCACCACCTTGCGGCCACGGCGGGTCAGCTCGACCACGGCCTGCGCACACCGCTCCGGCGACCACGCCCGTGACGGCGCGGACGCGCCCGGATGCACTACCACGTAAGGACTTTCTCCGATGAGACGTGGCCTTTTCGGCAGCGCCCGGACGGACAGCCGGCCGTCGTCGTCCGGCCCCAGCGCGAATCCGGCCGCCCTGGCGACCGTCAGCGCGCGTTCGGGCTCGGGCAGGTCCTCGTCCACCTCGATCCCCGGCCGCAAGCGAACGTCCAGCAGCGACCCCGGATAGTCCTCCGACACCGCGGCGATCCACGGCACGCCGGCCATCCGCAACAGCAGCGCCATCGGCAGCGGCGACTGGTGATACGAGGTGAGCACCAGCGCGGTGTCGAACCCTCGGCGCCGCAACGTCCTGCGCACCGCCGCGAGATCCCTGTTGTCCACTTCGGACGGAGTAGGGTCGATCCACGGGCAGCGCCACACCAACACGTCGTGCACGCCGGGCAGCATCCGCGCCGCCTGCTTGCCGCCGGGTCCGCACAGGAACGTGACGTCGTTGCCCTGGGCGGCGGCTCGCACCGCCGGCCCGGATACCAGCACGTCGCCCTCGCTGTCGAGCCGGACGACCAGCACGCGGCGCCTCATCGCAACGCCATCTCGACCGCGGCCACCACATCCGGGGCCACCTCGGGGGCGGCATCGATCTCCTCGCGCCGCGTTTCCGCTGTGGGCACCAGAATCGCCCGCGCCCCGGCGGAGAGCCCGGCTTCGGCGTCGGCCCCGATGTCCCCGATCACGGTGATGCGGTGGGGCGGGAGGCCCAACTCCGCGGCCGCCGCCAGCACCATGCCGGGTTTCGGCTTGCGGCAAGGACATCCGTCGGCCACGCCGTGCGGGCAGACCTGCCACGTGTCGAACGGGCCCAGCAGCTCGTCCACCCGGTCGTTCACGGCGACCACCTCGTCCACTGTGATCAGTCCCCGCGCAACGCCGGACTGGTTGGTCACCACGCCGACCGCGATCCCTCGGCCTCGGGCCAGATCCACGGCTCGACGCGCGCTCGGCACCGGGAGTACCCTGCCCGGGTCTCCGTTGTAGGGCACGTCGACGACCAGGGTGCCGTCCCGATCGAACAGCACCGCGTCGCAGCCTTCGCTCGCAGTCACGGTGGACGAGATCCCCGCTGCGAGTGGGAGTAAACGCGGGCCGAAGAACTACTACTCACCGTCACCGGCCCGGTTGATCATGCCGGTTTGGCCTTGTCAGGGCGGGGTAGCCCGTCCGGGTGCGGCCTTCCGTGCTCGCCTTGCGGGCCTTGAATCTCGGCGATCTCCTCGTCGCCGTGCCGGCGCTGCGAGCGCTGCGCCGGCACTGGCCGCAACACCGGCTGCACCTGGCCACTTCCGCTTGGCTGGCCCCGGTGGTCGAGCTCATCGGCGGTGTCGACCAACTCGTGCCGGCCAACGGTCTCACCGCCCTCGACGGCGTGGAAAGCCCCGATGTGGCGGTGAATCTGCACGGGGCCGGCCCGGAGAGCAACGCGGTTCTCGACGCCCTCGCGCCCCGGCGCCGTATCGGCCACCGCGGGCACGGCTGGGACGGTCCGATGTGGACGGACGACGGGCACGAGCGCCAACGCTGGTGCCGAATGCTCGCCGCCCACGGCATCCCTTGCGACGCCGACGATCTCTTGCTCCGGCCGCCATCGACGCCCAGCATCGCGCCCGGGGTCGTGGTCATCCACCCCGGCGCCGGCTACGGCAGCCGCCGCTGGCCGGTCGAACGCTACGCCCAGGTGGCGGCGCGAATCGGCGATCGTGTCGTGGTGACGGGCACCGCTCGGGAGCGTGCGCTGGCGTCGGCTGTCGGCGTGCCGGACCAGGACGTCCTCGCCGGCCGTCTCGACCTGGCGCAGCTGGCCGCGCTGATCGCCGAGGCGCGGCTGGTGATCTCCGGCGACACCGGCGTCGCCCACCTCTGCTACGCCTACCGGACCCCGTCGGTCGTGCTGTTCGGGCCGGCCCCGGTCGAGCAGTGGGGCCCGCCGGCCGACGGCCCCCATCGCCCGCTCACCGTCGCCTCGGCTCGGCGCGGCGACCCCTTCGCCGACGACCCCGATCCCGCGCTGCTCGGCGTCGACGTCGATGCCGTCCTGGCCCGTGCCGCCGAACTGCCGGCGACGCCACCCGATCGGCGCAGAACGAATCCCCGGCGACAGGTTTGATCGCGGGCGGAGAAGGTGGCCAGGCCGCACGTGTTCCGCAGCTGCCGCTACGGCGAGGCCGCGCCTCAGCTGACCGCTCCGAGGGCGGCGCTAACGGCCGTGATGATGACCCCGCCGAGGGCGATGGCCATGAAGGAGCGGAGGAATCCGGTGCCGAAGAACCGCCACCGGATCCAGGACAGGGCCACCAGTTCGAAGGCGATCGTGGCCAGCGCCACCACCAGCGCGAGCCCGTACTGCGGGATCAGGAACGGCAGGGTGTGCAGCACGCCGCCGAGGAAGGTGCCGGCGCCGGTGATCGCGCCGCGCCGGTAGGGGCTGCCGCGCCCGGTGAGGTCGCCGGTGTCGGACAGGCCCTCGGAGAAGGCCATGCTCACGCCGGCGCCGATCGCGGTGGCCAGTCCGGTGAAGAAGGCGTAGATCGGCTGGTGGGTGGCCAGTGCGACGGCGAACACCGGCGCCAGTGTCGACAGCGAGCCGTCGATGAGGCCGGTCATGGCGGGCTGCACCCGCTGCAACAGGAACGAGCTGTCCGCCCGGCGGGGCAGGGCCAGGGTCGTCATGGTGACGCTCCTTCGCTCGATTACTGAACTATCAGTTTCGTATGTAACAACGGTAGCGGCGGTGTGGGTGTTCCTGACCAGCCTGTGGGCTACGGAACAGCGCACACATCCGAAACTGGTCGTACAGTTTCTAGTGAGGACATCGGAAACGGAGGAGCCATGCGACAGACAGAACTGGGCGGCACGGGCCTGGAGATCACCCCGGTCGGCTTCGGCGCGTGGGCGATCGGCGGGGGCGGCTGGGAGTTCGGCTGGGGACCGCAGCGGGAGGACGAGGCGATCGCCGCCATCCACCGGGCGCTCGAGCTCGGCGTCAACTGGATCGACACGGCCGCCGCCTACGGGTTCGGCCGCTCGGAACGCACCGTCGGCCGCGCGCTGGCCGGCCTGGACCGCCGGCCGTACGTGTTCACGAAGTGCTCGCTGCTCGACGACGGCACCGGGCGCGTGCGGCACAGCCTCGATCGCGACTCGATCCTGCGGGAGGCCGAGGCCAGCCTCCAGCGGCTCGGCGTCGACGCGATCGACCTGTACCAGATCCACTGGCCCATCCCGGACGAGGACATCGAGCAGGGCTGGGCCGCCATGGCCGAGCTGAAGGAACGGGGCCTGGTCCGGCACATCGGCGTGTCCAACTTCGACGTCAAGCAGCTGCGCCGCATCCAGGAGATCGCCCCGGTCGCGACGCTCCAGCCGCCGTACTCGCTGATCGACCGGGACGCCGAGGCGGAGATCCTGCCCTTCGCGCGGCACGACAACATCGGCGTGATCGTCTACTCGCCGATGGGCTCCGGCCTGCTGACCGGGGCGATCACCCGCGAACGCCTCGCGGCCATGGCCGAGGACGACTGGCGCAAGACCGACCCGCGGTTCACCGAACCGCAGCTCAGCCGGCACCTCGCGCTGGCCGACCGGCTTCGGCGGGTCGCCGACCGGCACGGCGTCACCCCCGGCGCGGTCGCGGTCGCCTGGACGCTGCGTAACCCGGCGGTGTCCGGCGCGATCACCGGATTCCGCCGCCCCGACCAGGTCGACCCGATCCTCGCCGCGGCCGACCTGCGACTCACCGACCAGGACATCGCGGAGATGACGGCATGACCGAGATCGGATTTGTCGGACTGGGCAGCATGGGCGCGCCGCTGGCCGCGCGGCTGCTGCCCGGAAACCGTGTGTACGGGACCAATCGCACCGCGGCCAAGGCCGCCGCGCTGATCGAGCAGGGCTTGGTCTGGCGGGACACGCCACGCGAGGTCGCCGCCGCCGCGGACGTCGTGTTCAGCATGGTCACCGACGACAACGCGCTCACGGCGATCACCGCCGGTCCCGACGGGATCCTGGCCGGCCTGCGACCGGGGACGCTGTACGTCGACATGAGCACGGTGAGCCCGCAGGCCAGCCGCGCGCTCGCGGCACAGGTCCGAGGGGTGGGCGGCACGATGATCGACGCGCCGGTCTCCGGCAGCGTCCCGGCGGCCGAGAGCGGCACGCTGGCGATCATGGCCGGCGGCCCCGAGCCGGCGTTCCGGGCGGCCGAGCCGCTGCTGCGCCGGCTGGGCAGCACCGTCACCCACGTCGGCGGCAACGGCCAGGGGCTACTGCTCAAGCTGGCGATCAACATCAGCCTCGCCGCCCAGCTGCTGGCCTTCAGCGAGGGGCTGCTGCTGGCCGAACGCGGTGGCGTCGACCCCGAGCTGGCCGCCAGGGTGATGACCACCTCGTCGATCGGATCACCGCTGCTGCGGACGCGGGCCCCGCTTGTGCTGGACCTGCCCGAGCAGGCCTGGTTCGACGTGCGGATGCTGCACAAGGACATCCGACTCGCGCTGGCGGCCGACACCGGGATGCCCTTGCCCGCGGCCGCGGCGGCCGACCGTGTGCTCGGCCAGGCCGAGGCGCTGGGTTACGGGCACCGGGACGTGGCTAGTCTGCTGCACGTGCTGGCTGAGCAGTCCGGATCCGACCCGAGGGCGGCATGACGAACGAAGGCAACCGGGGACGGCCGCGCAGCCAGCAGGCGCACCAGGCGATTCTCACCGCCGCCGCGGAACTCCTGCTGGAACGTGCCCTGGCCGACGTCAGCATGGACGCCGTCGCGCAGCGGGCCGGAGTCAGCAAGGCCACCATCTACCGGTGGTGGCCGACCAAGGAGGCGCTGGCCCTCGACGCGCTCTATGCCGAGTGGAACACCACCCGCCCCTTCCCGCGCGACACCGGTTCGCTGCGCGGTGACCTGCTGTCGCTGCTGCGGCCGTGGGCCCGGCTGGCCACCAGTCGGCCCTACGGCCGCGTGCTCGCCGCCCTGCTCACCGCCGCGCAGTCCGACCCGGTGTTCGCCAGCGAGTACCGGCAGCGGTTCGTCGAGCCCCGCCGCGACCAGGCCGGCGCCCTGTTCCAACGGGCCATCGAACGCGGCGAGATCCCCGCCGGTGCCAAGATCGACGTCGCCCTGGACCTGTTGTACGGCCCGCTCTACCACCGGCTGCTGCACGGCCACGCGCCGCTGACCGACCGGTTCGTCCGCGACGTCGTCGACCTGGCGCTCGACGGTATCCTGCCCCGCCCGGCCGTGACGCCGAGCTAGGCTCGGTTCTTGTCCGTGGTCACCGCGTCTCCTCGGGGACGGCCAGGGCGCGGGCGGCCAGCCGGGCCACCGTCGGCGTGAGCTCGGGATCGGACCGGTCGGGCAGGCGTCGGCCGAACGCGGTGCACGCGGTCAGAGCCCTGACGCAGGCCAACAAAACCTCGATGCCCGGCTGCGCGCCCGGCACCTGGAGCAGCGCCCGCACCAGGCCCGGCAACGCGAGCAGCGGGTGCTCCGGATCGTCGGCGGCGATCAGGACCGGTCCGCGGAGTTCGATGCGCGGGTCGACCACGGGCACGCCGCCGCCGACCGGGTCGAGCACCGCGTCCGCGCGCTGGGCGATCCGGCTCAATGGGAAGGTCACCGCGTCGGCGGGATGCCAGCTGGCGATCTCGCCGACCCCGGCTGCGACCAGCAGCGGGCACAGCGTGGGGATCGCGGTGGACTCGGCGATCACCACCCGGGCCGCGCCCGGCTGCTTGCGGGCCTGCCTGAGCGCGGCGAACAGCGAGGCGGCCAAGGCCACCGCGGTCAGCTCCTCCCGGGTGACGCAGGGAATGCCCCACGCCGCGGACAGGTCGGCCTGCCGTAGCCGGGCCGCGGCCGTGTCCAGGCCGGCGAGGTAGACCGCGTCCACATCGCCGGGCGGCGCCTGCCGCGAGTCGACGGCAGGCAGCACCACGGCGTCGAGACCGGGAATCGGCAGGGGCAGCTCGGTGTCCTCGTCGCCGAGAACGGCGATCATCGGTTCTCCTCACGCAATGCCACCAGGATCTCGGGGTCCATCCAGCCCTGGATGTCGACACCGTGGTGGCGGCCGACCTCGATCAGGTCCATCAGCCGCCCGGCGTGCAGCCCCGCCTCATAGGGATGACCGGCCTGCCGCGCGGCCCGCAGCGCCTGCTGCGCGTCCTGGACTCGGCCGCGTAGCGCCGCGACGAACTCACTCACCGACCCCGACCCTTCGTTGACACGAGGAATCCATAGTCTGCGCAGTTAAAGATACGCGCAAGTCTTCAGGCGTGAGACCTGGGGTACACGCTCCTGGTCGAGCCGGCTGTGGGCGCTACAGGTCGTTGCCGGCGTATGACAGGTTGAAACTCTTGTTGACCAGCGGGAAGTCCGGCACGATCGTGTCCGCGAGGGCGACCGGCAGCGCGGGCCAGTTGACGAAGCTGGGGTCGACGATCTTCACCCGGCGCAGGGCGCCGTCGGCGGCGAGTTCGACGCGGTGCACGATGGTGCCCCGCCACCCTTCGACGATGCCCACGCCCGATCCGCTCACCGCGCTCGGCGGTGTGTCGTCGCGGTCGCGGGCGTCATGGAGCAGCGCGATGATCGTCGCGATGGACTCCTGAATCTCCCCGGCCCGGACCAGAAATCGGGACATCACGTCACCATCGGTGCGGCTGGGCACAGTGCGCGGCAGTCCGGTGCGCAGGAACGGAAAGTCGTGGCGGGCGTCCACCGTGAGGCCGCTGGCTCGGGCGACATAGCCCAGCGTGCCCAGGTCGGCGGCCTGCTTCGCGGTGAGCACGGCGGTGCCGGCGAACCGGTCGTTGACCACACTGTGGTCCATGGCCAGCGCGACCACCTCGGCGACGTCCGCGCCGATCGCCTGCAACACACGGATGTCCGGCGGTCGCACGAGGGTGGTCGCGCCGGGGCGGATCGCGCCCCGCAGCAGCCGGTGCCCGGTGACCTCGTCGTTGATCCGCAGGAGTTGTTCCCGTATCCGCTGGGCGTGGGCGTTGAGGATGCCGTGGCCGACGTCGTTGCACAGCGCCCCGATGTCGGTGACGTGGTTGTAGAGCCGTTCCAGTTCCAGCAGGATCGCCCGGGACCGCTGGGCCGACGTCGGCACGGGAATGCCCAGGGCGTCCTCGACGGCCAGGCAGAAGGCCAGGTTGTGCCCGACCGAGGTGTCCCCGCTGACCCGCTCGGCCAACTCGACGCCGGCGTCGGCCCGTCGGCCCTGGAACAGCTTCTCGACGCCCCGGTGCACGAACCACAGGCGGGCCTTGAGGTTGAGGATGGTCTCGCCGACCACGGAGAACCGGAAGTGCCCGGGTCCGATCATGCCGGCGTGCACCGGCCCGACCGGGATCTCGTACACCCCGGGGCCTTCCACCGTCCTAAAAGGATACGGGCCGTCGACGTCGCCGAAGGCGGGCGGATCGCCGGCGTCGGCCAGCATCGGATACCAGCCCCTGGGCCAATGGAAGTGTCGGACGAGTCGCCGGGGCAGCGGATGCTCGTCGGGCACGATCCCGTAGAGGTCGCGCATCTCCCGCTCGAACCGTCCGGCCGGGAAGGAGATCCCGGCCAGGCTCGGCAGGTGCGGCGACTCCCGATCCAGCGGCACGTGCAGTTCGAGGCGGTGGTCGGTGGCCGCGTCGGTGAACAGATACACCGCGCGCAGCTGGTCGCCGTCGTCGTGACCGGCGACCAACGCGACCCGATAACCGGATTCCAGCAGGGACAGGGCGTGGCCGGGCAACTCGCCGGGGCTGATCGACTGGGCGGTGCGGCGGTGGCCGACCAGATCGCCGAAGGTCCGTGTCATGGTGTCCCCACAAGGATCGCGGCGGCCGAGGCCAGCAGATCGGTCAACGGTCCGGCGGTGACGCCGAGCCCGGCGCACACCGCGAGCCCGCCCAGCAACGCGGTCGCGGCGAACACCGGCAGGCGGGGCCCGGCCGCCGTGGCGGCGCCGGGGCTGTCGGGCGGGCTGCCCAACAGCATCCGGCTGGTGTGGGTGAGCAGGGCGGCGGCGATCACCAGCACCAGCAGGAGTGCGGCGGCGGTGGCCCAGCCCAGCCCCGAGGCGAACCCGGCGCGGGCGATCCCGAGTTCGCTGGCGAACACGCTGAACGGGGGCATCCCGATCAGCGCGAGCATCCCGAACCCCAGGCACCCGGCCACCAGCGGCTGGCGGGCGGCCAGTCCGCGGACCTCGCCGATCCGGCTGGCGCCGGTGGTCTGGAGGACGTGGCCGGCGCCGAGGAACAGCACGCCCTTGGCCAGGCCGTGGCCCAGGATGTGCAGCAGCACCGCGGCCGCGGCCAGCGGGCCGCCGACCGCGGCGCCGAGGGCCAGCAGACCCATGTGCTCGATGCTGGAGTAGGCCAGCATCCGCTTGTAGTCGCGCTGGGCCACCAGCAGCGACGCGGCCAGCACGAGCGAGGCCAGCGCCATGACGATCAGCAGGGCACGGGCGAACCCGATGCCCAGCGCCGCGTCGGCGATCACCTTCACCCGCAGGATCGCGTAGAACGCGACCGACAGCAGCACCCCGGACATCAGCGCCGACACCGGCGCCGGGGCCTGCGAGTGCGCGTCGGGCAGCCAGGCGTGCAGCGGCGCCAGCCCGGCCTTCGTGCCGAAACCGATCACCAACAGCGCCACCGCGATCCTGGTGACCCCGGGATCAAGGGCGTGCGCGCCGGCCACCAGCCCGGCCCAGTCCAACCCCGGCGCGCCCGGGCTGTGCCGGGCGGCGTAGTTGAGCAGCAGCGTGCCCAGCAGAGCCAATGCGATCCCGGTCGAGCAGATCACCACGTACTTCCACGCCGCCTCGACCGCCGAGCGGGTGCGGCGTTGCCCGACCAGGAACGCGGTGACGATCGTCGTGGCCTCGATCGCGATCCACAGCACGCCCAGGTCCGCGGCCAGCACCGCCAGCGCCATGGCGGCCAGGAACGCCTGCACCAGCAGACTGTGCCGGGTGGCGGTGCGCGGGCTCGCGCGACCGGCCCGGATCTCGGCGGACAGATACGCCGGGGTCGCGGCGGTGGCCAGCGATCCGACCGCGCCGATCACGATCAGCATGAACGCCGACAGCGCGTCCACCCGCACCAGGCCGCCCAGCGCGGTGTGCGACCCAGCCGTGGCGACCGCGACAGCAGCGCCGATCCCGGCGGCCAACACCAGCGCGGCGCTGACGGCGCTCAGCCACGCCGTGGCCGGCCGCCACCCGGCCACCAGAAACACCACGGCCCCCACCAGCGGCGCCAGGACCGGCACGAGCGTCAACATCGTGATCATCAGTCGTGCAACTCCCGCAACTCGTCCAGGTCGGTGTCGCCGAAGGACTCCCGCATCCGGCTGGTCAGGATCCGCAGCACCAGCACGGCCAGCAGCACGTCCAGCGACACCCCGAGCTCGACGACCAGGCCGACCCCGGAGGTGGTGAGGAACCCGATCGCCGTGATTCCGTTGTCCATCAACAGGAACCCGACCAGCTGCGACAACGCGCGGCGGCGGGTGACCAGCACGAAGAAGCCGAGCAGCACCACCGTGACGCCGACCGGGACCGCCCGCGTGGCCGGCGACGGGTCGAGCGCGACCAGCGGCTGGGAGACGGCGTAGGCCAACAGGGTCAGCAGGGCCGCCGCCAACAGCGAGGCGGCGACATTGACCAGCGGCCGGGTCTCCCGCCGGGCCGGCCCGGCCTGGTCCAGGGCCCGGCGCAGCAACCAGGGAAGCAGGCCCGCGCGCAGCACCAGGATCCCGATCGCGACCCCGCCAAGTTCCGAGGATCCCTCACGAATCGCCAGCACACCGACCAGAGCGGCCAGCGCCACGCCCTGCACGGCGAAGACCCGAACGATCACGGCCAGCTCCCGGCGCCACAGCACCAACACGGCCGTCAGCAACAGCCCGCCACAGGCCAGGTCCAGCAGCTGGACCGAGGTGGTGTCAGTCACGGGATGGCGTTCTCCTTGTCAGGCCAGAAAAAACGAGGCGGCGACCGCGAGCAGGGCCAGCAGGAACGAGCCGGCCAGCAACTCCGGCACCCGAAACAGCCGCAGTTTGGCCAGGAACACCTCGCCCGCCGCCAGGATCGCGCCCAGCACCGTGACCTTGACCGCCACGGCCACGACCCCCGAGAGCACCGCGAGCGGACTGGTCGAGGTGGCGATGCCCCACGGCACGAACAGATTGGCCAGCAGACCGAGGAACACCGTGAGCCGCATCGCCGAGGCCAGCTCGACCAGCGCCAGGTCCGGGCCGGCGTACTCCAGCACCATGGCCTCGTGCACCATGGTCAGCTCCAGGTGCGTGGACGGATTGTCCACCGGCAGCCGCCCGGTCTCGGCGACGATCACCACGGTCAGCGCGACCGCCGCCAGCAGACTGACCGGCGAGACCACCCGGGACGGATCATGCAGGGTGGAGGACACGATCGCGGCCAGGTTGGTCGAGCCCACCCGCACCGACAGGGCGAAGATCGCCACCAGCAGGGTCGGCTCGACCAGCGCGATGATGGTCATCTCCCGGCTGGCGCCCATGCCGCCGAACGCCGTGCCGGTGTCCAGGCCGGCCAGCGCCAGCGCCACGGTGCCCGCCGCCAGCAGGGCGACGACCGCGAACAGGTCCGCGACCGGGTCCAGCGCCGACTCGGTGGTGACGTACGGGACCACGACCGCGACCACCAGCGTGGTGGCCACCAGCACCAGCGGCGCGAGCCGGAACACCTCGCTCGTGCCGCGCGGCGTGATCGGCTCCTTGCCGAACAGCTTGCGCAGATCCCGCCAGGGCTGGCCGATCCCGGCCCCCGCGCGGCCTTCCAGCCTCGCCCGGACCTGGCGCATCACCCCGACCAGGACCGGGGATCCGGCCACGATCACCAGCGGCTGCACCACGCCGCCGACCACACCCAGTGCGCTCATCGGGTCGTCTCCTGCCCTTCGGCGTGGTCGGCGGCGGCCAGCAGCGCGGCGGCCGCGGCACGGGCGGCGGCCGGCGCCAGCCGCAGCGTGGTCAGGGCGCTCGCCTCCTGGGCGGTGCGCATCAGCAGCACAACGCTGCGGTGATCGGGTCGGCTGGCGATCGCCAGGCCGTCGTCATCGTCGACTACTGTCCACAAAGGACCGGACGGTAACTGCTCGTCCGGCGTCGGCAGGTGCACGATCACGACGCCACCGCGGCGGCTGTGGGCGTTCACGGGAGCACCGCCAGCAGGATCAACAGGCCGCAGACGGTGTAGAAGCCGTAGCCGAGATAGCGGTGCACGCTGCCGGTGGCCAACCGCCGCCCCGCCCGGCCCCAGGCGGCCACGGCGGTCAGCACGGGCCGATAGAGGCGGCGTTCGATCCGGTCGGGCACCTGCCGCCGATAGCGCACGGCTTCCACCAGGTAGGCGGACTCACGGCTGTGCGTGACGTCCACATCGGTCTCCGGCTCCACCACGTTGTCGAAAACCCGTTGCAAGGGTTCGGCGAAGGAGGTCGCGGTGTATTCCATTCGCGCCGACAGCGGGCCGGCGCCGCAGTCCCACAGCCGTGCCGCGCGGCGTGCCCGGCGCACCGCGACCGCCCGCAGCACGCCGATCACCAGCACGGTCGCGGCGGCCAGGGCGATGGCCATCATCAACGGCGAGAGCGACCCGGCCACCCCGGCCAGCCGGACCGTCACCGCGTCGGCCAGGGTGGGGCCGGGCGAGCCCACCACGCGGCCGGCCACCGACCCGATCGCCGGCAGCACCACTCCCGGCAACAGCGCCAACCCGACGCAGGCCGCGCCCGCGATCCCCATCCCGGCCAGCATGGCGGCCGGGCTCTCCCGAGCGTTCTCGGCCCCGGAACTCCTTGGCCGGGCCAGGAATCCGACGCCGAACGCCTTGACGAAGGTGGCCACCGCCAACCCGGCGGTCAGCGCCACCGCGGCCACCGCGATCGGCATGGCGATCGCGGTCGCGGCCCCCGATGCGGGCAGCCCGTGGATCAAGGCCTGCAACAGCAGCCACTCACTGACGAACGCGGTGCCCGGCGGCAGCGCCGAGGCGGCCAACGCGCCCAGCCCGAACGCCGCCGATGTCGCCGGCATCGACACGCGCAGACCGCCCAGCGCGTCCAGGTCACGGCTGCCGGCGCCGTGCAGGACCGAGCCGGCGGCCAGGAACAGCAGCGTCTTGAACGCCGCGTGGTTGACCACGTGCAGCAGAGCGGCGGCCAGCGAAAGCCCGGCCAGCACCAGGTCGCCGGCCGAGGCGAACATCCCGGCGGCGCCCACGCCGACCAGCGCCAACCCCATGTTCTCGGTGGTCGAGTAGCCCAGCAGCCGTTTGAGGTCGGTGCTCATCGCGGCCTGGAGGATGCCGTAGACCGCCGAGGCCGCCCCCAGCGCCAGCACCACCAGCCACCACCAGCGGGGGCCGCCGCCGAGCAGGTCGAACCCGACCCGCACGATCCCGTACACGCCGAGGTTGACCATCGCCGCCGACATCAACGCCGACACGGGGCTGGGCGCCTCCGGGTGTGCCCGGGGCAGCCAGGCGTGCAGCGGCAGGATCCCCGCCTTGGCACCGAATCCGACCAATGCCAGCAGGAACACCACGGCAGCCGCGGTCGGCGACAGGTGCCGTCCGGCGTCCCGCAGCGCGGGGAACGAATCCGTCGAAGCGTGCGCCGCCAGCACCAGCAGGCCGATCAGGATCGCGATCAGCCCCAGGTGCGTCATCACCGCGTACCAGCGGCCCGCCTCGGCCACCTCGGGCCGGCGCTTGTGCTCGGCCAGCACCAGCAGCAGCGAGAACAGCGCCATCAGCTCCCAGCACACCAGCAACGTGCCCACGCTGGCGGCGCAGACCACCAGCAGCATCGCCACCACGAACAGCGGGAACACCGCCTGCACCAGCCGGCCGGCGCTGTCGCGGGCGTAGCCGACGGCGTAGACGCCGGCCGCGACGGCCACCGCGCCGACGACCGCCAGGAACAGGCCGCCCAACGCGTCCACCATGATCGTCACGCCGGACAGTGGCAGCAGCGCCGGCAGGCGCAGGGAAAACGCCGTGCCGGACATCGCCCAGATCCCGGACGCCACCGCGGCCGCGCCGCAGAGCGCCGTGCCCACGCCGGACGCCACCGCCCGCAGTCGCCGCGGCACAACCACAGCGGTCAGCGCCGACAGCAGGCCGACCGCCACCGCGACGCCGAGGCTCGCTCCTGTCGGGTTCACCGGCCGGTCAGCTTCCGCAGCCCCTCGATGACCGCCTCCGGCCGCGGCGGGCAGCCCGCGATCTCCACGTCGACCGGAACCACATCGCGCACCGCTCCGGCCACCCCGTAGGCGCCGGCGAACACCCCGCAGTTCCGTGCGCAGTCGCCGACCGCGACCACCACCTTCGGGCCGGGCACGGCGTCGTAGGTGCGGCGCAGCGGCTCGGCCATGTTGCGCGTCACCGGACCCGTCACCAGCAGCGCGTCGGCATGCCGTGGCGAGGCCACCAGCCGGGCCCCGTAACGGTCGGCGTCGTACACCGGGCCGAACGCCGCGGCGATCTCCACCTCGCACCCGTTGCACGAGCCCGCGTCCACGTGCCGCACCTGCACCGACCCGCGCAGCCCCGCCGCGGCCGCCGGCCGGTCAACCTCCGGCCGTGGCGGCGCCGGTTCGGCCACCCGCCCGACACTGCGGATCTTGCGCCACAGCCCCAACACACTCTGCTCCCTCGTACGAGATCCGGGAGCGGCCACCCCGCCCGGCGACCGTGAGTGAGGACGGCGGGGCGACCGCGGTCTAACTTCCCCCTGTTGCCGACTCCGAGGCGTCCGGCGCGGGGGCCGTGCGCAGGTCGGCCAGCAGCTCGACCTGCCCCGACAGCACCCCGGTCAGGATCGACCGCGCCACCGCGAGCAGTTCCGCCACCTGCGGGCTGGTCAGCGAGTAGAAGACGTTCGAGCCCTCCTTGCGCGTGGTCACCAGTCCGGCCCTCCGCAGCACCGCCAGCTGCTGGGACAGGTTGGCCGCCTCGATGCCCACCTCCGGGAGCATCTCCGCCACCGCGTGCTCCCGCTGGCTGAGCAGCTCCAGCACCCGAATCCTCGCCGGATGCCCCAACGTCTTGAAGAACTCCGCCTTCAGCTGGTAGAGCGGCCTGCTCACGTCGACCGCCCCACACCCAGCTCCGCCTGCGCCGGCGCGCACCCCGTGTCCACTGTTGTCGTCATGTCGTAGATCCTTCCTCGTCCGCCGGATGCCCGAGGACCGACCACGCCAACTCCCGCGAGACTCAGCAATTGCATACCTTAGCAAGTCTTCATAAGCCCGACTCCGCCGGGTCGTCCACCGCCACCACCCCAGGCCCGCCGCGCACCTCGCCGCAGCGACCGACGTCGCCCCCAAGACCCGCCGGCTGGGTCCCGGTCGACACAGCCGACAGACATCAGGCGCACGTCACACATCGCGGCGCGATCTGATCGGCCAGCGATCCCGTGGTCGAGGAAACGGCTGTGCCGCACAGAAAACCTGCCTGCTCCCAGAATCCGGGGCAGGTCACACGGTGGATTCGACCCCGCGCTCGGTCACTCGCTCCTCCAGGTCGTTGAGCACGGCGTTCACCGGCATCCAGCACATGTTCACGGTGTCCTTGTTGGGGGTGAAGTCGCGCTCCAACTGTTGGCGCGGATGGATGTAGTTGCGGAAGTCGCGGACGTGGTGGAGGAAATTCCTGGCGTCCAGCTCGATCAGGCGCTGCCGGTGCGCGGTCTCGATCAACAACTCCAAACCGGCCCTGCTCGCGGGCACCTGCCGGCCGTCCCGGCCGCGAAAGCCGGCACGGACCAGGTCGGGGAACTGCTCCTTCAGGACGGTGAAGAGCAGTCCCTCGACGAAGCTGCCGATGCCGAACAGCGCCAGCAGATAGGCGCCAGAGGCCTCCGCCGACCGGCTCTGCTCGATCCGGTCGACCAGCAGGGCAATCACCTGCTCGTCGGACAGCAGCACGCGCAGGCGCCGCTCGACCTCGACCGGAGCGCCGTACACCGGCCGCTCGGACTCATCGGTAAGCTCGCCGAGCACGGGACGCCCGCCGACGTAGGTGATCACGAGCCGCTCGAACTCCAGGACGCGGTTGAGCTCCTGGCGACACGCGTCGGCGGCCGCCATCCCGCCGTCGTATTCGAGCGGATCGCAGACGCGGCAGAGAAACCGTTCGATGTCGGCTCGACTGTCCGACCGGTCGGTGAGTGCGTCGACCAGCCAGGGGATCCGCTGCGAACCGTCGTACTGCGGCGGGTCGGCCCACCCGGCGCTGCTCAGCAGCTGCTCAAGCTCGTAACCACGACGCTCGTTCGGGCTGTCGATGTCGACGACGAGCCGGGCGACCCGGTCCAATGTCCTGCCGTCAAGCGGAAACATCAGCTTGCCTCCCCCTTCATCGACTTCTCCACCTCGTCGAGCGCGATGGACGCCCGTTCCACGATCCGCCTACCACGGCGTGAGAACCGCAGCTCCTCCCGCATCTGGTCGATCCGCGTCTCCCGATCCAGCGCCAGCCCGTCGGACAGCACCCACCGGGCGATCGCCGTCAGCTCGGCCGGGCTGTACTCATCGATCTTGGCTCGATAGGGCACCGGTGGCCGAGGACCCCGAACCACCTTCGTGACGGGCGCCTCAACGCGTTCGACGGCCGGTGGCGCCGGATCCGGCTCCCGGTCGGCGTCGGCGACGGCCTCGCGCCAGCGCTCGACGATTCTCGCGGTCTGCTTCTCCGGATCGCTGAACCACTCGCTGGCCCACACGCGGTGGAAACGCCAACCGAGCCGTTCGAGATGTTCCTGCCGCAGCCGGTCGCGGTCGCGCGCCGACTCCGACCAGTGGTACCGGTCGCCGTCGGCTTCGACGGCCAGCACCATCCGGCCGTCCTGCTCCGGATGGGAGAGCGCGAAGTCGATGCGGTAGCCCGAAACACCCCACTGCGCTACGACGGGGACGCCCGCGGCCACCAACGCCTCCTGGATGCTGCGCTCGAATCCGTTGAGCTCCTGGGCGTCTGCCCGGCCGATGTCCGCTGGTCGGCCGCCGTCAGCCGCCAGCTCCAGGAATCGCCGCAGCAGCGCGGGTCCCTGGGCGTGCCAGTCGGGGGCCATGTCGTGATGGGTGAACGTGCTGGCCACCCACATCCGGCGCCGGGCCCGGGTGACCGCGACGTTCAGGCGCCGCTCACCGCCCTCGTGGTTGAGCGGGCCGAAGCGCATCGGCAGCCGGCCGTCAGGCCCCTTGGAGTAGCCGATGCTGAGGATGATCGCATCCCGCTCGTCACCCTGCACCCGCTCCAGGCTCTTGACGAACAACCGTCGGCCGGGGCCCTGCATCCGCGCGGTGAACTCGGCCAGTTCCGGATGCTGCTGGGCGGCCCGGCGCAACGCACCCTCGATGCGGTCGGCGTTCTTCACGTTCATCGAGATCACGCCCAGTGTGTCGGCTGGATGCTGTCGCACGTGCTCGCGCACGAGCTCGACCACGCGGCTGACCTCCTCGTCGGCCACGCCGCCGGAACCCGGCGCGGCGTAGCCGTCCACGATCTCCAGCCGAAGCGGGCTCTCCTCGTTGCGGCCGGGGAAGGTGACCAGCTTGTCGCCGTAGATCTCGTGGTTGGAGAACGCGATCAGCCGCTCGTCCTGGCTGCGGTAGTGCCATCGGAGCGTGTGGGAACGTGGGATCAGAGCGGCCAGGCACTTCAGGATCGACTCGAAGTCACCGACGCTCGGTGTCGCCGCCTGCTGGTCGTCGTCCTCCTCGTCCTCTCCCGCGGCGCCGAGCAGGGTGCGACGGAAGAACTTGGTCGGCGGCAGCTGCCGGTCGTCGCCGGCCACCACGAGCTGTTCGCCGCGCATGATGGCGGTCATCGCGTCGTACGGCTCGACCTGGCTGGCCTCGTCGAAGATCACCAGGTCGAACAGCCGCTGCGCCGGGAGCAGGCGGCTGACCACGATCGGCGACATCGCCCAGCACGGCCTCGCCGCCAACAGGACATCCGGCGCCTTGGCCACCAGCTTGCGGATGGGCATGTGGCCGCGCTTGCGCTTCGCCTCGCCGAGCACCAGCGCGTTCTGCTGCGGATTGGCGTCGCGGGCCGTTCGCAACCGCTCGGCGACGGATCGCCTGATCCGGTGGGCGTTGAGCCGAAAGTGCTCGGCGTCGGCCTCCCTGAACTCCGCGACGACCCGGTCGTGCTGCAGCCCGGTGAACTGGGCCAGGTAGGGCACCCGTAGCTTGAGCTCCTCCAGCAACGAACTGTGCCAGGAGAACCGCAGCACGTTCAGCGCCTCGTCGGCATCGGCGTCCCGGCCGACCAGCTCGTCAAGCAGCCGCTCCAGCCCCAAAGCGTGCAACCTATCGGTGATCGTGTTCAGCTCGGGAATCCGGTAGAGCGTGTTCAGATCGCCCTTGAGCTCCTTGAGGGTCGAGGTGACCCGCTCCTCCGACCACTGCCCGGGCTCCTCGATGCGAGCGGACATCGCCACCGCGGCCAACTGGTCACGGACCTCGGTGAACAGGGTGAGCGCCTCGCCGAGCCCGAGGACCGCGGCCGGCGTGCCGCCCTCGATGGCCAACTGCCCCCAGCGGTCGAGCTGTGTCGACGCTGCCAACATCTCGTCGTGCAGAGTGGCCCGGTCGCATTTGCCGACCGTGCGCCTCGCGCGGATCTCCTTGCGTAGCCCCCGACGTCGCCACCAGCCCAGTCCACGGGGATGCCGAGCCCGCCATACGCGGTCACCCGTGGCGAAACACAGGTCGTCCAACGAGGCCGAGAAGATCTCCTCGTCGTAGTAGGACACGGTCTTCTCCACGTCGCCGAGCAGCCCCAGCACGTCCTGCCACCCTGCCAGGTCGAGCGGTCGGCGCAGGCCAGCCCGGCCGACCAGCGCGCGGAGCTCGGACTGGGCGTCCCGCCACGACCTCCCGGTCAACTCGTCGAGCTGCACCCGGACCTGCGCGACATCCCGTTCGTCCCGGATTTCGCAGCGCGACCACGGTGAGTCGCCCCGCCGGACCGCCAGGCCTCCCATGTTGACGAACCTGACGAGGTCGTTCTCGACGTGCCGCAGCACGTCCCGACTGAGCGCGTTCAGCTGGGAACTCCGGAAGTACACCTCGTTGCTGGCGTTCCTCGGCAGGTCGAGCAGCGCGTTGTAGATCTGGTACGCGCTCGTCTCCCAGGGCGCGCGGGGATCGTGCAGCTCGTGGACGTGCTGGATCATCTGCCTGCGGTGGTCGGCCAACCGCTCGTGCAGCCCGTTCACCTGCGGCGGCAGTTGCCGGCTGGCCCGGTCCAACGACTCGGCGACCTGCTCGGCCACCTGGCGCCGGCCGAGCTTCTGCTCGTGCAGGTCCAGCACGAGGTGGTGCAGGTCGACCTGTTCCAGCCGCTCGGTGACGGCCTCGATCGCGGCGCGCTTCTCGGTGACGAACAAGATGCGCTTCCCGCGTGCCACCCCTGAAGCGATGATATTGGCGATGGTCTGGCTCTTGCCCGTTCCCGGCGGTCCCTGGATGACCACGTGCTGGCCGTCGAGCACCGCGAGAATCGCCTGCTGTTGCGACGAGTCCGCGTCCAACACCAGGAACTCGTCGCTTGGCGGCACGTCGTCGGGCCGGCCGGGCCGATAACCCGCGGCGTCCCCCTGCAGCGAGTCGATCGCCGGCCCGTACCCCGCAGCCGCGGCGATCACGTCGTGGCCGGCCAGCAACTCGCCGGCGCTCTTGAGGTCCTTGACCATCGGCAGGTTCTCGAAGCTGAACAGCCCGGCCAACACCCGTTCCTCCAGGTCGGCCGTCAGGTTCTGCCGAGCCAACAGCTCGACGATCGCTTCGTGTAGGCGCTTCACCTGATCGTTCGGCGCTTCGGTCTCGTCCAGCAGGGAGTTGAGCTGCTCCTGGGTCCGGTCCAGATCCAGATCCACGCCGAACTGTCGGTTCAGCGCGTACAGCATCACCGGGTTGACTTCCGCGTCGCCGACCAGGTCGATGGTGTAGTCGGTCTCCGCCGCGGTTCTCGCCTCGATGCTGATCGCCTGCAGCAACAACGGCGCGCGCAGCGGCTGCACCGGCGTCGTCCCCCGGGTGGCCGGCGGCGTGAGACGCAGCAGCCCCCGGGCCACGCGTCCCACCTCGACTCCCTGTTCCTCCTCCAGCTGGAGCATCTTGCGCCGGAGATTGCGCGCCTTGACGCAGGCGCTCGCGTGTTCTTCCTGCGTCGGCAACAACGCCGACAACCTCGTTTTCCGTCCACCGAGCAACTGCCCGAGCGCCTCGGCATTCGCCTCGGTCAGGTCAAGCGTTGTCGTCTTCGTGTCCCGATAGTGCAGGAGCGTGTTCTGCGGTCCGAGGTCGATCAGCTCGTCGGCCCACTGCTCGGCTTTGCCTCGCACCACGTCCAACCGACTGGCACCGTTCGCGGTCACGCGCGGTCTCCCCTTCCACGATCCATTCCTCGGCCGGGGCAGCGCCCGACGCCCGCCGTCGCGCCGGCCAGCCAGTCAGTTTCGCCGACCGGGAACAACCAGTCTGCTGCCATCCGGGTTGTTCGGACTCACCCGAAAGGTGAATGGACACGGAAATGGGCATCGACCACCCGGCCCATTTCCCGCATTTTAGGGACTGAGCCGCGATAGGCTCGACACCGAGGCGCGAAGGGCGGGGATTGTCAGGGGTAGGGGTTAATGTGCGGCCGACCGTGTAACGCCGCCAATTTCATGGAGTGCTCATGAGCACGAGCTCAGCCTTCGACGAGTTCCAGCGCACCGTCGACGCCGACCCCGAACAGGTCCGCCTCGCCCGCGAGCGCCGGGACGTGTTCCGCCGGACCCTGACCAAGGGCGTCGACGTGGACGAGTCCTGGAGCTCGGGCTCACTGCGACGCGCCACGCAGCTCAAGCCGGTGCACGACGTCGACATGGTCGTGGTGTTCGCCAGCGAGGCGCACCCGACCTGGGGCCTGCCCGGCGGATCCTCCGAGGAGGCCCTGCGGTTCACGCAGCAGTGGGTCAAGGCCGAGCTCGGCGATCCGAACGGGACGGTCCAGCAGTGGGTTCGGCGCGCTGATCCCCGCAACCGCGCCGTCAAGTGCTTCCTCGACGACCCCGACGACCCGAACGGTTTCACCGTCGACGTGATGCCGGTGCTCCGCCGGACGGACGGCACGCTGCTGATCCCCGGCCGGGAGGAGGACCGCTGGATCGCCGCGAACCCCGAGTTCCTCATCAACCTCGTGGAGCAGCGCCAGCAGGCCTGGCCCTACTTTCGGCCGATGGTCCGTGTGCTCAAGCAGTGGCGGCTCGGCATCACGGCCAAGCCGCCGATCAAGAGCCTGGTGATGGAGGTGTTGGCGCTCATGTGCATGCCGGAGCGGCCCGTCTCACGCGCCGTCGCCCTGAGCCGGTTCTTCACCAGCGCCGCCGTGGCCGTCAACGCGCCGATCGTCGATCCCGCCGGCTACTGCGGCCCGATCCAGCCCGACCTCGACACGGTCGCCCTGCGCACCGCGCTGGAGCAGGCCCGAGACCTGGCGGCGCAGGCTGTCACCGCCGAGGACAAGGGCGACGACTCGTACGCGAAGACGTTGTGGCGCAAGGTTCTCGGCGCCGAATTCCCGGCGCCGGCGTCCGCGACGCCGAAGCGGTCGGCCTTGTTCGCGCCCACGTACGCGGTGCACGACGGTCCCCAGGGCTGAACCGGTGCCGATCACTTGGTGGCAGTGCGAACCACGACGACTCGCCAGGGACCACCGGGAAGTGGGCGAGCGCTTCCCGGAGTTGACCTGGGTTCCGGAAGGCGCCGGGCGTTGGCAGGGGCGGCTGCCGGTGTGGCCGTTCGACCGCCCTGCCCCGCCGGGCGTCGACATCCTTACCGACAACCTGGGTCTGGGGCTGGAACTCCGCTACAACCATGCCTATCCCGCGGCCGTGCCGGCCGTCTTCCCGGTCGACCCGGAGCCCGACATCCACAGCCGCACCCAGCACCGATGGCACCTGCTGGGCGACGGCAGCCTCTGTCTGCTGGCTCAGCCGGCCCAGTGGACGTGCCGCGATTCGGTGGTCGAGCTGCTGCTCAAGGCGGCCGGCTGGCGCATCGAGTACGCGCTGATGACCAGCGACGCCATCGAATCCATGACCGAGAACGGGATCGTGGCGGATCCACAGCACGACGAGCTGATCACGGAGGTGGCCCGCCGTGGCTGACCACATGATCATGCTCACCGCCTCGGCGGCGCAGGCTATCCGGTCGGGCAACGGCTGGGGCCACCTGACATTGAAGGTGTCCGGGCCTGAACTGCTGGCCGGCGTGTCCGCGGTGTCCAGTGGGAACGGGCCGAAGATGGCGACCGAGCCCGCGCCATTGGGCCACTTCGTGCGATCCGGCGACGACATCGCGACCGGGCACTGGTATCGGGTGCCGGCTTTTGTGAACCTGCAATGGCTCTTTGCTCGCGCTCAGGACGGCATGATCGAGCTGGCCGTGTTCCGTGGGCTGATCCCGAACGGCTTCCGCAGCCCCGGCGGCGGCGCCTATCTGGCCATCACCCACGCGCTTGACGCAGAGGCCGAGTTTCCCGAGATGACGGTGCCCGAGTTCGCGCTATGGCGGCTCACGGCCGAGGGCGCATTGCCTTTGCCGATCAGTGTCCAACCGACACGCACCGGCATGCCCGCGCTCGAGCCGCATTGGCCGGTCGCGGAACTCGCCGAGACGACGATGCTGGTAGTGGGCACGGGCAGCATCGGCGGGGCGGTCGCGCACGCGTTGGCCGGCTACGGCATCGGGCGACTCCACCTGCTCGACCCTGATCGGCTTCAGTGGCACAACCTGCCCCGGCATGTGTGCGGGGAACGGCACGTCGGCCGGTTCAAGGTCAACGCGCTGCGGGACGACCTCGCGGAACTCCGCCCGGACACGACCGTGGAGCAGCATGTGCTGAACGTGGTCACCGACGCCGACAAGGTCCGTGATCTGCTGACCGAGGTGGATCTGGTGCTGTGCGCGGCCGACGGCGTGCCGCCGCGACAGGTGGTAAGCCATCTGGCCCGACGTGCCGGCAAGACCGCGGTCCTCGCCTGCGTGCTGGAGACCGGCGGACTCGGCGAGATCATCAGACTCCGGCCGTGGGCGGATGTGGGGTGCCTCGGCTGCCAGCGCGAAGCATTGTTCAACGCGGGCGGCCTGAGGCCGGAGCCGACGTTGGACGCCGAGTACGGCATCGGCACGACCCACCGACCGATGACCGCGGTCGGCGCCGACCTGCACCTGGTCGGTCAGCTCGCGGCCAAGGTGGCCGTGGCCACCCTGCTCGAACGCCAGGGGCATCACGATCAGGTACTCGGCGGCGAGCACGGCGTGATCGCGCTCCGCCCGCAGCCCGGGTGGTTGCCGCCTTACGACGTCAACCGGCTCGGCGCCGTCACATGGCATCCGGCCGGCCCACCGTCACCCGGATGCCCGACCTGTGAGGCGCCGTGAGTGGCCCCGACACCCTGGAAAGCGGCACAATGATCGACAAGCCGAACACGGCCAGGAGGCACATGGTGGAGGTTCCGGCAGCCGTTCGGGACGCGTTGGCCAACCTGGCCCTCGACACTCCGCTGCGGCAGGGCATCGAGCGGGTCAGCGCGGCCCGCGTCGGCGGCCTGTTCGTGCTCGGCGACGACGAGTCGGTGGCCGCGATCTGCGAACAGGGCTTCCCGATCGACAACGTCGCGGCATCGGCCGAGAACATCGCCCAGTTCTCGAAAATGGACCTCGCCCTGGTGTTGTCGACCGACAGGGCCGAGATCCGCCGCTTCAACACCGTGCTCGCGCCCCGCTCGACCGTTCTCGCGCAGGGCATCGGCGCACGTCACGTCACCGCTGCCCGCACCGCTCGGGACATCAAGTTCCCGGTGGTCGCGGTCAGCGAGGAGACCGGTCAGATCACGCTGTTCGTCGGCGAGCACATGCACAAGCTCAGTTCCCGACCAGTGTTGCTCAGCAAGGCCACGATCAACCTGTTGGCGCTGCACTCCTGGGTGCAGGAGCTGACCTGCGCGCCTCCCGGGATCGGCGGTGCCACCGAGCTGATCGAACAGGCCCGGCGGGCGGTGGCGGAGATCGACACGTATCTGCTGGAACTCGGGGACCGAGGCAACTACGTCGAGCAGGTGCTCGACGTGCTGTGCTACCAGGTCGGGCTGTCCCGGATGTCGTCGGATCCGAACCTTGTGTCGCAGCGGGTCCCGCTGATGTACGCCGTCACCGAAGAGCTCGACAGCTGGTACGACCACGCGCTGAACGCGGCCGACCAGACGCTCGCCGAGCGGCCGGCACAGGTGCTCGGCGCGCACGACCGCGCCTTCCCCCGCATGTCCTTCGACACCGACCGGGACGCCGTCTTGTGGTACGAGGAGACCGCGGTCAAGCTGCTCATCTCGATCCGCAGGGCCGCCTCGAACGGCGACCCTGGGATCGCACTTCGCCGCGCCTTGGCCATGCTGGAGTACTTCTACCGCCGCAAGCCCTGGACGGCGTGGATCGACGTGCTCACGCTCGCCCTGCTGGCGGCTCGCGAACTCGGCGACAAGCCCGCCGAGGCGTCGCTGCTGACCAGTCTCGGTGTCGCGCAGCGCGAACTGCACAACTACGAGGACGCCTTCGAGCTGTGGCGCCTCGCCGACGTCGCGTGGCGGGACTGCGGCGACCGGCTCGGCCGGGCGGAACTGTTGAACCACCTCGCCTACGCCCACGACGAGATCGGCGACGTCGACACGGCGCTGCGCTGTGCACAGGACGCCCTGGACCTGATCCAGGACGCCGAGGACGAACGACTCCGCGGCAAGGTGCTCAACAACCTCAGCGGCATCCGCTGTCGGCAGGGCGAATTCGGCCAGGCCGTCGAACTCGCCGAAGCGGCGATGCGGGCATTCGACCGGACCGGGTACCGCCGGGGCTTCTTCTGGGCCCTGTCCAACAAGGCCAACGCCTGCCGCGACGGCGGCCGCCACGACGAGGCGCTCGAGTGCTACCGGACGGCATTGTCCGCACGGCTGGGCAGCGACGACCTCTACGGCACCGCCATCACCCGCGCGGACCTCGGCCTCGCCCTGCACGCCATCGGCGACGCCGACCGCGCACGAGAGGAACTTCAGTTGGCTGAGGCGTACTTCCGGGAGCTCGGCGACCCGCGGGCGGCGGCGATCAGCAGTGCCCTGGCCGAATTGGACTCGCCATGACCGACAGCCGCGGCGGCGTGCGCAACGAGATCACCGGGCAGTCCGTCCACACGGCGGTGCAGGCGGGATCCATCGACTCCGTCGTGATCGTCGAGTCGAAGACCACCCGGCCTACACCGCAGCAACTGCCGAGGGCGGTCCAGCACTTCGTCAACCGCCTGGCCATGTTCGACCTACTGGACCGCCAGGCCACCACGGGTGGCGTGTCCCTGCTCGTCGGCACCCCCGGCGTCGGCAAGACGGCGGCGGTCGTGCACTGGGCGCACCGGTCGCTGTCCCTGTTCCCCGACGGGGTGCTGTTCGCCAACCTGCGCGGCTTCGACCCGGTCAGCCCGCCGGCCGAGCCCGGTGAGGTGCTCGACGGCTTCCTGCACGCCATGGGGGCGACCGATCTGGCGACGACCAGCGTCGACGCTCGTGCCGGCATGTTCCGTTCCTTGGTGCACGATCGACGGATGCTCGTGCTGCTCGACGACGCCGTCAGCGCGACGCAGGTCCGGCCGCTGTTACCCGGGAGCGAGACCGTCACCGTCGTGGTGACCAGTCGAAGCTCGTTGTCCGGGCTGAAAGCGTTGGAGGGGGCCACCGGTATGAATCTCGAGCCGCTCGACGACGGCGCGTCGCTGACCCTGCTGCGTGAGGTCAGCGATGCCGCTCTGGTTGAACATGATCCGACGGCATCGGCAGTTCTGGTGCGGATGTGCGGCAACCTCCCGCTGGCACTGCGGATCGCCGGCGAGCGACTCGCGGAGGGCGGCTACGCCGGCGTGGCCGAGCTCGTGTCCGAGCTGGCCGACGAACGCGATCGCCTGGACGTGCTCGCGACCGACGACGACGCCGGCGCCGTCCGAGCGGTGTTCTCCTTGTCCTACAAAGCACTTACCGCGCAGGTGGCCGAGGTCTTCCGACTGCTCGGCCTGCATCCCGGCATGGACTTCGACCGGGATGCCGCGGCCGCGCTGACCGGTCTGCGGCCGGGCCCGCTTCGTTCGGCGCTCGATGCGCTCAGGTCGGCCAGCCTGTTGGAAATGCCGACAGCGCAACGCTATCGGTTCCACAGCCTGCTTCGCGCCTATGCTGCCGAACGCGCCGCCGCGACTGAGTCGGAGGACCGCCGCCACACGGCCGTACGCGCTCTCCTGTCGTGGTACCTGAGTTCGGCGCATGCCGCCGGCCGGATCCTCAATCCTCGCCGCCGCAGCGACCCGCAGCCGCCAACGACCGGCCGGGAATTCGACGACGTGCAGTCGGCCCTGGACTGGTGTTCACTCGAACGAGCCAACCTCACCGCCGCCGTCCGGCTCGCCGCCGACGCCGGCGAGCACGAGATCGCGTGGCAGCTGGCGGCCGCGTTGTGGGGCTACTTCTACCGAAGAAAGCCTTGGGACGATTGGATTGCCACCCACCGCATCGGTCTGGCCGCCGCGGAGCGAGCCGGCGACGACTTCGGCGCTGCCACCCTGCTCGGCAACCTCGCCATCGCGTACCGGGAACTGCACCAGCAGGCCGATGCCGAGGACTGCTTCCGCCGTGCGCTCGAAATCTGGACCCGCCGGGCAGACAGTTACGGCGAGGCGTTGGTGTGCATCGGATACGGCAACGCATGCCGCGAGTGGGGCCGGCTCGACGAGGCCGTGTCGTTCTCGCTGCGGGCGCTCGCCGGCTGGGAGTCCCTGGGCGACCGGCACGGCGAAGGCATGACCCACAACAGCCTCAGCGGTGTCTTCCGCGAACTCGGCGAGCTCGACCGCGCACTGGCGCATTCCAGCCGGGCTGTCGCCGTGTTCCACGAACTCGGCGACCGCTACTCCGAATCCTGGGCGCTCAACGGCACCGCCAACGTGCATCGGGCGCTCGGTCAGCTCGCCGAGGCCATCGACCTCCACCAGCAGGCGCTCGATGTCCGCAACGAACTGGACGACCGCTACGGGCAGGCAATGACCTTGGAGAGCCTCGCCGAAGACTACGATCGAGCCGGCATGAGCGAAGCCCGCCGGGACGCCTTGCGCAGGGCTTTGGCCATATTCCGCGAACTCGGCGACCCCAAGGCCGACGGGATAGCCGCCGCGCTGCGCTGACCCCGGTGTTCGGTGCTCACCGAGCGAAGGAGGACGGCGTCCCCCGAGGTGATGCGGCGGCCCCGGCTCGGCCAGAAGATGAAGGGCATCGGCCGGGTGTACGACCACATGGCGCCGACGGCGCATGTCCTGCGAACGCTGGAGGCGAGGTGGCATTCGTCGCACTGACGGCGGCAGAGCGACTGCAGTTGGGCGACTGATTCCCCCGCATGACGCCCGCCCTCGACGCCGCCGCGGAGGCCAGGTCGTCCGGCCATGCCATATTCTCGCCAAATAGTCTTGGTCGGACACGAAAACGGCCAACGAAGATCGTCGACCGTAATTCTCACCAGCATATATAACTGGCGGGCGATACTGGGATTGAACCAGTGGCCCCTACCTTGTCAAGATTGTGACGCCCCCCGTTGACCTGCGGCGACACCAATCGCCGCAGGTCAACGTCGTGTCAGCCCCCTCGTTCACCCACTTCCGACCCGTTCCGCCGGGTTCCCAGCGGCACGACATGATCGACGAGGGTCGCGAGCTCGTACGGCAACGCCGGCGATCAAGCACGGCCTGTCGAGGGACTCAACCGACCAGCTCGGTCGTCGACTCGGCGCGGAACGTGCGGCGGTAGGCGTGCGGGGACACCCCGAGTTCGGCGTTCATGTGCTGGCGCAACGACGTGGCGGTGGCGAAGCCGACATCGGCGGCGATCTGGTCGACCGACAACGTGCTGGACTCCAGCAGATGCCGGGCCCGATGCAGGCGCTGCTGGATGATCCACCGGTGCGGCGGCAGGCCCGTCTCGTCGCGGAACCTGCGGGCGAAGGTGCGAGGGCTCATGTGCACCAGGTCCGCCAACTCGGGAACGCTCAGCGGCGCGGCCATGTGCTCCAGCGCCCACTGGCGTGCCGGCGCGGTGGAGGAAGCCGGGTCGTCGGGCACGGGCCGGTCGATGTACTGGGCCTGGCCGCCGTCACGGAACGGCGGCACCACACAACGACGCGCGGCACGGTTGGCGATCTCGCTGCCCAGGTCCGAGCGGATCAGGTGCAGGCACAGGTCCACTCCGGACGCGGCGCCGGCGGAGGTCAGGACCTCGCCGTCGTCGATGAACAGCACGTCTTCGTCCAAACGGATGTGCGGGAACCACATGCGGAACTGCTCGGCCGCCTCCCAGTGCGTGGTGGCGCGGCGACGGTCGAGCAGACCGGCGGCGGCCAGCACGAACGCGCCGGTGCAGATCGAGGCCACCCGGGTGCCGGGCCGGATCCGCCGCATCGCGGTGGCCACCGGTTCGGACAACCGGGGCCCGAGGCGGGACGGATGCGTCGGGGCGACGATGACCGTGCCGGCGGACTCCAGGATTTCCGGACCGTGCGCCGGCGTGATGGCGAAGCCGGCATTCGTCTCGATGGGACCGCCGTCCACCGAGCACGTCCGCACCTCGTAGGCACCGCCGGCCGCCCCGAACACGCGGGCCGGGATGCCCAGCTCGAACGGGAACACCCCATCGAGCGCGAGCACGGCGATCTGGTGCGGGGGCGCTCCGTCGGACGGCATGGCAGAATTCTATCGGAAGCTGACCAATCTGCCATGGTCGACGGATCCGTGCTGGTCGCAGCATTGATCGCATGACCGACACCATGCAGATCATCAGCCAGAACCGGCTCGGCGGGCCCGAGGTCCTCACGCCCACCACGGCCCCGGTCCCGAAGCCCGGCATCAGCCAGATCCTCGTCCGGGTGCACGCCGCCGGCGTGAACCCGATCGACGCCACCAACCGCCAGACCGGCATGTTCCTGGGCGAACCGCCGTTCACGCTCGGCTGGGACGTCTCCGGCACCGTGGCGGCGGTCGGCCTCGGCGTCACCGTCCACCAGGTCGGCGACGAGGTCTTCGGCATGCTGCCCTTCCCCGGCGGACACGGGGCGTACGCGGAGTACGCCGTCGTCCCGGCCCGCTTGTTCGTGCCCAAGCCCGACGCGCTCACGCACATCGAGGCGGCGGCGCTGCCGTTGGCCGGACTGACCGCCTGGCAGGCGCTGGCCGAGACAGCGCACGTCACCGCCGGCAGCCGGGTGCTGATCAACGGCGCGGCCGGCGGCGTCGGCCACCTCGCCGTGCAGATCGCCAAGGCGCTCGGCGCGCACGTCACCGCCGTGGTGTCCTCCCCCAACGTCGACTTCGCGCGTGCGCTCGGCGCCGACGAGGTGATCGACCGCGTCACCACCGACTACACCAAGTCGGTCCGGGATCTGGACGTCGTGCTGGACACCACCGGTGGGGACCCGCTGCCGGCCTTCGACTCCCTCAAGGTCGGCGGTGTCTTCGTCACCCTCGCGCCTCCGGCGCTGGGTCCGGCCAGGGCCGAGGCCGAGCGCCGGCGCATCCGCACCGCGACGCTGCTCGTCGAGGCCGACCGGGTCGGCATGAACGCCCTCGTCGGCCTCGTGGCCGGCAAGCAACTGGCTCCGGTGGTCGGCGCGACGTTCCCGTTGGCCGAGGCGGGCGCGGCCCAGAGCGCCCAGCCCGCTCGCGGCAAGACCGTGCTCGTCGTCAGTTGATCGCCGTTTCCCAATTCCAGAAAGAGTTTCACTCATGAATGCGCCCTTGAACGGGACCGTCGCGCTGGTGACCGGCGCCAGCAGCGGCATCGGCGCCGCGATCGCCCGCGGCCTGGCCGCGGACGGCGCGGCCGTCGCACTGGTCGCCCGCCGCGTCGACCGACTGAAGTCGCTCGTCACCGATGCCACGCGGGCGGCCGATGCCGTCGCACGCGCGGTCACCGAATGGGGCCGGCTGGACATCGTGGTCAACAACGCCGGCCTCATGCTGGCCGGCCCGGTCGCCGACGCGCCCGACGGCGAGTGGGAGCGGATGCTTTCGGTCAACCTCAACGGCACGCTCAACATCGCCAGGGCCGCCCTGCCGCACCTGCGGCGTGCCGCCACCATCGGGCCGCGCGGCGTGGCGGACCTGGTCAACATCAGCTCGACCTCGGGCCGGCTGGCCCGGTCCGGCAACGCCGTCTACAGCCTGACCAAGTTCGGCGTCAACGGCTTCTCCGAGGCGCTGCGGCAGGAACTGGTGCCGCACCGCGTGCGGGTCGGCGTGGTGGCGCCGGGCATCGTCGACACCGAGATGGCCACCCACACACGCGACGGCGTCCGGGAGGCCTTCCTGGACCAGGTCGCCGAAGTGACGTTGATGCAGCCCTCGGACATCGCCGACGCGGTGCGGTACATGGTGACCCGTGGCCGACGCGTCGCGGTCAACGAGATGCTGGTTCGTGCCGCCGAGCAGACCTGGTGACGGCGCCGGAAAACTCCGGCGCCGGTCGCGTCGTGCGAGGAGACTTGTCACGCGGCAGGCCACGCAACCCCGCCTCGCGCATGAGCCACTCGACCGTGCACCGGGCCACATCCACACCCTGCCGGTTCAGCTCGGCCCAGACCTTGCGGACCCCGTAGACGTCGTAGTTCGCCTGGTGCACCCGCTTGATCTTCTCCATCAGCACCCGGTCGGACGCCGCGCGGGCGGACTCGGGACGTGTCATGGCGGCGTAGTAGGTCGACGGTGCGATCTGCGCGGGCGTGCCCTCAAGCACCCGCAGGACCGGCTGGACACCGTGCTCCTTTCGTTGGGAGTCAACGAAAGCGACCTTCATCGCGAGGGACGGTCCAGCTCCGCCGCGAAGAAAGACGCCGCTGACTTCAGGATCTGGTTCGCCCGACGCAGCTCACGCACCTCACGTTCCAACTCGGCGATCCTGGCGGAGTCTGTCGAGGCCGTTCCCGACGGTGTCCCGTCATCGGTTTCGGCCTGTTTCACCCACTGCCGCAACGCCTCGGGATGCACGCCGAGCTGGTCCGCGATCCGTTTGATCGCCCCGGCAGCCGACGCCGGGTCTCGCCTGGCCTCGACCACCAGACGGGTGGCCCGTGCACGCAACTCGTCGGGGTTCTTCCGTGGTGCCGCCATGACTACGAATCCTCCGGGTGTTCGATGTCTCCATCAAACCCGGGGCGAGACACGCCAGGGCGACCAAGGCCCGGCGAGTCGAGCGAAGACCCTACGATATCTCGCCACACCCGCCGAGCACCCAACACGTCGCCGAGCAGGCGACCGAAAGCCCATGTCCTCAAGAGTCCTCAGCCGACCCAACGGCGAGGAGAGACGGAAAGAAGTCTCGATCCTCCCAGCCGTCGCCGAACGCCTCAAGCACCCACTCAAAGTAAGGAATCGCCCGCAGGTCCCGCTCGCGCCTTTTAGCTTCAAGGATTCCTTCCACATCCCTCCGAAGCCAGGCCCATCGGAACCTGTAGCCAAAGAACTGCACAACCTCGGCCACGGCGGTAAATTCTCCAGAATTGATCACCCAGGTGATTGCACACCTGACTTCGGCCTCCAGCCCATCGGCTTCAACTCGATCCGCCACCTCAGCAAGGATCGGGTCAACATCGAGGGTTGAGTAGTGGCGCTCAAGGGCCGCCGCAACCTCCCGGAAGCGGTCCTTGAACACCGCACACCAGTCGTCCCCCGCTGCTCGCGTCACCAGGCCTCCTTGTACGTCTTGGGCCCGACGTCGAAACCGTTCCGACGGAAGGCATCCTCAGCGATCCGCCGCACATCGTCCCCACTGGGCTGGTAATTAGCCAGCGTCGTGCGCTGTGCCAACAACGACCAGAAGGCACAATGACGAGAAGGGGGGGGGGGGGGGGGGGGGGGGGGCCCCCCCCCCCCCCCCCCCCCCCCGCCGCGGCGGGGGGGGGCCCCCCCGCCCCGGGGGGGGGGGGTGGGGGGGGGGGGGGGGGGGCG
>NZ_JBIUAG010000037.1:85698-102143 GCF_044547355.1 Kutzneria sp. NPDC052558
GCCCCCCCCCCCCCCCAAACCACCCCCCCCCCCCCCCCCCGGGGCGGGGGGGGCGCCCCGCCCCCCCCCCCCCCCCCCCCCCACGCCCCTCAGCGGATCCGCGGCGGCAGTGGTCCGCCGACGAGAGCCGGGATTGCCGTTTTGGCCTGAGGGTTCGACGGCAGAGTGTGGAAGAGGATCGGGCGGTCGTCGGGGTCCCGGAAGACGACCACCCAGATGCCGGTGGTCAACAGCGCGGTCGTCGGGTCGGTTCCCGCCTTGTGCGCCGGGTCGACCACCGACCAGTCGCGGAAGGCGGGGTTGCCGGGGGCGACCGGGCCGGTGCGGTAGATGTATCCGTCGTTGGCCTTGACGGTGACCTCCACGGAGTTGTCCGCGGTGAGCGAGGCCGACGGCGCGCCGGCGGCGGTCAAGCTGGGGGTGGTCGTCCACGTGGTGGGCCAGGTGCCGTCGGCGTTCTGGCGGATGGCGCGCACGGTCTTGTCGCTGTCGTTAAGGGCGAACACCTGCGTGGTGCCATCGGACCGGGTCACCACGGATGGCAGGGTCGAACCGACCAGGCCGGCCAATTGGGTCCACGAGCTGAGCGTGGCGCCGGTCAGCGTGGCAGTGTTGAGCCGGCCGTTGGCGTCCAGGGCGAACAGCCGAATGAGGCTGCCCTGCACGACGGCGGTAAGCGTGTTCCTCATGCCCGTGCTGCCCAGGCTCTGCCACGCGGTGAGTTCGCCGTTCTTGGTTGCCTGCGGCCGGAACCAGAGGCCGCCCTGGTCGTCGAGACCGAACGCGACCAGCGTGTTGTCGGGCTTGCGCACGATCGTCGGCTCGGTGGGGAAGTAGCCGCCAGCGGGGCTGAGTGTGGGCCAGGTGCCGCCAATCGCGGCCTGTGCGGAGCCGCGGATCTCGCTGTCGCCGCCCAGGGCGAACGTCTGCGCGCCGCCGTTGTCGTTGAGCGCGGCGGCCACGCGCCCGGTGGAGCCGCTGTAGCCGGGCAGTGCGGCGAACTGGGCGGTGTTGTTGTCGTTGACGTTGGTCTGGTCGCCCGCGACGACGCTGCCGTCCTTGCCGACGTAGTAGTACTCCAGTCGACCTGAGGCGTTGGCCAGCAGCGTCGTCGCGGCCTGGCTGACGGGGGTGACGTGGGGCTTACCCGGCAGGGTCATCGGAGTGCTGCAGGTGTTGGAGACGGAGGCGATCAGCCAGCTCGGATCCCAGCCCCAGCCCAGGTTGTTGCCGCCGGCCCAGACGCCGGTGGCGTCGGTGTAGTGGTACCAGAGCATGTCGCCGTGGGGGTCGACCGTGTGGCCGTAGAGGGTGTCGCCGCCCGGGGAGAACATGCCGCTGAAGATGTTCCAGCCGGAGCTGAGGACCTTCTGCCGCTGCAGCCAGCGCTGCGAGTTGGCGTCGTACCGGTAGCGGTAGAGCTGGCCGCTGTTGAGGCTGGGGTCACGGGCGTAGAGGACGCCAGGCCCGGCGGCGAGGATGAGGTCGTAGTTGCCCCAGTTGGTGTCGACCTCGCGTTCGACGATCTTGCCAGCGGCGGGGTCGTACCGGGCGACGTGGAGGTTGCCGTCGTTGGGCACTTCGTAGATGTTGCCGAGCGAGTCGACGGTGATGCGATTGCGGACCGAGGGGCTGTCCCAGCCGGTCCAGTTCTGGCCGATGACCAGGTAGGGGTCCCAGCCGGTGCCGTTCCAGTGGTAACGGCGGAATTCGCCGTTGTGCAGGAGGTTGTAGACGTCGCCATCGGGGCCGCCCAGCAGAAGGCCGCCGCTGGGGCCGCCGACCACGGTCGGGCCGGTCCAGGTGGAGGAGCCGCCGACGGGATCGGTGTGGTCGTAAATGCGGGTGGATCCGTCGGGAAGCGCGGCGACGATCTGCGTCGGGCCCGTGCACGTCGTTGCCGAATCCGCGTGCGCAATGGAGATCGGGCTGGCGATCGACAGTGTCGCGGTGGCGGCGAGAACGGTCGCGGCGAATCTGTGGCCGTGTGTTCTCAATGTCCCCCCTGAATTGTGTTTTGCTTGATGGGCGACCCGACTCGGCCGGCCGGAGCGGACCGTACAGGATCGTCGTGACGTTTCTATGACGCGCCCCGTGCGGTCGTTCGCGTTACATGATAAGCGTCCCATCGGGCTAACCAATTGCCTCCTTGACGGCACCATCAGGGCGTGTTAGACCAATTTCACCTTGCCTTTACCTGGCCGGTTGCCGCATCCTGTCGGCGTGCCGCCTGGGGGCGGTCCACAATTTCAGGGGGGATCTACCGTGGCATCTGCCGGTGGTCGGCGCGCCCGCTTACGGCGCGCCCGTGTCGTGGTCAACCTGCTCGTGGTGGTGCTGGTGGTCGCGGTGTTCGGGCCAACCGTCGCCCAGGTGACGCCACCGCTGTTCGGCGATCTGCACGCGCTCGCCGACGCGCTGTCCTTGGCGCCCAGGCAACACTGGGGCTCGGCCGAGGACGCCGCGAACCAGCTACCGGGCGAGCATGACCACGTCGTGGCCACCACCGCCGGCAATCAGCAGGCCGCCCGCGGCCTGCTGGCCGACTACCCGGCGATCACGTTCCCGGCGGCCAAGGCGAAGGCCAACACCGCCAGCGTGAGCGTCGGTCCGACCTCGGCGCGTGGCTTCGATCCGGCCACCAGCAAGAAAGATCCTGCCCAGGGCGGCCGGTACGAGACGACCTATCGCAACGCCGACGGCACACAGACCACCGAGTTCAGCAAGGACCCGGTTAACTACCGCAAGCCCGACGGCAGCTGGCAGCCGATCGACACCGGTCTGGTGCCCGACGGCAACGGATGGCGCAACGCCTCCGACGAGGTGTCATCGCGTTTCGCCGGCCAGGCCGGGAGCAACGGCATGGTCAGCTTCGGCCTCGACCGCGACCACGTGTTCGGTTACGGACTCGACGGCGCGCGGCCGGTGGCCGGCCAGGTCGAAGGCAGCACCGTCACCTATCCCGGGGTGTTGGCCGACACCGACATGCGGCTGGACGTGCAGCCCGGCGGGGTCAAGGAATCGCTGGTGCTGGCCTCGCGCAACGCGCCCCATAGTTTTCTGTTCCCGTTGCAGCTCAAGGGTTTGACCGCGAAGCTGGTGGACGGTCGGATCGCGCTGGTCGACGCCTCCGGCGCGGAGAGGGCGAGTGTCCCGGCCGGGTCGATGTCGGACTCCAGCCGCAATCCGCACACCGGCGACCCCGCCACCTCCACCGGCGTGGCCTATCACCTGGTGCCCGGCGGCCTGCGGATCGACCTGGACCAGAACTGGCTCAACGACCCCGCCCGCGCCTATCCGGTCGTGGTCGACCCGACGGTGCTCCCGGTCGGGTCCAGCGCGTCGATGTACGTGCAGAACGGCGTCCAGAACGACGGCGGCACCGAACTGAAGACCGGCTTCGACGGCGACGACAACATCCACGCGGCTACCTACCTGAAGTTCGACGGCATCGAAAACACCCTGCGCAACGTCAAGGTCTTCGGCGCCAAGCTGTGGATGGTCAACGACTGGGCCTGGTCGTGCGTGCCGAGTCCGGTGTACGTGCACGCGGTCACCTCGCCGTGGAGCAACAACCCCACCTACGGCCCGGAGCTCTCCGAGTCGTCATTCGCCCACGGCTACATCGCCTCCGGGCACAGCAAGTCCGACTGCCCGGTCGCGGGCGAGGGCATCGACCTCGGCCCGGCCGGCCGCGACGTCGTCCAGGCGTGGGTCAACGGCACCATGCCCAATTACGGCCTCACCGTGCGCGGCTCCGACACCGACAGCTACGGCTGGAAGAAGTTCACCGGCACGCGGACGGCCAACCCGCCCAAGCTGTTCGTCACCTACACGAGGGTCAACGCCGACTACAACATCACCCAGCCGGTGCCGGCCCCTCCGGTCACCCGCACCGAGAGCGGCCAGATCAAGATCACGGTGACCAACCGCGGCGCCGACGCCTGGAGCCACGACGGTTACGCGCTGGGCTATCGGGTGTACAGCGCCGGAGGTGGCCTGGTCGGCACTGTGGAGGCCGCGCAGCTGCCCGGTGACGTCGCGCGCGGTCAGTCGGTCGATCTCACCGCCACCATCCAGCCGCTGCAGCCCGGCGACTACTACCTCGACTTCAGCATGTTCCAGCGCAACGGGCCGATGTTCACCGACGAGCAGATCCCGCCGGCGCGGCTGATGCTGCACGTCTACGACATCGCACCGGTGATCGGCGAACAATACCCACCCAACGGCTACTCCGCGCCAACGCTGACCCCGCAGCTGTGGGCCCACGGCGTGGACATCGACGCCCTCCCCGGAAGCACGCTGCAGTACCGGTTCGAGGTGTGCGAGCGCGACAGTGCGGGCAACGCGGTCAACTGCTTCGACTCCGGGCACATTTCATCGCAGACGTGGACCGTGCCGACCGGGAAACTGGTGTGGAGCAAAACGTATGTCTGGCGGGTCTTCGCCTTCGACGGCAACTCAGAGTCCCCGAAGCTGCCCGACAGCGCCCTGTTCGAGTCGGTGCCGCAGCCCGAGATCACGTCGCACCTGGGCAACGCGCCCTACAGCACCGATAACAACGACTTCGACCCACAGGTGGGCAACTTCTTCCGCAGCGCGGTGGACGCCTCGCTGGCCACCAGCGGCCCGTCGATCTCCGTCGCCCGCACCTACAACAGCCTCGACCCACGCCGCAACCTGGCTTTCGGCGAGGGCTGGGCGACGCAGTACGACATGTCGGCCCTGCCGGACAACGACAACTCCGGCAACGTGCTGGTGACCTACCCGGACGGCCAACAGGTGCGCTTCGGCCTCAACCCGGACGGCAGCTACGCCGCCCCGGCCGGCCGCTACGCGGTGCTGACCCATCCCACCAGCGCCGAATGGGATCTTGTCGACAAGGCCGGCGCGACCTACCGGATCGTCAACGGCCACCTGGCGTCCCTCAAGGACAGTCACGGCCAGCAGATCGTGCTCGACTACACCAACAACCGGCTCAGTGCCGTGCACCAGCCGCCGGTCGCCGGCCGGACCCCTCAGGGCATCTCGTTCACCTGGACTGGTTCCCACGTGACGTCGGTGACGACGAGCCCTGGCGGCAGCACGCTCCTGACCTGGACCTACACCTACGACGGCGACAAGCTGACGAAGGTCTGCGACCCCAGAGGCGGCTGCACCGTCTACAACTACGAGTCGGGCACGCATTACCGCAGCACCGTGCTGGACACCAAACCCGACTCCTACTGGCGTCTGGGCGACCCGGCCGGCGCCGGCGCGGCGACCAGCCAGGTCGGCATCAACCTGGGCGCGGACCAGGGCAAGTACAAGGACGTGACACTCGGGACGGCCGGGCCTACCACCGCGTCGACGGCGGCCACGTTCAACGGCACCTCCAGCGCCGTGACGCTCCCGAACGGCGTCCTGCGCAAGAACCGCGACATGGCGGTGGAACTGTGGTTCCGCACCACCACAGGCGGCCCGCTGGTCGGCTACCAGAACCAGCCGTTGGGCGGCGACACGGCGCCGACCGCGGCCGCGCCGATGCTGTACGTCGGCACCGACGGCAAGCTGCGCGGGCAGCTGTGGACCGGGCACATCGCGCCGATCACCACCCTCGGCACCGTCAACGACGGCAAGTGGCACCACGTGGCACTGACCGGCGCCCTCACCACCCAGCTGATGTACCTGGACGGCCAACTCGTCGGCCAACTCAACGGAGCCATCGACGCCCTCGACATGACCGACAACCAACTCGGCGCCGACTTCATCGTCAACCCGGGCGACTGGCCGGGCACCACCGGCGGGCAATGGCAGCACTTCACCGGCGACCTCGCCGAGGCCGCGTACTACGAGCACCCCATCGGGCAGCCGTCGATCGCCGCGCACGTCGCCGCCGCGGCCGGCGCCGACGAGCTCGACAAGATCACCCTGCCCAGCGGCAAGGTCGCGGCGACCGTGACCTACGACCTGCCCGACGACCGGGTCCACCAGTACACCGACAGCAACGGCGGCCTGTGGACCCTCGGCGTGCCGGCGATCAACGGCACCCCAGACAACCCGATCAAGGTCACCTCCGTCATCGACCCGGGCGGACGGACGCACGAATACGACTACGACCCGCTGCGCGGGCGCATCGTCCGGTTCGTCGCCCCGCTGGGCGTCGGCATCCGACCCGAGGACCGCCCGGTCGACCCGACCACGCCGACGACCACCACCGACACCTGCACCACCCCAACCGACGGCGGCCCGATCCTGTGCGGCGGACCCGTCGGCGGAGGCGGCGGCACGACCGGCGGCGTGGTCGACGGCGGCGGCGTGCGCACCTACACCTACGACAGCGCGGGTTTCCAGAGCACGGTCACCGACGAGAACGGCGACCAGGTCAGCCTCGGCTACGACAAGCGCGGCAACACGGTGTCCCGCAAGACGTGCCGCACAGCACAGACCGACTGCCAGACCGCGTACTTCAGCTACTTCCTCAACTCTGACAACCAGACCGATCCGCGCAACGACAAGCTCACCGAAAGCCGTGACGCGCGGTCGGCCAACGCAACCGACGACACCTACAAGACGACCAACACCTACAACGCCGCCGGACAGCTGGCGACCCAGACCACGCCCGACGGGGCAGTCGTCACGCACACGTACACGACCGGCCGCGAGAGCATCAACCCGTCGACCGGCATGTCCGGCACGCAGACGGGGATCTGCCCCTGCGCGCCGCCCGGCCTAGTGCTGACGTCCACCGACGCGATCGGCGCGGTGACCACGTACAGCTACGACGTCACCGGCTACCTGATGCAGGTGACCGCGCCGACCGGCATGGCCACCAGGTACACCTACGACGGCTTGGGACGGACGCTGACCCGGACCCAGGTCTCCGACAGCCAGCCGGCCGGGGTCACCACGACCTACACCTACGACGCGCTGTCCCGACTGGCCACCGTCACCGAGCCGGCGACCACCGACGCCGTCACCGGCGTCAAGCACACCCTGCAGGCCACACTCGGCTACGACGCCGACGGCAATGTCACCTCGACCAGGGTCGACGACCTCACCGGCGGCGACAAGACCCGCACGAGCACGAACTCCTACGACGGACACGACCGGCTGATCAAGCACACCGACCCGGCCGGCAACTCCACCAGCTACGGCTACGACAGCTTCGGCAATCGCGTGTGGACGGTCGACCCAGCCGGCACCAAGACCAAGTACCTGTACACGGCCCGCAACCAGGTCGCCGAGGTGCTGGTCGCGGCGTGGACCGGCGACCCGGTCGGCGCCGTCGCGGCCCCCGGCGGCGACGGCGCCGCAGCGGACACCACACCCCACGACGACCTCGTGCTGCGCTCGTATGCCTACGACCTCGGCGGCCGGCTGGTCCGCGCCAGCGACGCCATGGGGCGGACGCTGAACTACACCTACTACGCCAACGACCTGACCCACCAGGTCATCGCGAAGGACTTCCACAACCCCAACGGCACCACCAAGGACCTGGTGCTGCAGGACTACAGCTACGACGCCGCCGGCAACGTGGTGAAGAGCGTCACCGGCGACGGCAAGGTCACCACGACCACGTCCTACGACCCGGTCGGCCGCATCTCCTCGACCACCATCGACCCCGACATCCTGGCCCGCACCACGCACTACACCTACGACCTCAACGGCAACATCACGCGGGTCGACCGCACCGGCAACAGCTCCAACATCGGCGACCTGACACCGACCGTGAACGAGGTCGTCGACTACGGCTACGACGCCGCCGGACGGCAGACCAGCCAGTCGGTGCACAACGGCACCTCACTGCTGACCACCTCCTACGGCTACGACCAGCGGAATCTGGTCGTGTCGGTCACCGACCCACGCGGCAACGTCGCCGGCGCCGACCGGGCCGCGTTCACCACCAACTACGGATACGACGAGCAGGGCCAGCAGGTCAGTACGACACTGCCGCCCGTAGCCGCCGAGTCCAAGGGCGGCACGCCGGCCACGGTGCGCCCAATGTCCCAGCTGGGGCTGGATTCCTTCGGCGAGCCCGTCGAGCTCAAGGACCCGGTCGGCGACATCAGCCACGTCGGCTACGACGCCGACGGACGGGTGGTCACCCAGTCCGGGCCCGTCTACACGCCGCCGGGCGGCACCGCGATCACCCCGACCAGCACCACCACCTACGACGTCGACGGACGGGTCTCGGCGACCACCGACCCACGCGGCAATGTCACCGGCTACAACTACGACCAGCTCGGCCGGCTGGTGCAGCGCCACGACCCCGGCAACCGCACCTCGGTCTTCCAGTACGACCACGACGGCGAACTGCTGCAGGCCACCGATCCCGGCGGCGCCACCACCACCTGGACCTACGACGACCTCGGCCGCACAATCACCAGCACCCAGGTCGAGCGGTCGTCTCAGCCCGGCGCCTTCACCACCAAGTACGGCTACGACAACCTCGGCAACACCATCTCGATCGAGTCGCCGAAGGGCGAGACCGTCGGCTTCAGCTACGACGCGCTCAGCGAGATGGTCACGTACACGGACGCGGCCAAGGTGGCCACCCAGTTCGGATACGACCTGTCCGGCCGCCAGGTCCTCGCCTCCGATGCCAAGGGACGCAAGCACTGGACCAGCTACGACCAGGCCGGTCGCCCTGTGTCCACATCGGACTGGAAGGACGGCGGCACCCGCCTGCGCGGCACATCGGCCGGCTTCGACCCGGCCGGCGACCTGGTCTCCGCGACCGACGCGCTCGGCCACACCGCGACGTTCGACTACGACGCGGCCGGCCGGCTGACCAGGCAGACGGTGCCGACCACCGACACCGACTCGATCAGCCAGACCTTCGGCTACGACGCCGACAGCCGGCTGACCCGCAGCACCGACGGCCGCGGCAACTCCACCATCACCGGCTACAACAGCCTGGGGCTGCCCGAGACCGTCACGGATCCGGCGACCAAGACCCAGCCGGCCAGCACCTGGACCGCAGGGTACGACGCCGCCGGCAACCAGATCTCGCTCGCCGCTCCCGGCGGGGTCACCACGACCAGCAGCTTCGATGAGCTCAACCGGCTCACGAAGCAGACCGGCGCCGGCGCGGAGGCGCCGACCACCGACCGCGTCCTCGGCTACAACGACGCCGGACGGATCAAGACCGTGTCCGCGCCGGGCGGCGACATCACCATCAACTACGACGACCGCGGCGACGTGCTGTCGGCCACCGGCGGCGGTGGCAACGCCAGCTTCACCTACGACGCCGACGGCCGCATGACCACCCGTGCCGACGCCTCCGGCACCGCCCGGTACAGCTACGACAAGGGCCGCGTCAGCGGCATGACCGACGCCGCCACCGGCGTGCTGGAGACACCGCAGTACGACGAGGCCGGCGATGTCTCCGGCGTGCTGTACTCCTCGGGGCAGAACCGGACCTACGGATACGACGACCTGGACCGGCTCACCTCCGACACCCTCAAGACTGCTGTCGGCACGGTCACCTCGTCGATCGGCTACGGCTACGACCTCAACGACAACCTGACCCAGAAGACCACCACCGGCACGACCGGAGCCGGCACGAACACCTACACCTACGACTTCGCCGACCGCATGAAGTCGTGGACCGCCGGCAGCACGACCACGCAGTACAACTGGGACGCCGCCGGCAACCGGATCCAGGCCGGCGGCAAGACCGCCACGTTCGACGAGCGCAACCGCCTGCTGTCCGACGGCGACTACACCTACACGTACACACCACGCGGCACCCTGGCATCGCGGACCAGCTCGGGCCTGACCGAGAACATGTCCTTCGACGCGTTCGACCGGCTGGCCAGCGACGGCCACAACACCTACACCTACGACGGTCTGGACCGGGTCGCCACCCGCAACGGCTCGGCGATGAGCTACTCCGGGCCCAGCAGCGCGCTGGCCAGCGACGGCACCACGAACTTCAGCCGGTCCCCCGACGGCAGCCTGCTGTCTACCGCGCAGGGCAACGACAAGCAGCTCGCCGTCTCCGACGCCCACGGCGACGTCGTCGGCGGCTTCCAGCCCGGCGACGGCAACACCGGTTTGTCGCGCTCGACCTCCTACGACCCGTTCGGCCAGGTCACCTCGTCGTCCGGAGCCAAATCGTCCGCCGGGTTCCAGGGCGCCTACACGGATCCGGACTCCGGTCAGGTCGACATGAACGCGCGGTGGTACACACCGGGCACCGGGACGTTCGCCTCACGGGACACGGTCGACGGAAATCGTTACGCCTACGGCAACTCCGCGCCGCTGAACTACACCGACCCCGACGGCCACTCGCCGCTGATGTGCGACGGCCGGCCATGCGACGTCTGCGTGACCCAGGTGGGGACCTCCTCCGATCACTGCGGCGGAGGCGGGGGCGGTGGCGGCGGTGGGAGCGGTGGCTCCTCCTGCGGCGGCTCCACCGACCCGTCGCAGCTCGTGTCCTGTGAGAACGGTTGCGGCGACTCCGGGGGCGGCGATTATCAGCTCGACGCCTACTGCCTGGGCGACAGCGGCGACGGCGGCAGTGCCAGCGGGACCATCGGCCAATCCGGGGGCAGCGGATACCTGCCGGGCAAGTGCAACACCAACTGCGGCAGCCGTGGCGGCAGCAGCCGGCCCGCGCCACCGGACCCGGCCATCGCCGCCCGGGCGGCCGAGAAACGCGCCGCCGAGAACAACCCGATCCCCATCCCGTCCGCGATGTACCAGCCCTTCTACGCCCAGCAGTCCGAGGTCGTCTCCACCACACCCGATCTGCCCGCGCAGCAGGTCAGCCAGCTGCAGAACCCCGTCAGCGACATCGACAAGTCCTACGCGGCCATGCAGGCCAAACTCGTCGCCGACCAGGGGCCGGTGGTGCAGAACGTCAGCGCCGCCGTGCAGCAGGCCTCGGCCTCGTCCGGCGACTTCTGGGGCAATGTCGGCGATGCCGCCGCATCAGCCGTCAAGTTCGTGTGGGACGGGATCACCACCCCCTTGATGGATGCGTACCACTGCCTCCACAGCGTGGTCACCACCCTGGACGTCCTCATTGCACACGGCCGATGGCAACCCAATAACGGCTATGGCCCGGAGTACGAATACTGCGCGTCGACCGCGATCGACATCGGTCTTATGGCGGTCACCCCCGAGCTTAACCTCGTCAAGCCCCTCTTGAACTCTCCCGCACTGGAGAGCCTGCTCAAGGGCGCCCGCGGCGCGGTAGGACCGGCCGTCGGCGGCGTGCTCGACACTGCGATCAACGGCATTCCCGGGTTGAAGAACCTCTTCGGCAAGGCCGAGGACGGCCTCAGCAGCGCGTTGTGCGCGCTGTTCAACAGCTTCACCGCGTCCACACCGGTCGAGATGGCCGACGGCTCACAAAAACCGATCTCCGACGTGCATGTCGGCGACCAGGTCCTCGCCACCGACCCCACCACCGGGCAGTCGGCCGACAAACCGGTCACCGATGTGATCGTCGGCCAAGGGCTTAAGCATCTCGTCGACGTCACCGTCGTGGACCCCGACGGCGGCCAAGGCTCAGTCACGGCGACAAGCAACCACCCGTTCTGGGTCGACAGCCAGAAGACGTGGATCAACGCCGGCAACCTCAAGACCGGCGAACGCCTCCGCACCGACGACGGCCACTCGGTGACTGTCACCGGCCTGCACACCCACGACGAGACCACCCAGGTGTACAACCTGACCGTCGACGGCACACACACCTACTACGTGGGCACCGGGGACGCCCAGGTACTGGTCCACAACGCCGGGTGCTTCGACCCAACAAAAACGGGTGCCGGACTCCCGAAATTTACCCCCAAAGGTCCCACATCAGGCACAGGGGTGGCCGCAGATGGCCGAACCTACAACTTGATAAGCGGCAACAAGCTTAACGACGCACGCTTGATAGACATCATTAACGACAAACTTCAAAAAAAGGGCATCCTGAAAGGGTCGTCAACATCGGCGCGCGCCAGCGACGTTGAGCAAAAGTTTGCGGCAATCATGATCCGGGACGGAATTGACAGTGGCGATGTAATAATAAACAACCCCGACGGACCATGTCGCCAGCAGCTGGGTTGTGATGCCGTGCTCGACGCACTTCTCGACAAGAAGACGCTTACGGTACACTGGCCCGACGGAAGTGGTGGGTGGCTATCAAAGCCGTACGGAGGACATTAATGACGCGCCGCATCAAAGCGTACTATCGCAAGGAAAACATCGATGTGCGCCCAATGCTCACCACCCCCGAAGATGTCGACCAACTAATCGACACACTCCTCGCCGACCCAGATGGTTGCAGCATGGCAGAACTGCACTCGCTGGATCGCCCTTTACTGCCGTCCGGGTTTCCAGACCACGAGCTGCTAGTTGGAGCGGACGGCAACCTGAAGGTAGGCGTTCTGGAGTTCATGGACGCCACAGGAAACTCCGTGACGCTCGGCAACTCAGAGGGGCGAGGGGAAATCTCTTACTACATCGGAAACACGGCAACCGAATTTCCCGCCCGTTCCGAGGTTCCCGTCGAGCTCGTACGTCAGGCCGTTAAGGAATTCTTGACTTCCGGCGGCCAGCGGCCCACTTGCATCGAGTGGCAGGTGCCCGAAATCTGGTGATAAACATAGCGGCAAGCCATTTCGGTAACGGTTAAAAGATCACCGAAGCCGGGTCTAACTGATGCTGGTCGAGGTGTCGCACCGCGCCTCACCCAGCATCAGGTCACTAATTTTTCGCTATCCAGCTCCACCGATCTCCGACGTGCATGTCGGCGACCAGGTCCTCGCCACCGACCCCACCACCGGGCAGTCGGCCGACAAGCCGGTCACCGATGTGATCGTCTTGTCGGCCGAGGCCTGAAGCATCTCGTCGACATCACCGTCGTGGACCCCAACGGCGGCCAAGGCTCAGTCACGGCGACAAGCAACCACCCGTTCTGGGTCGACAGCCAGAAGACGTGGATCAACGCCGGCAACCTCAAGACCGGCGAACGCCTCCGCACCGACGACGGCCACTCGGCGACTGTCACCGGCCTGCACACCCACGACGAGATCACCCAGGTGTACAACCTGACCGTCGACGGCACACACCTACCACGTGTCACCGAGCGGGATCACGTTGCTCGTGCACAACGGTGCACCGAACGGACCGTCCAGCAAGGACTGCAGCAATGCCAAGGTGCCGAGTGGCCGGGTCTACGAGCTTCGCCTGATGTAGGAACTTGGCAGCGAAGACGGGTTCAGCGTGGGTGGACGGCAGTTTGACGGCAAGTACACTGCCAACGGCAAGGAGATCTGGTACGAGGCAAAGTCGGGCAACTATTGGCAGTTGGTGACAAATAACCCGGACAAGTGGCAGGATTTTACGTCCACAATGGGAAGGTTGAAGCGGATCACGGACAGCAACGGCAAAGATTTCATGCTCTACTCCGAGAATCAGATCCCAGACCAAGTCACAGACTGGCTCAAGAAAAAGGGGATCCCGTATGAGGTGCGCTAATTACACCGAGAGGGCGTCATGAGCCGCAGCACTACACTCGGCTTCAAATTCGACCAGATGCCAGATTTTATCGAAATTGTCGCCGCCGTACGCACCAAGGGCGGAGTGTTCGCTATCGACGAAAAGCTTTTCTTTGTGGAGAACTCGAACGGCATGTACGACTGGATTTTCGGCGATCCCATCGACGAGTCGTCCATACTTGCCCTGCTTGCCGAAAAGTCTGCTGCTAGTGTCGAGGTTGGCATCCGTGTCGCATGGCCGGATGCCAACCGTGGCGGCACCGTGCTCGTTTATCCCAGCCTCAACCAGATCTCATTCATGCCGGATGCCGGGTCACCCGCCGTCCCCAGCGCGCCTGAGTTCACTAGCCTCGGATGGTTCCTCGACCGGTTGACCGCAGATTTCGCCCCATTGGGTCTACAATCAGTCACGGCCAGCGACATCCCGTGATCGAAGCTGCAGGCGGAGGGTGGGCTCAACTCGATCCTCCGCAGAACAGCGAACGTCATGCGCCCATCAGTAGTTCGGCGTAAGCGGCCCAGAAGGAGCTGCCAAGAACAGCCCTAACAAAAGCCGTCGAAACGATACGAAAGTATTGATGACGTATCACATCGAGGTGCACTACGTTGTCGCCGCGAGCGCTAGGATGGTCCGCGCAATGGCACTCCGGCGGCGACGCAGTGGTCGTCTCGGCCTCGTCCGGCGACTTCTGGGGCAACGTCGGCGATGCCGCCGCATCAGCCGCCAAGTTTGTGTGGGACGGGTTCACCGGCACCTTGATGGATGCATACCACTGTCTCCACAGCGTGGTCACCACCCTGGACGTCCTCATTGGACACGGTCGATGGCAACCCAACAATGGCTATGGCCCCGAGTACGAAAACTGTGGGTCGACCGCGATCGACATCGGTTTACTCGGGCTCGGCCCTGAGCTCAAAATCATCAAGCCTTTCGCGAATTCTGCAACACTGGAGAGCCTGCTCAAGGGTACCCGCGGCGCGGTAGGACCGGCCGTCGACGGCCTGCTCGACTCGGTGATCAACGGCATTCCCGGGTTGAAGAACCTATTCGGCAAGGCCGAGGACGGCCTCAGCAGCGCGTTGTGCGCGCTGTTCAACAGCTTCACCGCGTCCACACCGGTCGAGATGACCGACGGCTCACAAAAACCGATCTCCGACGTGCATGTCGGCGAGCAGGTCCTCGCCACCGACCCCACCACCGGACAGTCGGCCGACAAACCGGTCACCGATGTGATCGTTGGACAGGGCCTCAAGCATCTTGTCGACGTCACGATAGGTGATGGCGGCGCAACGGCGTCCGTCACAGCTACTGAGAACCATCCATTCTGGGTCGACAACCTGTCTAAGTGGGTCGATGCCGGGCAGTTGGCGATGGGTGAGAAGTTGCGCACCGATAGCGGCCGCGAGGTCACTGTCGTCGCATTGCACCGCTATGACGAGAACACCAAGGTGTACAACCTGACCGTCGACGGCGCACACACCTACTACGTGTCCTCTGGTGGGCTCACGGTCCTAGTACACAATGGGCCGTCCCCTAACTCCAAGGACTGCGGCAAGCCAGGCGTCTACGCTGGTCGCGCGTACGAGCTTCGTCTGATGAAGGAGCTCGGCAGCACTGATGGGTTCACGTCCGGCGGGCGACAGTTCGACGGGAGGTACACGACCAATAGCAAGGAGATGTGACATGAAGCCAAGTCTGGCAACTATTGGCAGATGTTGCTAGATAATCCAGACAAGCTTCAGAAGTTCAAATCCACGACCGGTCAGGTGCGAGACATCGCGAGCAGCAACGGTGCCAATTTCATGATCTACTCGGGAGAATCAGATTCCAAGCGAGATTACAGATTGGCTCGACAAGAAGGGGGTCAAATATGAGGTACGTTAACCTATTTAAGGATGCACAATGAGCCGAAGCGTGAGCCTCGACTTCACATTCGAGCAAGTTCCACAGTTTGTTGAGGTTGTAAAGGTTGTACGCAAAAGCGGTGGAGGCTTTGTTGCACACAATCGGATCTCATTCATGAAAAACACGGAGATTGACGCTTACGATTGGCAGACGGCGAGCCCTGCGGCCGAAGCATCAATACTGGCAATGCTAGAAGAGAAAGCGGCCGCGAAGATAGAGGTAGGAATCTCGGTCGCCTGGAAGGGAAGCGGACACGGCGGCACGCTGCATATTCAGCCCGAGTCGAGGCGCATCTTCATTATTCCGTATGCCGATTCGCCACAGGTGGCTCCAGGATTCATCGGACTCGGCTGGTACCTCGACCGACTGACGGCAGACTTCGCCCCGTTCGGGCTGCTGTCGGTGGAGGCCAGCGACATCCCGTGATCGAAGCTGCAGGCGGAGGGTGGGCTCAACTCGATCCTCCGCAGAACAGCGAACGTCATGCACCCGTCAGTAGTAGTTCGGCGTAAGCGACCCAGAAGGAGCCGCCAAGAACAGTCCTAACAACGCGGTCGCCGCCGCCTATCTCGGGCTACGCCATCCGGCCAAGTCCATCCCCGCGGCTCGCGAGGCGCTGCGGCACGCCCATCACAGCAGCGATCTGCCCGCCCGGATCCAGGCGCTGCACATCTTGAGCGAGGCCTACCAGGCCACAGGGCAACCCGAGCTGAGCCAGACTTGCGACGAGCAGCATCTCCAACTCTCAGCGGCGCTGCGCCCTGGGGCCCGCAGGCTGGACTGTTGAGCGTTGGCCGCTTCGAGATCGACCCCGGCGGCACCGCCTACTTGGTCTGGTCGGACTACTGGTCCCGGTCGCGCTTCATAGCCAACGACTTCGTGTTCAGCATGTCGACCACCGGGACCGTGTGGACCGTCCCAGTGCGGATCACGGTCGGCGCCCCCACTAGCGTCCGTGTCGGCCGGCAACCGATCGACGCCTACGTCGACATCTACGCGACCACGAAACACATCGCCGAGGTGATCGGCAGCCTCCGGGTGGAAGGAGTCTCGGT
>NZ_JBIUAG010000038.1:0-101844 GCF_044547355.1 Kutzneria sp. NPDC052558
AAGCTTCTTGCGTATCGAGGCAGGCGGAGCCTGCCCGATAGCGCCTTGATACGCCATCGCCCAGAGGTCTCCGCGCAAAATCCACCCGGAGTCGCCTGGATAACGCCCCCTCAAACAGCCCCACCCCTCACTGCAAACCCCACCCCCGACAAACCGCGCGGCGCGGGCACCCGAAGCTCACTCAGGTGTTGCAACGACCCTTGAAACTCCCCCACCCAACCCAGGGGGGCGACCCCGCTGCCAGTCTACCGCCCCCAGGGTCTGGGTGATCTTGAAAATGGGTGCCTGTGGATAACGACAGCCACCTGTGGACAACCTGGTCACGGAGACAGAGGGCGCACCGGGCGGCCGAAGCGTTGGTTGACGCGGGCGATGAACTTGGCGGTGGGGCGGCGGGATTCGGCCAGGGCGGAGCGGGTGGGGAGCTTGGGCAGGGGGCCGCCGGTCCACACGCCGGCGACGGTGCACAGGGCGGGCAGCAGCACCGAGCAGGCGGCGTCGTAGCCGACGGCGCTGGGGTGGAACTGGTCGGAGCTGAAGAACTCTCGGGGGCGGGCCAGGAACTCGGGGGCGAGCAGGTCGGCCAGGGCGACGGGGATGGCGCCGATGCGGGCGACGGCCCGGCGCTGGGCGCGGGCCAGCAGCAGGCTCCAGGCCCGGGCGATGGACTTGAGGGGCTGCGCGATGGGGCGGATCACGCCCAGATCGGGACACGTGCCGACGACGACGCCGCACCCGGCGTCCTGGAGGGTGCGAATCACCCGTTCGAGGCCGGCGACGGCGTCGGGCACGGTGGTCAGGGTGGTGACGTCGTTGGCCCCGATGATGATCACGGCGACGTCGGGCGGGGTGAGCAGGGCCTGTTCGACCTGGGCCGGCAGGTCCCGGGTGGCCGCGCCGACGACGGCGTAGGTGTCGAGGCGCACGGCGCGGCCGGCCTCCTCGGCCAGGCCGCGGGCCAGCACCACCGACGGCAGCTGGTCGGGCCCGTCCACGCCCAGGCCGGCGGCCATGGAGTCGCCGAACATGGCGAACTTCAGGGCCCCGTCGTCCTCGGTCGGCGGCAGGGGGCCGGAGCCGTCGGGCCGGTAGACGCCATCGGCCAGAAAGGGCGGGGCGACCGGCGGGCCGATGATGCGCTCCGCGCGCCGCGCCTGGTTGGTGAGCAGGCCGTACGCCGCCCCGTAGAGACCGCCGAGCGTGCCGGCGGCCACCGCGACGAACCGAAGTCCACGCATCGCACCCATGTCCGACCTCCCCCGATCCATTCTCCCACCACCTCGATGGTCGACTGGGCCATTGGGATCAACGCCACGCACCACCGATCATTCCCCGGAACGGGTTAGGCTGCGGCCAGTTCACAAGACGAAAGGGCCTCCGGTGGAGTACGTCGATCACGTAGTCGACCTTGTCGGCAACACGCCGCTGGTGCGGCTGAACTCGCTCGTCGACGGTCTGGCGCCGCTGGTGCTGGCCAAGGTCGAGTACTTCAACCCCGGCGGCAGCGTGAAGGACCGCATCGCGCTGCGCATGGTGGAGGCGGCCGAGAGGTCGGGCGAGCTCAAGCCCGGCGGCACGATCGTGGAGCCCACCTCGGGCAACACGGGCGTCGGCCTGGCCCTGGTCGCCCAGCGCCGCGGTTACAAGTGCGTCTTCGTCTGCCCGGACAAGGTCAGCGAGGACAAGCGCAACGTGCTCAAGGCCTACGGGGCCGAGGTCGTGGTGTGCCCGACGGCGGTCGCCCCGGAGCACCCGGACTCCTACTACAACGTCTCCGACCGCCTGGTCCGCGAGATCCCGGGGGCCTGGAAGCCCAACCAGTACGCCAACCCGAACAACCCGGAGAGCCACTACCACTCCACCGGCCCGGAGCTGTGGAAGCAGACCGAGGGCAAGATCACGCACTTCGTGGCGGGCGTGGGCACCGGCGGCACGATCTCGGGCACCGGCCGCTATCTCAAGGAGGTCTCCGGCGGCCGGGTCAAGATCATCGGCGCCGACCCGGAGGGCTCGGTCTACTCGGGCGGCACCGGCCGCCCCTACCTGGTCGAGGGCGTGGGCGAGGACTTCTGGCCGACGACCTACGACCGGGACATCTGCGACGAGATCATCCCGGTCTCCGACGCCGACTCCTTCGAGGTGACCCGGCGGCTGGCCCGCGAGGAGGGCCTGCTGGTCGGCGGCTCCTGCGGCATGGCGGCCGCGGCCGCGATCGAGCTGGCCCGCCGCTGCGGCCCGGACGACGTCATCGTGGTGCTGCTGCCCGACGGCGGCCGCGGCTACCTGTCCAAGGTCTTCAACGACACCTGGATGGCCTCCTACGGCTTCCTGTCCCCGGACCACGCCGGCGCGACCGTCGGCAACGTGCTGCGCCGCAAGGACGGCACGATGCCGGAGCTGGTGCACGTGCACCCGAACGAGACGGTGGCCGAGGCGATCGCCATCCTGCGTGAGTTCGAGGTGTCGCAGATGCCGGTGGTCAACGCCGAGCCGCCCGTGATGGCGGCCGAGGTGGCCGGCGCGGTCAACGAGCGGGACCTGCTGGACGCGCTGTTCACCGGCAAGGCGCAGCTGGCCGATCGAGTCGAGCAGCACATGTCGCCGCCGCTGCCGACCATCGGCGCTGGTGAGCCGGTCGGCTCGGCGATGACGGCGCTGTCGGCCGCGGACGGCGCGATGGTGCTGGTCGACGGCAAGCCGGCGGGCGTGGTCACCCGGCACGACATCCTGGGGTTCCTGGCCGGCAAATGAGTCTCGCGAGGCGCGCGGCGGGGCTGCGTCGTATGGGCTAGCGTTACGACCGACGTGACGTCAAGGGCCCAAGGGGGTTGGAAACCGGATGAGTGCTCCACAGCCGCCGGAGACCGGTGATTCCGCGGCGAACCCGGAGGCCACGCAGGTGGTCGGGGCGGGCTCCCAGCCGCCGCCCGCCGCGAGCCCCGCGGACGCCAACGCCACCCAGGTGGTGCGGCCAGGAGACGTGTCGTCACCGGCCGTGACACCCCCGCCGCCCGCCGACTCGACCCAGGTCGTGCCGCCCGGCCAGCAGCCGCCGGCCGGGCCGGTCTACAGCCCGCCCGGCTACGCCAGCCCGGCCAGTGGCCCGCTGCCGGTCCAGCCGGCGGCCCCGGCCCCGGCCGCGCCGGCGACGCCGTCGTTCGGGCAGCAGCCGCAGCCCTCTCCCTTCGGCCAGCAGCCGCAGCCCTTCGGCGCGCCGGCCACCGGCGGTTTCCCGCAGCAACCGGGTCAGCCGCCGGCGCCCGGACAGTTCGGTCAGCCGGGCCAGTTCGGCCAGGCCCCGTACGGCGCGCCGCAGCAGCCGGCGTGGGCGACCCAGCAGCCGCCCGGCCAGTTCGGCCAGTACGGCGCCGCCCCGGTGGGCGGCTCGGCCGGCAACGCGAACACGTTGCCGGTCGCGATGTGGACGACGATCGGCTTGATGGCGCTCGGGCTGGTGCTCAGCGTGCTCAGCCTGATCAGCGTGCTCGGGCTCATCGCCTACGCGCCGGCGTGGGCGATCATCGCCGTGGTGGTTCAGCTGGTCGTGGTGCTCGGCGCGGGCGCGAGCGCCTGGTTCGCCGGCCAGGGCCAGAGCTGGGGCCGGATCGTGATCAGCGCGCTGCTCGGCGTGGGCATCGTCATCCAGCTGATCTCGATCGGCAGCAACCCGGTGGGCACGCTGCTCCCGATCGTGGTGTTCATCGGCCTGCTGGTGCTGTGGTGGCTGCCGTCGACCTCGGCCGGCATGGCGGCCAAGGCCGGCGCGGCCCCGGCGACCGCCGGTGGTTACGGCCAGTTCGGCCAGCAGCCGCAGTACGGTCAGCAGCCCCCGTTCGGGCAGCAGCCGCAGTACGGCCAGCAGTTCGGCCAGCCCCAGCCCCAGCAGCAGTTCGGGCAGCAGCCGCAGCAGTTCGGGCAGCCGCAGTACGGTCAGCAGCCGCAGTACGGCCAGCCCCAGCAGCCGCCGGCCGGTGGCTACGGGCAGCCGCAGCAGCCGCCGTTCGGCCAGCCCGCGCCCTACGGCCAGCCGCCCCAGCAGCCGGGCCAGCAGCCGGGCTTCGGCCAGCAGCCCCCGCAGGGCCCTTACGGCTCCTGATCGACCGCTCGCACGAACCGCCGCCGGCAGCCTTGCTCCCGGCGGCGGTTCCGCATTGTGGTCGGTGAGGGCGGTCACCAGTCTTTTGGCGGAGCGCATCGTAGGCTCTGTCTATGACGGACAGCGCCGCCCGACACGGTTTCGAGACCAGGGCGATCCACGCCGGGCAGGAGCCTGACCCGCACACCGGCTCGGTCATCGTGCCCATCTACCAGACCTCGACCTTCGCCCAGGACGGCGTCGGCGGACTGCGGGCCGGGGGGTTCGAGTACTCCCGCACCGCCAATCCGACGCGCACCGCGCTGGAGGAGTGCCTGGCCTCGCTGGAGGGCGGCCGGCACGCGCTGGCCTTCGCCTCGGGCATGGCCGCCTCGGACATCGCGCTGCGCACGCTGGTTCGCCCGGGCGACCACGTGGTCATCCCGGACGACGCCTACGGCGGCACCTTCCGCCTGGTGGACAAGGTGCTCAGCCAGTGGGGTGTCGAGCACACGCCGGTCCATCTGTCCGATGTGGACGCCGTGCGGGCCGCGGTCCGCCCGGAGACCAAGGTGATCTGGGTGGAGACGCCGACCAACCCGCTGCTGGGCATCGCCGACATCGCGGCACTGGCCGGCATCGCGCACGACGCCGAGGCGCGGCTGGTGGTCGACAACACCTTCGCCACCCCGTACCTGCAGTCCCCGCTGGGCCTGGGCGCCGACATCGTGCTGCACTCGACCACCAAGTACCTGGGCGGGCATTCCGACGTGGTCGGCGGCGCGCTGATCACCTCCGACGACGAGCTGCACGAGAAGTTCGCCTTCCTGCGCAACGCCGCCGGCTCGGTGCCTGGCCCGTTCGACTCGTGGCTGACGTTGCGTGGCCTCAAGACGCTGGCCGTGCGCATGGACCGGCACAGCGACAACGCCGAGCGTGTGGTGGAGGCGCTGGTCAGCCACCCGAAGGTGACTCGGGTTTACTTCCCGGGCCTGGTCGAGCACCCCGGCCACGAGGTGGCGGCCAAGCAGATGCGCCGCTACGGCGGCATGGTCTCGTTCACCGTCGCCGGCGGCGAGCAGGCCGCCCTGGACGTGTGCGCCCGCACCAAGCTGTTCACGCTGGCCGAGTCGCTGGGCGGCATCGAGTCGCTGATCGAGCACCCGGGCAAGATGACCCACGCCAGCACCGCCGGCTCGGCGTTGCAGGTGCCGGACGACCTGATCCGCCTCTCGGTCGGCATCGAGTCCGGCGACGACCTCGTCGAGGACCTGCTCACCGCCCTGGCCTGACGCGCGCCCCGACGCCAGGAAGGGCCCGATACCGCACGCTGGGTGGGCGGTGAAAGGGCCGTTCCTGGCGTTATGAAGGGGCCCTTCCTGACGGTCAACGTCAGGAAGGGCCCCTTCACAACACTTGAAGCCGCTTAGGGCTGGACGCCGGACGCCTGGTGTTGGGCGCCTGGGAAGTCCTGCTTGTCGACGCAGCTGCCGACGAGCTCCACCACGTTGCCGGTGACCACGTAGTGGCCGGCGTCGGCGCAGCCGGCCTGCGAGACGGTGAACACGGCCGCCCCGGCCAGTGCCGCGGCGCACGCGACCGCCCCGATCAGCGGCAGCACCCCGGCGATGCGGGCCACGCGTGCCATGCCACCTCCACGATGTCCAATCCCCGACGTGATTGTCTTCTACGTTCCGATGACCGCGCGTGGTTCAGCGGTCACCGCCGCCGGGGTGAGAATGCGCCCAGCCTACCCGTAACGGCCCGGCGGTGTGTCGACTGACAGCATCCTGGCAGGATCAGGCGACATGGAGCTGGTCACCGTCGAGCGGGTGCGCGCGGCGCAGAAGGTGCTGTCGAACGTGGTGCGGCAGACGCCGATGGAGCACTCGCGGGTGCTCGGGGACTGGCACGGCGGCGAAGTGTTCCTCAAGTGTGAGAACCTCCAGCGACTGGATCGTTCAAGATCCGGGGCGCCTACGTGCGGATGCACGGCCTCGACGGGGAGGAGCGCTCACGCGGCGTGGTCGCGGCCAGCGCCGGCAACCACGCCCAGGGCGTCGCGCTCGGCGCGTCCCTGCTCGGCATCCCGGCCACGGTGTTCATGCCCCGCCGGGCCCCGCTGCCCAAGCTCGACGCCACCCGCGGCTACGGCGCGGACGTCAAGCTCACCGGCGAGTCCTTCGACGAGACGCTGGCCGCCTCCATCGTGTTCGCGCAGCGCACCGGCGCGGTGTTCATCCACCCCTTCGACCACCCGGACGTGATCGCCGGCCAGGGCACGATCGGCCTGGAGATCCTGGACCAGGTGCCCAACGTCGGCACGGTCCTGCTGGCCGCGGGCGGCGGCGGGCTGGTCGGCGGCGTGGCCGCTGCGATCAAGGGCACCCGGCCCGACGTGCGGGTGGTGGCCGTGCAGGCCGAGGCCGCCGCCGCGCTGCCGGAGTCGCTGAGCACCGGTTCGCCGGTGAAGCTGCCGGGCGTGCGCACGATGGCCGACGGCATCGCGGTGGCCAAGCCGGGCGCGCTGACCTTCCGGCACGTCCGGGATCTCGTCGACGACGTGGTGACCGTGACCGAGGACTCGATCGCCCGTGCGGTGCTGGTGTGCATGGAACGGGCCAAGCAGGTCGTCGAGCCGGCCGGCGCGGCCGCGGTGGCCGCGCTCATCCAGCATCCCGGCCGGTTCGCCGGCCCGGTGGTCGCCGTGCTGTCCGGCGGCAACGTGGATCCCTTGCTGCTGTTGCAGATCATGCGCCACGGCATGACCGCGGCCGGCCGCTACCTCACGCTGCGGCTGCGCATCGACGACAAGCCGGGCCGGCTGGCCGGCCTGCTCACCATGATCGGCGACCTCGGCGCGAACGTGATCGACATCGAGCACACCCGGATCTCCGAGACGCTGCGCATCGGCGAGGCCGAGGTCTCGCTCAACCTGGAGACCCGTGGCGTCGAGCACTGCACGGAACTGGTCGCCGCCCTGCGCGGCGCCGGATTCACCGTGCTGCGCTGAGTCCCATAGGCCGATCGCGCGCTTTGCTTGACAGCCCCCTGCCCTTTCGTATGATGGTCCTTGGGGAGGGGTAAAGGGGGCTTCAAGGGCGCGCGGTCGCGCCGTCGTTTGTTTCACGCATGGCAATCACTTGGGGACCGTTCGGATTGTTTCCGCACGGTCGGGGGAGCATGCGATGACTGTGCTCGAAGAATTCGCGACGCTGCTGCACGAGCTCGGCCTCGGCGAGTACCGGCCGGCCGGCGGCGGCACGATCTTTCTCGCGGCGGCGCCGGACGCGCCGGACGCGGTGCTGGCGCTGACCCGCGCCGCCGGGGCCCAGGCGGATCCAAAGTTGCCGTACGACGAGCCTGTTCTCCAGGTCAGGGTGCGTGGTAGTGCCCACGACCCGGTCGGCCCGGAGGCGGCCGCGCAGGCCGTCTACGACGCGCTGCACGGCCTGGGCAACCGGGCCATGCCCGGCGGCACCTGGCTGGTGCTCGGCGTGGGGACGGACGGCGGACCGGTTTACGCCGGGCGCGACGACAATGCCCGGGACTTGTGGGACGTGAAATTCAGGATGGAACTGCATCGGCCTGTCGGAAATCGACAGTGAGCGGGGGAGTGAACCGTCATGCCAACCGTGAAGATCAATGCCCGTGATCTCGTGATTCAGGTTCAGGAGGCCGACGGAAAGAGCTGGAGCCAGATCGGCGGGCTCAATTCCGCGGTGCCCAATTCCGGGGACAACGAGGAGGTCGTGGACACCACCACCTTCGACTCCGGCGGCTACTACGAGCAGGAGGTCGTGCAGCGCGGGGCCACCCTCGGCCTGGAGGGCTTCCTGCTGCTCGACCCGGCGACCGGCGCGCAGGACCCGGGGCAGGCCCGGGTGGAGGCGCTGGCCACCCTGGTCGGCCCGGACAGCCTCGGCAAGGTCCGCTTCCGGCACACCCTGGACAAGGCCTGGAAGATCTGGACGGCCACGTTCAGCCTCGGCGAGCAGGGCGGCGCCAACAACGACAAGTCGGCGTGGAAGGTGACCATCGCCCGGTCCGGCCGGTCCACCAGCGAGCCGGTGGCCGCATGACCGCCACCGATCTCCCGCCGACCGACCTCGACCAGCTCCCCGTCGACTACGACTTCGACGAGGCCTGGCGCGAGCGCAAGGCGGCCCGGGTCGCGCCGCGGATCCGCCTGCTGGGCAAGGTCTACACGCTGCCGGCGTCGCTGCCGGCCAAGCTGATCCTGTTCGCCGTCAACGCCCGCCGGGCCGGCCGCCCGGCCGCCGACCAGGTCGACGCCGAGGAGGCGTTCGAGATGCTGGCCGCGCTGCTGGGCCAGGACAATCTCGTCGACCTGATGGAACGCGGCCTCGAAGTGGACGACCTGCCCGACCTGCTGGCCACCTGCCAGCGGCTCTACCAGGAGCGGCAGTCGGGAAACGGGGTCGCCCCCGCGACCGGGCGGCCGTAGGGGGCGGTGCGGACGGGGACCACGCCGTGCGCATGGTCCTGCGGCACTGGCGGCTGGTCTACGCGGACTGGCGGCGTGAGTACGGCCGGGACCTCATGGCCGATCTCGACGACGGCCTGTCCTGGTGGGAGTTCGCCGCGCTGCTGTCCGGGCTGTCCGCGGACAGCGTGTGGCGGCAGGTCACCGCGAACGAGCCGGTCGAGCTGAGCAGCGAGACCGCCCGCGCGGTGATCGGCAACCTGTGAGGGGGGATTACTCGTGGCGGTCACCGTTGGTGACCTGACCGTCGGCCTCAAGCTGGACGGCGCCGCCTTCGGCCAGAGCCTGGCCGGGCTGCGCCGCCAGCTGGAGACCGATCTCGTCAAGGCCGTGACCACCCGCGCCGCGCCCGCGCTCCAGCAGCTGCGCAAGCTGCTGGCGTCCGCGGTGCGCGACGCCGTGGCCACCGTCGCGCGGGCGTTGACCGCGCGGCTGGCCCGGGCGCTGGGCGTCGTGCAGCAGGCCGTCAAGCAGGTCGGCTCGCCCATCCAGTTCCTGGCCAAGCTGATGCGGGGCTTCCTACTGCCTGCCCTGCTGGCCATCGCCCACGACGGCAGCCGGTCCTTCGCCCAGCTCGCCGCCGCGTCCGTGGCCGCCGCCGGGCAGATCCAGACCGGCATCACCACCGTCGTGTTCGGCCTGGACTGGCTGGCCGACCGCGCCCTGGGCACGGCCAACAGCATGATCGTGGCCTGGCAGCTGGCCGTGGCCCCGATCCCGATGGTCATCGCGGCCGTGCAGGGCCTGGTGGTCGCGGTCGTCGCGTCCTGGGCCGAGCTGGCGCTGGCGACCACCACCACCTGGCAGCTCATGCTGGACGACACCGTGGTGATGTGGGCGGCGATCGTGCTGGCGATCCAGACCGCGCTGGCCACCGTGCTGCTGGGCGTCACCCTTACCTGGCAACAGATCTACGACCTCACGGTCGCGCAGTTCACCGCGTTGTGGACGGCGGTGGCCACCCTGTGGCTGCTGATCCAGACCTCCGTGCAGACCGCGACGCTGGCGATCTTCCTGGCCGTTTCCACCACCTGGCAGCAGATCCTGGACCTCACCATCGCCCAGACCGCCCTGCTGCTGGCCGTGGTGACCGCGACCTGGCTGCTCATCCAGCTGTCGGTGCAGCTGGCGACGCTGGCGATCTTCACCGCCGTGGCCACCGCCTGGCAGCTGATCCTCGATCTCACCCTCGCGGTGTTCACCCAGATCGTCACCATCATCGCGGCGGCGGCGAACCAGTCGGTGGCGACGGTGCAGTGGCTGGTGGCCTCGATCTTCGCGGCGTTCGGCACGTTGAACGCGTTGCCGGGCCAGGTGCAGCAGGTGTTGCAGGAAGTCGCCGACGTGTTCGACAAGCTGCTCGGCGCCATCGCCAAGAACGTCGCGGCCAAGGCCGGCGACATCACCGACCAGCTGAACAAGATCACCGATTCGATCCGCGCCATGGCCGACGCCGCGTCGTCGGCGGCCCTGTGGGTGGGGCTGCTCGCGGTCGCGATCATCGCGCTCGGGGCGGCGTCCAGGGTGTGGGCGCCGGACATCAAGGCGGCGGCGGACTCGATCAAGGCCATCGCCGACGCCATCCGGGCCGTCATCGACGCGATCGGCTCCATCGCCGACGTGATCCGCAAGATCGCCGACGCGGCCAAGTCGCTGGTCGGCGTGTTGCGGGAGATCGTCGGACTGATCAACGACATCGTCAACCTTGGCCACAACATCTTCGGCGCCAACAGCCTGGTCGCCAACGGCGTGGCCGTGCCGGCCGGGGCGTCGGTCGACTCGACGCGACCGCCCGTGGACGGGCCGGCCTTCGGCGGCCTCGGGTCGGGCGGCGTGTTCATCGAGAACTTCTACGCGACACCGAGTCACAGCCCGGCCGACATCGCCGCGGAGCTGGACTGGATCTCCCGAGGAGGTGGCTGATGCCGGCCGGCGACCTGATCACTGGCGACGGCCAGCTGGAGTGGCGGGGACTGGTGCTGGGCGCGGACAGCCCGTACCGGCTGACCAAGCTGGAGGGCTGGCTGGACCTGGCCGAGGTGCGCGGCCAGGACACGCCGCGGCCCAACCGGCACGGGCTGTACCAGGGCTCGCAGCTGATGGGCAAGCGCACGATCACGGCGTCGTTCCTGATCAAGGGGGCGCCGCTGGACGAGGCGGTCCGCCGGCTGCGGGCCGCGACGGCGCCGACGGAGCAGCCGCTGGAGGAACCGCTGGTGGTGCGGCTGGACGGACGGTCGCTGCTGGCCAACGCCCGCTGCGTGCGGCGCACGATCGACGTGGCCAAGCACTACGCCGTCGGCCTCACCGCGGGCGCGATCCAGTGGCAGGCAACGGATCCACGGCTCTACTCGACCCAGGAGTCCAGCCAGACCACCGGACTGGCCGCCGGCCAGCCGGACGGACTGCCGTTCCCGCTGCGGTTCCCGCTGCTGATGGGCGGCGGCCGGCCCGGCGGCGCGCTGCTGGCGGCCAACACCGGCGACGTGGCGGTCTGGCCGGAGTGGACGATCGAGGGCCCGGTGCTCGGCCCGGTGATCGCCAACCGGGACACCGGCCAGTCGCTGGTGTTCGACCCGGACTTCGCGGTGCTGGAGGGGCAGCGGCTGGTGATCGACACCGACCGGCGCACCGTGCTGCTCAACGGGGTCGACCGCAACGACCGGCTGCTGCGCCGGGACTGGTTCCCGATCCCGGCGGCCGGCGCGGTGCGGGTCGGCTTCCTGGCCGAGCGCGACGACCCGGCCGCGCTGCTGACCGGCCGCTGGCGCGACGCCACCATCTGAGGGGGAGAACATGACCACACCATCGAGAGAAGAGCGCGTCTCGTGGGCGGTGTCCGACCCGACGGTCGGGCTGATCACCACCGAGGACGCCCGGCTGGCGCTGTCCGCGCTGGCCCAGCCCGGCCCGTCGCCGATCCAGGCCGCGGACGGGATCCGGCCCGCCGTCGGCAATCCCGGGCAGGTCACCGTCTCGGCCACCTCGAACACCAGCGTGACCGTGCAGCCGTTCCAGATGTTCAGCACGCCCCGGCGCGGCCCCGGCAGCTACGTGCAGACCCTGGGCCGGGCCAAGGACATCGACATCCTCAAAGGCCACCCGGCCAGCTCCGCCGCCACCCGCACCGACCTGATCGTGGCCGTGCAGACCGATTCCTTCTACGGCGACACCACGAACACCTTCGAGGTCAAGCAGATCGTCGGCGGCGTGGACACCGAGCCGGCCGGGGCGGTGCGGCTGGCCAGCGTGCTGGTGCCGGCCAACGCCACCGCGGTCAAACCGGAGAACATCACCGACCTGCGGCCGCCCAACGTGGTCGCGCTCGGCGGCGTGGTGCCGGTGCGGGGGCGGGGCGATCTCGCCGGGCTCGCCGCCTATCCGGGAATGACGGCGTACCAAGGAGATCGCCGCTGGCTGACGGTCAACGACGGGGCCGGCTGGCGGGTGCCCAGTATCCCGGTCTGCACCTCGCTGACCGACATCGTCGCGCCGTACCAGGGGCAGTTGGTGGTCAACTACGCCGACGGCCTGGTCTACAGCTATGACGGCGCGAACTGGGTCGGCGTGGTGGCCACCGGCACCGGCGGAGTGCTGCACGAAGCTCGCTACATGGTCGGCACCGACCGCCTCCCGCAGTTCTTCCCGCAGGCCGTGGACACACCAGTGGTGTTCTCCACCATCATCTACCAGAGCCCGGATGTGCGGCGGGAGACGACCAGGGACCGGTTCACCCTGCTGCGTGGCGGACTGTGGCACATCTCCTTCAGCCTGCGGATCAACGCGCCGTTCGGCGGCCAGGCGCCGGGTGATCCGCTGACCAACGCCGGCTTCTACGAGGCCTACCTCGGCATCGTGAACGGACAGGACCTCAACGCGCGCTACACCCACCAGCACACCGATCGCCGCGTGCACATCCCGACCTCGATCTCGTGCTCGACGATCCGCCGGTTCGAGGCCGGCGCGCAGGTCTGCGGAATCCTGTGGAACGCGGCGACGGCGAACCGCACCATCGACCGGAACTTCAACGAGGCCAACAGCATCTCGTTCACCTGGCTGAGGCCCTGACGTGGCCGTGCACACCTATCTGGTCGCCGACCTGGTGACCAACCGGATCCTGGCCGAGGTGCCGCTGACCACCGTGCGCTACGGCAAGAAGCTCGGCGGCACCGGCCAGTTGTCGGCCACGCTCAACCTCGGCGATCCCCGGGTGCAGGCCGAGGATCCGGCCGACCTGACCACCCCGGCCAAGCGCGTGGTGTACGTGCTGCGTGACGACGAGCCGGTGTGGGGCGGGCTGGTCTGGACCCGGCGCTACGACTCGGCCAACCAGCGGATCTCCTTGGGGTGCGGGGACTTCTGGTCGTACTACGACCACCGCAAGGTGCTGCCGAGGCTCGACCCGTCGAAGTACGGCGACCCGGCCTACGTCGCCCACGTCGATCCGGTCGACCTGGAGGAGATGGACCAGAACGAGATCGCCCGCCAGCTGATCGCCGTCGCCGCCCGGCACGACGGCGGTGACATCGGCGTGATCCCGGACGCCACCAACTCCGGGATCATCACCAGCCGCGCCTACTTCGGCTACCAGAACGTCAGCGTGGGCGACGCGCTGCGCAAGCTGTCGCAGGTGGCCGGCGGGCCGGACATGTACTTCGACGTCGGCCCGCTGGACGCCGCCGGCCGGCCGTCGCGCCGGCTGCGGCTGGGCGATCCCGGCCTGGGACAACAGGGTTCGCCGCACGTGTGGGAGTTCGGCGGCAACATGGTCGGCTACACCTGGCCGTCCGACGGCACCCGGATGGCCACCCGGGTCTTCGCCGACGGCAGCGGCTTCGACCTCGATCTGCGGATGGCGGTGGCCGAGGACGTCGGCCGCTACGCCCAGGGCTGGGCCCTGCTGGAGGCCGAGCACGGCTACAGCACGGTGTCCGACCCGGCCGAGCTGCGGGCCCACGCCGTCGCCGACCAGCAGGCCGCCCGGCTGCCGGTGGCCACACCGACCCTGGTGGTGCGGGGCGACCGGCCGCCGTCGATCGCCGGCGTCGGGGTCGGCGACGACGCCCGCGTGATCATCAAGGATCTGTTCCACGCCAAGGGGATCGACACCCGGATGCGCATCGTGGCCATCGACGTCGGGGTCGGCGACAACGGCGAGGACACCGTGACCCTGACCATGAACCCGCTCGTCGAGGACGCCGTCTGAGGGGACCGATCCGATGGGGCTGATCAACCAGCCGAGCAGCCTGCTCACCGAGCTGGCCGACCTGCGCCGGCAGATCGCCGAGCTGCGCAAGCGATCCGCCGCCCCGGTGGCCGTGGTCGCCGTGCCGTTCGCGCCGGCCCGGGCGCAGGACCTGCCGACCGTGACCGCCGCCGACTTCGAAACCGTCTGGCAGGCAACGGTTCCCGTGTGGTGCCCGGCGCTGTTGCTGACCACGGTGGACGGTTGCGACGTCGGCACCGCCGGCGAGGGCCAGCTGGTGCTCACCGACTCGGCCGGGACCCGGACCGTCGGCTGGACCTGCGGCGAGGGCCTCACCCGCACCGTCCGCGGCCCCTTTTCCCTAACCGACGGCGAAGTCCAACTCAGCGTCCAGTACCGCCGCACCACCGGCTCCGGCGTCCTGCGCGCCCAAATCTCCGACGCCCGCCAACAACGCTGAACCCCCGCGGGTCACGCTCAGGGAGCGCGACCCGCGGGGGTTCGTGGACGTCAGAGGTTGCCGCGGCGTTCCTGTTCGCGCTCGATGGCCTCGAACAGGGCCTTGAAGTTGCCCTTGCCGAAGCCCAGCGAGCCGTGCCGCTCGATCAGCTCGTAGAACACGGTCGGCCGGTCGCCGATGGGCGAGGTGAAGATCTGCAGCAGGTAGCCGTCCTCGTCCCGGTCGACCAGGATGCCGTGCTCCTTGAGCACCTCGATGGGCAGCCGCACCTGACCGATGCGGGCCCGCAGCTCGGGGTCGTCGTAGTAGGAGTCCGGGGTGGCCAGGAACTCCACGCCGGCCGCCCGCATCGCGGTGATGGTGGCCACGATGTCGTTGGTGGCCAGGGCGATGTGCTGGCAGCCGGGGCCGCCGTAGAACTCCAGGTACTCGTCGATCTGCGACTTGCGCTTGGCCACGGCCGGCTCGTTGAGCGGGAACTTGACCCGGTGGTTGCCGTTGGACACCACCTTGCTCATCAGCGCCGAGTAGTCGGTGGCGATGTCGTCGCCGACGAACTCGGCCATGTTCACGAAGCCCATGACCCGGTTGTAGAACTCGACCCAGTAGTCCATGCGCCCGAGCTCGACGTTGCCGACGCAGTGGTCGATGGCCTGGAACAGGCGCTTGGGCGCGCCCTCGGGCCGCCGCACGGAGCTGGTCCTGGCCACGTAGCCGGGCAGGTAGGGGCCGTTGTAGCGGGAGCGGTCGATCAGCGTGTGCCGGGTCTCGCCGTAGGTGGCGATGGCCGCGCGCCGGATGGTGCCGTGCTCGTCGGTGACGTCGTTGGGCTCCTCCAGCACGGTCGCGCCCTGGGCCCGCGCGTGCTTGATGCACTGGTCGACGTCGCTGACCTCGAGGGCCAGGTCGACCACGCCGTCGCCGTGCTTGCGGTGGTGGTCGAGCAGCGGGCTGTCCGGGGCCACGCCGCCGTTGATCACGAAGCGGGCCGAGCCGGACTTGAGCACGAACGACTTGTGGTCGCGGTTGCCGGTCTCGGGACCGCTGTAGGCGACCAGCTGCATGCCGAAGGCCACCTGGTAGAACCACGCCGTCTGGGTCGCGTTGCCGGTCACGAACACCACGGCGTCCATCGCCCGCACCGGGAACGGGTCCTTCGAGGCGTCGTAGTCGACCAGCCCGACCAGCTGCTTGAGCGACTCGAAGCTGACGTCGTCCAACATCTCCGTCATGTCGACCCTCCCTTTGTGCAATCCGATGGCATAACCCTGCGCGATGCCGGCATCGTGCGCAACACCCAGGGATTTCACTGCGCACTCTGTCCAGTGGAGACTGGTTTTCCTCGGCGGAACTGGGCAGACTGACCAGGGTGGACCGGGAATCGCTGGACGCGCTGGACGCGCGGCTGTTGCTGCTGCTCACCGACGAGCCGCGGCTGGGAGTGCTGGAATGCTCACGCCGGCTGGGCGTGGCCCGCGGCACCGTGCAGGCCCGGCTGGACCGGCTGACCGAGCGGGGCGTGCTGCGCGGCTTCCCGCCGGCGGTGGACCTGGCCGCGATGGGCTACGGGCTGACCGCGTTCGCGGTGATCGAGATCGCCCAGGGCCAGCGGTCCGAGGTGGCGGCCCGGCTGGCCGCCATCGACGAGGTGTGCGAGGTGCACGCCACCACCGGCCAGGGCGACCTGCACGTGCGCATGGTCGCCCGGTCCAACGACGACCTGCAACGGGTCGTGGACGAGGTGGTGGTGGTGCCGGGCGTGCAGCGGATGTCGACGTCGATCGCGCTGTCCACGCCCATCGAGCCGCGGGTGCGGCCGCTGCTCAACCGCATCGCGAACGAGCAAAAGCCCTGGTCACCGGCGGGGTGACCAGGGCGACACGGCGTCTGCTCAGCCGCTGTAGGGCACCGCCTTGACCAGGGTGACCTTCATGGTCTTGCCGTTGGGCAGCTCGTACTCGCGGGTCTCGCCCTCCTTGGCGCCCAGCAGCGCCCGGCCGAGCGGCGACGCCGGCGAGAACACCTCCAGGGGGCCCTCCGCGCCCTCCTCGCGGGTGGCCAGCAGGAACTGCTCGGTGTCCGAGTCGCCCTCGTAACGGACGGTGAGCACCTTGCCGGGCTCGGCGGTGCCGTCGTTCTTGGGCGCCTCGCCGACCTTGGCCGCCCGCAGCAGCTCCTGGAGCTGCCGGATCCGGCCTTCCTGCTTGCCCTGCTCCTCACGCGCGGCGTGGTAGCCGCCGTTCTCGCGGAGGTCGCCTTCCTCACGCCGGGCGTTGATCTCGGCGGCAATGACCGGGCGGTTCGCGATCAGCTCGTCAAGCTCGTGCTTGAGCCGGTCGTAGGATTCCTGGGTCAGCCAGGTCACCTGGGTCTCGCTCACGGTCACCAACTCCTCGTCGTACTCCGGGCCCACGCTCCTACACGCGGGCGCCGGCATGCCAATGGCATGCCGGGAACTTCCGGGCCGTGAGGCCCGGAACGGAAAAACACGGCCCGTGGAAAGGGGCCGTGCTGTCGAGCGATTCTAGCACGGCCGGAGAGTGGGTAGGGCGAATTTTCGCAGGTCCACGACCGCTTGGCGGTTGGTTCACCCGCTTGGCGGCTAGCTGCTCCTCAGGTAAGGGGGCACCTGGTACGAGCAGCCGTACACCTCCACGCTGACCGCCTGTTTCGAGGTGTGCACCACCGTGTCGACTGTTCGTTGGTCGCCGCCGGCGGGCACATAGACCTCGCGGACGCCGGCCTCGTCGCCGTCTTTCGACTTGGTTCTGACGATGCAGTCGGCGTCCTTGGCCGGGTCGTCGCGGGTGACCGTGAAGCTGAACTCCACCGTCTTGTCGTCGACGATCCGGTAGCGCGCCGGCTCGGTCGTGATGGGGCCGTCGCCGAGATTGACGTAGGCCACGTAGGCCACCACCAGGCCGGCCACCACGAAGACGGCCAGTAAGGCCCAGTAGGCCCAGCGGGGGCCGCGGCGCTTGTCTCGCGAGCCGTAGCGGCCGACCGGGAGCTCACGCTGGGTGACCATGCCGCCTCCTCTCTCCGGGACTGTCGGACCCCTTTGGAACAATGGCCCGCGACGCCTGCGTTGAGTATCCCTGGGCCCCCGGTGGAGACGGCGGGCAGGGTGGATACGACGATGAGGGGACCATGGCCGAGAAGCTGCGCCTGATGGCAGTGCACGCACATCCCGACGACGAGTCCAGCAAGGGCGCGGCGACGATGGCGCGCTACGTCGCCGAAGGCAACGACGTGATGGTCGTGACCTGCACCGGGGGCGAGCGGGGCAGCATCCTGAACCCGGCCATGGACCGGCCGGACGTGCTGGAGAACATGGCCTCGATCCGGCGCGACGAGATGGCCGCCGCCGCCAAGATCCTGGGCATCCAGCACCGCTGGCTGGGCTACGTCGACTCCGGGCTGCCCGAGGGCGACCCGCTGCCGCCGCTGCCCGAGGGCTGCTTCGCCCTGGTGCCGCTGGAGGAGTCCACCGAGACCCTGGTCCGGGAGATCCGCGAGTTCCGGCCGCACGTGATCGTCACCTACGACGAGAACGGCGGCTACCCGCACCCCGACCACATCCGCACCCACGAGGTGTCGATGGCCGCCTTCGACGCCGCCGCCGACCCGGACCGGTTCCCGGCCGCCGGCGCCCCGTGGCAGGCGCTCAAGCTGTACTACTCGCACGGCTTCTCCCGGGCCAAGATGGTCGCCGTGCACGAGGGCATGCTGGCCCGGGGCCTGGAGTCGCCGTACACCGAGTGGCTGGCCAACTGGGACCCCAACCGCAAGGACAACATGGAGCGGGTCACCACCCAGGTCGAGTGCGCCGACTACTTCGAGCAGGGCCGTGAGGCGCTGCGGGCGCACGCCACCCAGATCGATCCCACCTCGCGGTGGTTCGCCGTACCCTTGGACCTTCAGCGCGAGGTGTGGCCGACGGAGGAGTACGAGCTCGTCCGCTCGCTCGTCGACACCACGCTGCCCGAGGACGACCTGTTCGCCGGAGTTCGAGAGAAGGTGAGCGTGTGACCGGTCTGCCGGTCCCGGTGGCGTTGAGCCAGACGACCACCGCCACCACCACCCCGGTCAACACCGACCAGGGCGGTCAGGGGGAGGACTTCGGCAAGTCCACGCCCGTCGGTTTTGTGCTGCTCATCCTGTTCTTCGTCGCCGTGGCGTTCCTGATCCGGTCGATGACCAAGCACCTCAAGCGGGTGCCGGCCAGCTTCGACAACCAGGACGAGCCCACGACCAAGACCGGGGACTAGGTGGACCACGAGGAAGCCGTCCGGTGGTACGGCCCCTGGGCCATGGTCAAGCCGGACGACGCCGCCGCCCTGTGCGCCGGCCTCGACGTGCCGTGGTGGGTGAACGGCGGCTGGGCCATCGAGGCCTACGCCGCCGTGCGCCGCGAGCACGGTGACGTCGACCTCGGCGTCTTCCGCCGGGACGCCGCCGCCGTGGTCGAGCACTTCTCCGCCCGGTTCCACGTCTGGGCCGTCGGCGACGGCACGCTCAAGCCCGTCGCCTGGCCGGCCGAGGTGCCGTCGTGGGCGTCTGGGCTGTGGATCCGGGAGCACGCCACCGCGCCGTGGCTGCTGGACCTCCAGCTGACCGACGACCGCGACGGCAAGTGGGTCTGCATGCGGGATCCGTCGGTCGTGCTGCCGCTGTCCGAGGCCACCTGGGAGGGGCGCGGGATCCGCTACCTGCGGCCCGAGCTGGTGTTGTTGTTCAAGGCCAAGCACAACCAGGCCAAGGACGAGGCCGACCTGATCGCCACCATGCCCTGGCTGGACGCCGCCGGCCGGCACCGCCTGGCCGACCTGATCAAGGCCGTGCACCCCGACCACCCCTGGCTGAAGCTGCTGTCCTGAAACGGATTCCGGGGACGGGTCCCCGGGGCGCCCCGCTAGCGTCGCTGCCATGCGACGGGATCGGCGACCATTCGACCTGGGCTCTGTTGTCCTGTGGATCGTCCCCGCCATCATGTTGGTGGCCGGCGTGGCGATCGTGCCGAAGGGCTTCCCGACGGCCGGCTCGGACGGTCCGGTCATGTGTGGCGACGAGGTGATGGGCCCCGGTGACAGTTGCCGGCTCGAGGTCAGCGGCTCCATCTCCATCAACACCTATGAAGAACTGCACGCCAAGCAGTTGGCCGGCCACGGCTGGGAGCCCGAAGCCTTCGGCATCGGTGGCGCGTTTCTGCTGATCGGCCTGCTCGGCGTGGCAGGCGTCGTGTATGCGTACCGCCGCGGCCGGTCCGGGGACGGGTCCCGGTGAGTCCCCGGTAGCGTCGCGGGCATGCCGCGCAGCGTCTACTCGTGGCTCACCGCCGTCTTCTTCCTCCTGGGCGGCGTGGGAATCATGCAGATCGGGTTCCCGAGAGCCGGCTCCGACGACCCGATCCTGTGCCACGACGAGGTGATGGGTCCGGGCGACGTGTGCATGACCATGTCCAGCGGCTCCAGTTCCTCGCACAGCTACGAGGAGCTGCACGCCGAGAAGCTGGCCGGACACGGCTGGGAGCTGGCCCCGGTGATCGTCGGCGGCCTGATGCTGCTGGCCGGCGTGTGCATGGTGCTGACAATGGTCTTCGACCGCCGCTCTTAGGCCTTGAGTCGCAGGTGCACGACGAAGTCGTGCAGGTCGGGTTCGGCCGAGGGCTGCTCGGGCAGGGTGGACTTCTCCTGGGCGGTGATCAGCTCGGCCAGCCAGCGTTCGTAGGTCTGCCACAGCAGGTCCGGGGACGGGCCGTCGGCCAGCGGCAGGTGTTCGCCGCCGGCCTTGACGGCGATGAGGTCGGGCAGGAACGACGGCCCGCGGTGCTCGGCGACGAGGGTGCCCAGGTTGGCCTCGATCACGCCGCTGCGCATGAGGTGGATGCCGGTGAGCAGGGCCCGGAAGGTGTAGAGCAGCGGCTTGAGCTCGTTGGTGCGGCCGAACAGCTGCCACTGGGTGCGGGCGAAGCCCCGGTAGTGGTGGGCGTGCCGCCGGGTGACGCAGCCGGGGGCGAGGCCGGCCAGCTCGGCGTGAGCATCCGAAGTGGACACGACCAGCGGCGACAGCAGCTGCTCCAGCACATAACCGTTGGGGCGCAACAGAAGTCGGGCGAACTTCAGCAGGTCATGGGTGACCAGGTCGAGCTCGACGCCATCCCGTTGCCACATCCGCTCCAGGGTCTCCGGGCCGTGCCGTAGGCCCACCACCTCATCGGTGGGCAGCAGGTGCACGCCCCGCAGGTCGACGTCGGAGTCGGCGGAGGGAAACCCGTACAGGTGCGCGCCGGACACGGTCGCGAACAGCAGCCGGTACGGCTGTTCGGCGACGACCTCGCGCAGCCCGGGGACGTCCACGGCGGTCACAGTTCCTCCAAGGCGGATCTCCGGCGCACCGACACCAGCCAGTCCTCGACGGCTCTGGTGTCGGGCACTGCGGGCAGCGGGGAGCGGAGCACGGCCCGCGCGGTGCGGTCGCGCAGATCCTCCACCCACTTCTCGACGTCCTGCCAGGGCACATCGCCCTCACGCACGGCCAGCAGCTGCGACCGGTGCTCGCCGACCCGCAGCACGAGTTCCCCGGTGGTCAGCAGCCGGTCGCACTGGGTCAGCATCCGGATCACGTGCATGACCTGCTTCCACCGGGGCGTGCCGCCGCCGGCCATCGCGGCGGCGGCCCGCGCGAACTGCTGCGCGGTGGCCCGGCGGTAGCTGTCGGCGGCCCGCTGGGACAGCAGCGCCGGCAGCAGCGCCCGCAACTCATCACCCAGCGGCGTGCACGTCTCGACCAGATCGGAGGCGAGCACCTCCAGCACGGTGGGATTCGCCTTGAGCCCCAACGCGAGGAAGTGCTCGACCTCCCAGCTCAGCCGCTCCTGCTCCGGACCGTCGACCGAGGTCGGCGGTTTCTCGAAGGTCCAGAACAGCCGGGTCGGCGGCACGTATACGCCCCGACGGTCCACATCGGACTCGTCGGTGTCCAGCCCGTACGCGTGCGAGCCGACGACCACGGACAACACGGTGTGCTCGATCATCTACAGCCTCGGATCCACGGGCTCGGACTCCAGTGCCAGCACGGCGAACACACATTCGTGCACCCGCCACAGCGGCTCGCCGCGGGCCAGCCGCTCCAACCCCTCGATGCCCAGCGCGTACTCCCTCGCCGCGAGCGACCGCTTGGCCGTCAGGCCCCGCTGCCGCAGCCGGTCGATGTTGCCCGGCTCGGTGTAGTCGGGCCCGTAGATGATCCGCAGGTACTCCCGCCCGCGCACCTTCAGCCCCGGCTGCACCAGCCCGCGCCGCCCTCGCGTGAGGTTGGCCAGCGGCTTGACGACCATGCCCTCGCCGCCGGCCGCGGTCAGTTCGTCCCACCACCGGACGCCGGCCTTCACCGAGTCCGGATCGGTCGTGTCCACGGTGAGATTGGCCGTGGTGGCGAACAGTTCCGGGTCGGCGGCCGACAGCTGCTCGGCGATCGACAGGTGCCAGGAGTGCGGCCGGTCGTGGTAGGTGGCGCCCTCCGACGCGAGCAGTTGGAACGGGGCGATCCGAACCCCGTCCAACCCCTTGGTCGGCCAGCAGTACCGCTCGTACGCCTCGCGGTAGGCGACAACGTTGGCCGCGCGGGATTCCGTGCGGGCCAACAATTCCGTCACGTCCACGCCGCGACCCGACGCCTCCCGCAGCGCAGCGACGGCTGCCGGCATGGCGTTGGACGCCGCCGCGCCAACGGCCGCGTACTGCTCGCGGATCAGCGCGCCGGCCTTGGCGTTCCACGGCAGCAGCTCGCAGTCCAGTAGCAGCCACTCACTGTCCACAGTGGACCATAGTGCGGATTTGTCGACGGCGGAACGGATCCGCTCCAGCAACCGTCCGGTCAGCTCCTCGTCGAAGAACGACCGTCCGGTCCTGGTGTGCACCGCGCCGCCATCGCGCGACACGAGAACCACGGCCCGAGAGCCCATGTGCTTCTCCTCGCACAGCACGCGGTCCACGCCGTCGTGCAGGAAGCCCGAGAACGCCTCCTCCGGGTGCTCCAACACCTCCGGCCGCTTCGAGGTCGCCACCGGAGCCATGGTCGGCGGCAGGTACAGCAGCTTCGCCGGCTCGATCGCAAACCGGCTCATCACCTCGATCGCCGCCGCGGCGTTCTCGGCGCGCACGGTCAGCCGCCCATGCGTCCCGGTCTGCACGGTCCGCTTGCCGATCACGTCGGTCAGATCCAGCTCGTCCGGCGGGCGCACCGGAGCCTCCGGGGCCAGCGGCCGTACTGGCTCGTACCAGACCTGCTGCGCCGCAACGGAAACCAGTTCCCGTTCCGGATAGCGCAGCGCCGTCAGCTGGCCGCCGAACACACAGCCGGTGTCCAGGCAGATGGTGTTGTTGACCCATTCCGCCGACGGCACCGGGGTGTGGCCGTACACCACGGTCGCGCTGCCGCGGTAGTCGTTGGCCCACGGGTACCGCACCGGCATCCCGTACTCGTCGGTTTCACCGGTGGTTTCCCCGTACAGCGCGAAACTGCGCACCCGCCCCGACGCGCGCCCCTGGTACCGCTCGGGCAGCCCGGCATGCGCGACGACGAGCTTGCCGCCGTCCAACACGTAGTGCGACACGAGGTCGTAACAGAACTGTTCGGCCTGCTTGCGGAAATCCTCCGACTCCGAGGACAGCTGGGCCAGCGACTCGGCCAGCCCGTGCGTCACCTGCACGTTGCGCCCGCGCAGGGCCCGGACCAGCTTGTTCTCGTGGTTTCCGGCCACACACAAGGCCGTGCCGGCGGCGACCATGTTCATCACCAGCCGCAGCACGCCCGGCGTGTCCGGCCCGCGGTCCACGAGGTCGCCGACGAACACCGCGCGCCGCCCGGCCGGGTGCTGCGCGAAGTCGCCGTCGACGTGATATCCCAGCCGTGTCAACAGTTCCGTCAGCTCCGCACGGCAGCCGTGCACGTCGCCGATGATGTCGAACGGCCCGGTCTCGGTCCGCTTGTCGTTGACCAGCGGCTCGCGGCGGATGGTGGCGGCCTCGACCTCGTCGAGGGTGCGCAGCACGTGGACCCGCCGGAAGCCCTCCTTCTCCAGGAACCGCAGCGATCGGCGCAGATCGTTGCGCTGCCGCCGGATCACGTGCACGCCGAAGTCCCGGTCCGGCCGGGCCTGGTTGCGCTCGAAGCACACCGACTCCGGCAGGTCCAGCACGATTGCCACCGGCAGCACGTCGTGCTCGCGGGCCAGCTTGACCAGCGACGCCCGCCCCTCGCGCTGCACGTTGGTCGCGTCGACCACCGTCAGCCTGCCGTTGTGCAGGCGCTTGCCGGCGATGTAGTGCAGCACGTCGAAGGCGTCGCCGGTGGCCGACTGGTCGTTGTCGTCGTCGGACACCAGGCCCCGGCAGTGATCACTGGAGATCACCTCGGTCGGCCGGAAGTGCTTGCGGGCGAAGGTGGACTTGCCCGAGCCGGACGCGCCGACCAACGCGACCAGCGACAACTGCGGAACCACCAGCTCGCTCACGACCCCTCCTCCCGGGTGAAAACGGCCATCTGCGTCGGCGGGCCCAGCTCGGGGTCCGGTTCTCCGACGGGAAGGTACTGGACGCGGTAACCATGCTGCGCGGCAACGGCTTGCGACCACGCCGCGAACTGCGCCCGGGTCCACTCGAACCGGTGGTCCGGATGGCGGAACGCGCCGGCCGCGAGACCCTCGTATCTCACGTTGTACTCGACGTTCGGCGTGGTCACGATCACCGTTCGCGGCCGCGCCGAGCTGAACACCGACCGCTCCAGCGCCGGCAGCCGGGGCGGATCGAGGTGTTCCACGACCTCCATCAACACCGCCGCGTCGTAGCCGGCCAGCTCGGCGTCCTTGTACGTCAACGCCGACTGCCGCAGCGTGATCCGCCGCAGCTCGCGGTCGCCCAGCCGATCGGCCGCCGTGCGCAGCGCCGCCGCCGACACGTCGACGCCGAGGATCTCCGTGAACTGCTCGTCCTTGACCAGCAGCCGCAGCAACGCCCCCGGCCCACAGCCGAGATCGACCACGCGGCGCGCGCCGGACTGCCGGAGCACGGCCAGCACCGCGCCCCGGCGCAGCTCGGCCAGCGATTCCTTCCGCTCCCAGGTCTGCGGTTCGTCCATCTCGAACTCGTCCACCTCGCCCAGCCGCTCCAGCGCCGATCGGACGTAACCCCGTTGGTGCGCAAGGTATCGCCGGCTGATCAGCTCCCGTTCGGGATGCTCGGCCAGCCAGCCCTCGCCGGCCCGCAGCAGCTTGTCGATCTCGTCGCGCGACACCCAGTAGTGCTTGGCGTCGTCCAACACCGGCAGCAGCACGTACAGATGGTTCAGCGCATCGGCCAGCCGCAGCGTCCCGGTCAGTCTGAGATCGACGTACCGCGAGTCCTCGACCGGCCGGGCGTCCACGGTCCACCCCAGCGGCTCGAACAGCCGCCGCACCAGATCCGCGCCGCCACGCGCCGGAGCCACGGGCAGGTGCACCGCCAGCGGCAGGTGCCGCCCCGGCAGCTCCGGCTTCAGGTCGCAGCGGCCGTTCATGGCCGTGCGGAACACTGACCCGAGCGCCACCGCCAGCATCGAGCTGGCCACGTAGGGCCGGTCGTTGACGTACTGGAACAGGCCCTGGCCTCGGTCCCCGCGCACCAGGGCGATGGGGTCGACCTCCAGCAGCAGCGCCGCCGTGCACTCCGCGTCGGTCGCGCGGGGGTAGAACACGTGCGCGGCGCCCGCGGACACGGGGAACGTCTGCGCCTTGTCCGGGTGCTTGTGCAGAAGGAAGCCCAGGTCAGTGGCCTGCGGCATGGTGGTGGTCAGGGTCAGCAGCACGCGCGACAGTGTCCCGGATGGTCACGGGGGCGCGCATGTGGATTCTCGGGGTGGCAGGCTGGGGCGCATGGCCAACCGCCTCGCCGGCTCCACGAGCCCGTACCTGTTGCAGCACGCCGACAACCCGGTCGACTGGTGGCCGTGGTCGGAGGAGGCGTTCGCCGAAGCCCGCCGGCGCGGCGTGCCGGTGCTGCTGTCCGTGGGCTACGCGGCCTGCCACTGGTGTCACGTGATGGCGCACGAGTCCTTCGAGGACGCCGAGACCGCGGAGATCATGAACCGCAACTTCGTCAACATCAAGGTGGACCGGGAGGAGCGGCCGGACGTCGACGCGGTCTACATGGCGGCCACGCAGGCCATGACCGGCCAGGGCGGCTGGCCGATGACCTGTTTCCTCACGCCCGCGGCCGAGCCGTTCTACTGCGGCACCTACTCGCCGCCCGAGCCGCGGCCCGGCATCCCGTCGTTCCGGCAGCTGATGGCGGCCGTGGTCGACGCCTGGACCACCCGGGGCGACGAGGTCCGGCAGGCCGCCGGCCAGATCGTGGCCGAGCTCGCCAAGAACGCCAAGCCGCTGCCGGAGTCCACTGTGGACGCCGAGGTGCTGGACGGCGCGGTGGTGTCGCTGCTGGCCGAGTACGACCGCGCGCACGGCGGCTTCGGCCGCGCGCCCAAGTTCCCGCCGTCGATGGCGCTGGAGTTCCTGCTGCGCCACCACGAGCGCACCGGCTCCGTGCAGTCGCTGTCGCTGGCCGAGGGCACCTTCGAGGCGATGGCCCGTGGCGGCATGTACGACCAGCTCGGCGGCGGCTTCGCTCGGTACAGCGTGGACGCCGGCTGGGTCGTGCCGCACTTCGAGAAGATGCTGTACGACAACGCTTTGCTGCTGCGAGCCTACGCCCACCATGCCCGCCGCACCGCCTCGCCGCTGGCCGCGCGGATCGCCGTCGAGACCGCCGAGTTCCTGGCCGGGGCCCTGCGTACCGAGGAGGGTGGGTTCGCCGCTGCCCTCGACGCCGACACCGACGGCGTCGAGGGGCTCACCTATGTGTGGACGCCCGCGCTGCTCGCCGACGTGCTCGGTCCGGAAGACGGCGCCTGGGCCGCAAGCGTTTTCGAGGTCACTGAGGAGGGCACCTTCGAGGAGGGCGCCTCCACCTTGCAGTACCTCCGGGACGTCGACGACCTCGAACGGCTGGCGTCCGTGCGGGAACGGCTGCTGGTGGCCCGGTTGGAGCGGCCGCAGCCGGCCCGTGACGACAAGGTCGTGACGGCGTGGAACGGGCTCGCTATCGGCGCGCTGGCCGAAGCCGGCGCCGCGCTCGGGCAACCGGCGTGGATCGCCCTGGCCGCCACCGCCGCGTCGCTGCTCGTTCGCGTGCACCTGGTCGACGGTCGGCTGCGGCGGACCTCCCGTGACGGCGTCGTCGGCACCGCCGCCGGCGTGCTGGAGGACTACGGCTGCCTCGCCGAGGGGCTGCTGGCCCTGCATCAGGCCACCGGCGCGGCCGAATGGCTGGAGGTCGCCGTCGAGCTGCTGGACACGGCGTTGGAGCGGTTCGCCGACCCCACCGAGGCTGGTGTCTTCCACGACACCGCCGACGACGCCGAGCAGTTGGTGGGTCGTCCCGCTGACGTCAGCGACAACGCCAGCCCCTCCGGCGCGGCCGCCCTTGCCGGGGCGCTGCTGACGGCGTCCGCCCTCGTCGGCTACGACAAGGCGTCGCGCTACCGGGAAGCTGCCGAGGCCGCCGTCACCCGGGCCGGCCTGTTGGTGGCTCGGGCCCCTCGATTCGCCGGGCACTGGCTCACCGTCGCCGAGGCCATGGCCCAGGGGCCCATCCAGGTCGCCATCGCCACTCCCCACGGCGATCCCCGTGGCGAGTCGCTCCGTGACGTCGCCCTCGCCCACGTGCCCGGCGGTGCCGTCGTGCTGGCTGGCGAGCCTGACTCCGTGCCCCTGCTGGCCGACCGCCCCCTCATCTACGACGCCCCCGCCGCCTACGTCTGCCGCGGCTACGTCTGCGACCGCCCCGTCAGCTCCACCGACGAACTCCTGGTCGCCCTAGAACGCCGTTAACCCCCTCCTTAACCCCCTTCAATTTTTTCACATGCGCTTCCCATGTGGCGTCAGATGCCACATGGGAAGCGCATGTGGGGTTCCGCCGCGGGTGAACGCGCCTTGTTGCGGGTGTTGCCGGGCGTACCGTGTAGTGGTGTAAGCATGTAATCAGGGAGGTCACCATGCACGGACGCTTCGCACGGGGCCGCGGCTGGCAGCAGGGCGAGGTGCCGTCGGCCGACGACGCGCCGGGCTGGTTCGCCGGGCGGCTGCCCGACGGCTGGTTCACCGGCGCGCCGGAGATCACCATCGACCGGGACGAGATCGTCGTGGTCGGCGAGCTGCCGGCGCTGGAAGGGGAGTTCGCCGACGACGCGGCCCGGGCGGCCGCCGAGGCCGGCCGGATCAGCCGCTACCGCGAGCAGACCCGCGACGAGCGGATCGAGATCGCCCGCCAGGCCGAGCACCGCTACGGCCGCAAGGTCGCCTGGGGCGCGAAGCTGGGCGGCACCACGGAACTGTTCACCACGCTGTCCTCGCCGGTGATGACCCGGCTGCGCCAGCCCGAGCGGCTGGTGCTGGACACGCTCGTCGACGCGGGCGTGGCCCGGTCCCGCTCCGAGGCCCTGGCCTGGGCGGTGCGACTGGTCGGCGAGCACGCCGACACCTGGCTCACCGAGCTGCGCCAGGCCATGCAGAAGGTCAACGACGTCCGGAGCCAGGGCCCGGATCTGGGCTGAACGCTGCTACCCGTGGGCGGGGCTGATTGTTTTGGGCCTGCTCACGGGTAGAGCGCGAACCAGATCGCCACATAGTGGCAGAGCGCGGCCAGCACCGTCGCCGCGTGGAAGAACTCGTGGTACCCGAACACCTTCGGCCACGGGTCGGGCCACTTGGTGGCGTAGAAGACCGCGCCCGCGGTGTAGAGCGCGCCGCCGGCCAGCAGCAGCACGAACGACGCGATTCCCGCGTGCTGCAACAGTTCCGGGAACACGAAGACCGCGACCCAGCCCAGCGCGATGTAGATGGGCACGCCCAGCCAGCGCGGCGCGTGCGGCCACGCCATCTTCAGCGTCACGCCGAGCAGCGCGCCGCCCCACACCACCGCCAGCACGATGGCCCCGGTGCTGCCCGGCAGCGACAGCACCGCGAACGGCGTGTACGTGCCGGCGATGAAAACGAAGATCATCGAGTGGTCCAGGCGCTTCATCACCGTCCGGGACCGCACGCTCAACCAGTTGTGCCGGTGGTAGAGCGCGCTGATGCCGAACAGTCCGACAATCGTGAGGCTGTACACGAAAGTGGCGAGCGCGGCCGTCCACGACACGGTGGCCGCGGCGACCGACACCAGTGTCGCGCCGGTGGCCAGCGAGGCGTAGAACGACCAGAAGTGCAGCCAGCCACGCATCCGGGGCTTGGCCGGCGCGGGCGGCGTGTGGTCGAGCGTCCCAGCGGTCACGCCCCGAGGTTACGGCACCGTAGGTTGTGCGGTCACCGTGATGTGACCCGCTCGGAGGGCCCGGCGTACCCTCCGATGACGTGGGTCTTCGCAAGCGCCTCAGCCGGATTGTCTACGGCCTCTACGAGATGCGCCTCAACCAACAGATCACCGCGGCCAACCGGCGGCCCCGGCACGTCGGCGTGGTGCTGGACGGAAACCGCCGATGGGCCAAGGAAGCCGGCTTCGAGGACGTCGCCGACGGCCACCGCGCCGGCGCCCGCAAGATCGCCGATCTGCTCCAGTGGTGCCGTGAGGCCGAGGTCGAGGTGGTCACGCTGTGGCTGCTGGCCACCGACAACCTGAAGAAGCGCTCCAGCAACGAGTTGACCGCGCTGCTGCAGATCATCGGCGACGTGGTCGACGAGCTGGCCGAGCCGGAGAATCCCTGGCGGCTGCGCATCGTCGGCGCGCTGGACCTGCTTCCGTCCGACATCGCCAACCGGCTCACCGCGGCCGGGCAGCGCACCGCCAACCGCACCGGCATGGAGGTCAACGTCGCCGTCGGCTACGGCGGCCGGCAGGAGATCGCCGACGCGGTGCGCAAGCTGCTGCTGCAACACGCCGAGGCCGGCACCCCGATCGAGGAACTGGCCGAGGTGCTGGACGTGGACCACATCTCCGAGCACCTCTACACCTCGGGCCAGCCCGACCCGGACCTGCTCATCCGCACCTCCGGCGAGCAGCGGCTGTCCGGCTTCATGCTGTGGCAGTCCGCGCACTCGGAGTTCTGGTTCACCGAGGCGTACTGGCCCGCGTTCCGCCACGTCGACTTCCTGCGCGCGCTGCGCGACTTCGCCTGGCGACACCGCCGCTACGGCTCGTAGGACCACGACAAACGCCGAGGGCGCCAGGACCGCACGGTCCTGGCGCCCTCGGCGTTGCGGCGGGCTGGGATCAGCCGCCGTGGTGGTCGCCGCTGGTGGAGGCGGCCACGCCGTCGACGCAGTCCTTGACGAACGTCGGGTTCAGCGCGTTCACCGCGACGGCCACCGGGCCGCCGGCGATGGTGTTGTTGGTCAGGCACAGCGGCACGTCGACGTTCTCGGCGACGTGGTCGTCGTTGACCAGGTGCAGGTCGTTGACGTTGGCGGTGCCGGACTGGTCCGGACCGTGCATCGGGGACGCGAACGCCGGGGAACCGGCCAGTGCGATGCCGGCAGCGGCGATGGCGACGACGGCAGCCTTCTTCAGCACGTCTGCACACTCCTTCTCGGGGAATTACCGGCGAACCGGCCTTGCTCGGTAGCGAAACCTACTCGCCCTTTTCGGCTCGCACCGTGCGACTAACACCATTGTGTGATCATCTGGCGTGTCGCGGGCCTTAAACGGCCGAAAGCACCGGCGCGCGAAATAGCGCTCCGGTGCTTTCGGATCAGGGCTGAGCCGAGATCAGCCGCCGTGGTGGTCGCCGCTGTGCGAGATCGCGGCGCCGTCCACGCAGTCCTTGACGAAGGTCGGGTTGAGCGCGTTGACCGCGACCGCGACCAGACCGCCGGCGATGGTGTTGTTGGTGGCGCACACCGGGACGTTCACGTTCTCAAGGACGTGCACGTCGTTGAGGGCGTGAATGTCGTTGACGTTGACCACACCGACCTGGTGGGGCGTGTGGTGGTCCATCCAGTGGCCCTCGCCGGGGGTCCCGGCGAACGCGGGCGCGCTGAGGACCATCACGCCGGCCGCGGCAGCGGCGGCGACTACGCCAGCCTTCTTCAGCACTTCCAACACTCTCCTTCGTACCGGGGAATTACCCGCACCGCCGAAACCGGGGGTTCGGGGGCTCGGGGCCGTTCGGAACGAAAACTTACTCGGATCACAGACATGTTGCCCAGCCGCTAACACCATTGTGTGATCGGTTCACCTGCGGAGGTGGCACGATCCGGTGCTCTTATCGGAGCGTGCATTTCTCGGACGGCAGTTTGCTCCGGACGGTGGTAGGTGCCGCCGACCCCGGCCGCCTAGGCTCGCAGTTCTCATGGAACTCCAGGTCGTGCGCGAATATCTGGCACTCGGGCTGCGAATCGACCGGGTGCTGCCGGGCGTGGTCGACGCGTACACCGGGCCGCCCGCGCTGCGGTCCGAGGTCGCCGCCGAGCCCGTCCCCGATCCGGGTGACCTGCGGCTGCGGGCCGCCGAGCTGCGCCGGGCCGTCGCCGACGCCGACCTGAGCGCGCCCCGCCGGGAGTTCCTCACCGCCCAGCTCGTGGCCATGGAGACCACGTGCGCCCGGCTGGCCGGCGCCCCGATCGGCTTCGTCGCCGAGGTCGAGGCGTGTTTCCAGACCACCGTCGAGCTCGGCGACCCCGACGTCTACGCCCAGGCCCACCGGCAGCTCCGCCGGCTGCTGCCCGGAATCGGCTCTCTGCGCCGCAAGGTCGCGCGGTATCGGACGGGTGAGGAGATCCCGAAGGAGCGCATCGCCGACTGCGTGCGGTTGCTGTCCGCCGACCTGAGCGCCCGGACCGCGCGGCGCTTCGGGCTGCCGGCCGGCGAGTCCGTCGAGTACGAGATCGTCGACAACCGGGCGTGGAGCGGCTTCAACAGCTACCTCGGCGACTACCGGTCCCGGGTGTCGCTCAACGTGGCCCAGGGGCATCGAGTGTCCACATTGGCCCATCTCATCGCGCACGAGGCGTATCCGGGGCATCACACCGAGCACTGCCACAAGGAGGCCGGCGCCATCCGGCGGGACGGGCAGTGGGAGCAGAGCATGTTCGTGCTCAACACGCCGCAGTGCCTGATCGCCGAGGGACTGGCCGAACTGGGCGTGCAGGCCGCTGTCGGCGCCCACTGGGGCGGCTGGGCCGCCGAGCTGGTCGCCGCGGCCGGCGTGTCCGTCGACGGCGAGCTGCTCGAGGCCGTCGACCTGGCCACCGCCACGCTCCAGCGGGTGCGCCAGGACGCCATGCTGATGCTGCACGACCGCCGGGCCGACGAGGAGGACGTGGTCGGGTTCCTGTCGCGCTGGCTGCTCGTGCCCGAGTTCCGCGCGTACCGGCTGCTGCCGTTCCTGACCGATCCGCTGTGGCGCTCGTACACCACGACCTATGTGGAGGGCTCGCGGCTGGTCCGCCGCTGGCTCGCCGCCGGCGGGCCGGGGCAGCCGTCCGTCCGGTACTCCCGCCTGGTGGACGAACCCCTCGTGCCGGCCGCGCTTCGCGCAGAGCTGACAGCTACTGCCAGTAGTCGTAGCTGATCACCTGAACGCCGGATCGACGCAGGTCATCCCGTCTTTCATGCTGTTCTGCCGCCATCGCCGGGTCTTTACTCTCTGTGGCAGTTCGATGACGACTGCGTGAATCACCTGTGTGGCAGCCTGCAAACAGGGGTGGGGCGCAGGTAGCTTTCGAAGTGACGGGTCGTGTCCAATGCGAGCCGTCCCGGGAGGCCCTGGTCGTGACGGTGAGCGCGAGGGGGCCGGCACCCGGCCCTCTTGGGGCGTGCGGCTGACGCCGACGGCGTCGGACAAGCGTTCCAGCTGGGTGGTGTGCCTGGCCCATCGAGGGAGCGAACGCGGGTGCCGCGCTCGCGAGGGAGTTGCCGTGACTGCACGACGTCCCGCCAGCCGTTCCTCAGGTTCTGCCCGCGCCGCGAAAGGGCGCACAACCCCCACCTTTGTGCTCGACACCTCGGTGCTGCTGTCCGACCCGTGGGCGCTGACCAGGTTCGCCGAACACTCGGTTGTGCTGCCGCTTGTGGTGATCTCTGAATTGGAGGGCAAGCGTAACCACCCCGAGCTGGGCTGGTTCGCCCGGGAGGCGCTTCGCCTGCTGGACGAGCTCCGCCTGCGGCACGGAAGGCTGGACTCCCCGGTCCCGATCGGCGACCAGGGCGGCACTCTGCACGTCGAGCTCAACCACACCGACCCGGAGGTGCTGCCCGCCGGCTTCCGCACCGACTCCAACGACGCCCGCATCCTGGCCTGCGCGCTGAACCTGAAGGCCGAGGGGCTGCCCGTCACCCTCGTCACCAAGGACATGCCGCTGCGGGTCAAGGCCGGCGCGTGCGGCCTCGACGCCGACGAGTACCGGGCCCAGGACGTCGTGCCCTCCGGGTGGACCGGCATGACCGACCTGGACGTGGAGCAGGAGGTCATCGACACCCTGTTCAAGGAGAACACCATCGAGCCGGCGCTGTTCGACCTGGGCGACGCCGCCGAGCTGCCGTGCCACACCGGCCTTCGGCTGCTCGCCGGCTCCTCCTCCGCGCTGGGCCGGATCACCGCCGACAAGCAGATCCGCCTCGTCCGGGGCGACCGCGAGGCCTTCGGCCTGCACGGCCGGTCCGCCGAGCAGCGCATCGCCCTCGATCTGCTGCTCGACCCCGAGGTCGGCATCGTCTCCCTCGGCGGCCGCGCCGGCACCGGCAAGTCCGCGCTGGCCCTCTGCGCCGGTCTCGAGGCCGTGATGGAACGGCGTCAGCACCGCAAGGTCGTCGTCTTCCGGCCGGTCTACGCCGTCGGTGGGCAGGAGCTCGGCTACCTGCCCGGCTCCGAGACCGAGAAGATGCAGCCGTGGGCCCAGGCCGTGTTCGACACCCTGGGGGCGCTGGCCAGCCAGGACGTGCTCGACGAGGTCATGGACCGGGGCATGCTCGAGGTGCTGCCCCTGACCCACATCCGGGGCCGCTCCCTGCACGACGCCTTCGTCATCGTCGACGAGGCCCAGTCCCTGGAGCGCAACGTCCTGCTCACCGTGCTGTCCCGCCTCGGCGCCAACTCCCGGGTCGTGCTCACCCACGACGTCGCCCAGCGCGACAACCTCCGGGTCGGCCGCCACGACGGCGTCGCCGCCGTCATCGAGAAGCTCAAGGGCCATCCGCTCTTCGCCCACATCACCCTGACCCGCTCGGAACGCTCCCCGATCGCGGCCCTGGTGACCGAGATGCTGGAGGACTACGCCAGCTGAGCCGTTGAACCGCCGGAGGCCCGGGCCGCTCACGCGCCCCGGGCCTCCGGCTCCACACCGTCGGCGCTGCCCCGCTCCCAGGCTTTCGGTGATCTCGGCTTGAACTGCCAGTGGTTACGGCTCCGGGGCGCAGGCTCCAGGCGCCCCAAGCCTCGGTTGGGCCGGCTCCCGGCAACCGGTCCCGTCCTCGGTCCGCTCAGTCCAGGGCCCGGCGCATGAATCCCCGGACTCCGATCGCCCCGAACAGCCCGATCGCGCCGACCAGGACCAACAGGGAGATCCACAGCGCGATGTTCTGGCTGTTGGGCAGGAGCACCGCCCGCATGGCCTCGCTGGCGTAGGTGAGCGGGTTGAGCGCGCACACCACCTTGAACCAGAGCAGGTCGTCGTTCAGCGAGGACCACGGGAACTGGGTCGAGCCGGTGAACATCAGCGGCGTCAGGATGACCGCGAACATGATGTTGATCCGGCGCGGGGGCACCGAGGTGCCGATCACCATGCCGATGGCCGCCCCGGCCAGGGAACCCAGCACCAGCACCACCAGCACGAGCGGCAGGCTCGACGCCGGCCAGGTCAGGCCCAGTATGGCGAACCCGATGGGGATCATCAGGATCGCCGCCAGCAGCCCGCGCATCGCGCCGAACACCATCTTCTCCACCGCGACCATGGCGATCGGCATCGGCGCCAGCAGCCGGTCCTCGATCTCCCGGGTCCACGAGAAGTCCAGCACCAGCGGCAGCGTGGTGTTCTGCAGCGCGCCGAGGAAACCGTTGAGCGCCACCACACCCGGCAGCAGCACCTCGCTGAAGTTGCCCTGCACGAAGCCGATCTGGGTGAGCACCTTGCCGAAGATGAACAGCGTGAAGAACGGCTGGATGACCACCTGGGCCAGGAAGCTGGGCAGCTCCCGCCCGGTGACGAAGATGTCCCGTCCGAGGACGGCGTTGAAGGTGCGCAGGGCCGTCACCGGAGTTCCCTTCCCGTCAGGTGGATGAACACGTCCTCCAGGCTGGGCTTGCCCAGCGCCAGATCGCTGACCTCGCAGCCCAGCTCGCCGAGCGCGCTGAGCGCCGAGGGCAGCACCACGGCCGCGTCGAAGTCGGAGTAGAGCCGGAACTGGCTGGTCCCCGGCGGTTCGCCGTTCCCGCCTGCGCCTCCAGGCCCTGCGCCCCCAGGCCCTGCGGCTCCGGACATACCGCCGCCGCCAGGCATGCCCATCCCCGGCGGAGCCCCACCCGGGAAGCCGCCGTTGGCCGCGGCGATCTGCTCGACCCGCTCCACACCGTCCACAGCGGACAACTTCGCCGTCACCTCGCCGGCCGCGACCCCGCCGAGGTTCACCGTGAAGGTGATGGTCGTGCTGCCCGGCAACGACTTCGTCAGCTCCGTCGGCGTGTCCAACGCCAGCAGCTTGCCGTGGTCGACGATGCCGACCCGGTCGCACAGCTTGGCCGCCTCGTCCATGTCATGGGTGGTCAGCACGACCGTGACGCCCTCGGACCGCAGCTGCGCCACCCGGTCGTGCACGAACAGCCGGGCCTGCGGGTCCAGCCCCGTGGACGGCTCGTCCAGGAACATCACCTTCGGCCGGTGCATCAGCGCCCGGGCGATCATCACCCGCTGCGCCTGGCCGCCCGACAGCGTGTCGATGGCGGCCTTGGCGTGGCCGGTGAGCCCCATCCGTTCCAGGATCTCGTCGGCCAACCGGGTCCGCTCCGCCCGTGCCACGCCGTGGTAGGCGGCATGGAACAGCAGGTTCTGTCGGACGTTCAGCGACCGGTCCAGGTTGTTGCGCTGCGGCACCACGGCGAGCACCTGCCGGGCCCGCTGCGGATCGGCGACCACGTCGACACCCTGCACCAGCGCTTGACCACCGGTCGGCAGCACCCGGGTGGTGAGCACCCCGACCGTCGTGGTCTTGCCGGCGCCGTTCGGCCCCAACAGTCCGAACACCTCACCGGCGCGGACGGTGAATCCCAGCCCGTCCACCGCCGGTCTCGGGTTCTTGCCATACCGCTTGACCAGCTCCTCGACCACGACCGCGTCAGTCACCGCGCCACCTTAGGTCGGCCAGTTAATGGGGGCAACCCATTTCTTTCCCTCCGGCCGATCCTCTGCCCGTCGAGGTCACCCAACCGGGCAGCGCGAGTCCATCACGCGACACGGCCCCGCCCGCACGGCTCCGGTTCGCCGTGCGGCATCGCCTCCCGTCGCACGGCACCGGTTCCCGGAAGGCCGCCGGGCCGTGCAGCCCAGCGGGCCCGCAACCGATCCGGACTGAACCACCCGGCCGCACCGCAACCCGGCTGGGACATGCTGCCCAGCGCGACCGCGCGGCGCAGCCTTCTGTCGCCGCCTAGGGTCACCAGCCGCCGGGCAGCGGTCGGCCCTCGGCGAAGCCGGCCGCCGACTGCACGCCCAGGACCACCAGGTCGTGGAACTCCTCCAGGTTGTGCGCACCCGCGTAGGTGCACGACGAGCGCACACCGGCGCAGATGGCGTCGAGCAGGTCCTCGACCCCCGGCCGCTGCGGGTCCAGCCGCATGCGCGAGGTCGAGATGCCCTCCTCGAACAGGCCCTTGCGGGCCCGGTCGAAGGCGTTGTCGCCACGCGTGCGTGCGCCGACAGCCCGCTTCGAGGCCATGCCGAACGACTCCTTGTACGGCCGGCCGGCCTCGTCCCGCTGGAGATCGCCGGGCGACTCGTAGGTGCCGGCGAACCAGGACCCGACCATCACACTGGACGCCCCGGCGGCGAGCGCGAGCGCCACGTCCCGAGGGTGCCGCACACCGCCGTCGGCCCACACGTGCTTGCCCAGCGCGCGGGCCTGCGCCGCGCACTCGGCGACCGCCGAGAACTGCGGCCGGCCGACGCCGGTCATCATCCGCGTGGTGCACATCGCGCCCGGCCCGACACCGACCTTGATGACGTCGGCCCCGGCCTCCACCAGGTCCCGCACGCCGGCCGCGGTGACCACATTGCCCGCGACCACCGGCACCGACCCCAGGTCGAGCTTGCGCACCGCCTGGAGCGCGGTGAGCATCTTCTCCTGATGGCCGTGCGCGGTGTCCACGACCAGCACGTCCACCCCGGCGTCGAGCAGCTCCGCGGCCCGGGCGGCGACATCGCCGTTCACCCCGGTCGCGGCCGCGACCCGCAGCCGCCCCCCGGCGTCCAGCGCGGGCGCGTAGATCTCCGCCCGCAGCGCGCCGACCTCGGTCAGCACGCCGGCCAGTCGGCCGTCGCCGTCCACACCCAGCGCGACCTTGGTCGACCGCCCGTGGAGCCGGTGGAAGACCTCCCGCGGCGCGGTGTCCATCGGCAGCGTCACCACATCCGGGTTGGCCACCTCGCCGACCCGCGTGAACCGGTCGACGCCGTGGCACGCGGCCTCGTCCACTACACCCAGCGGCCGGCCCTCACCGTCGACCACGACCACCGCCCCGTGGGCCCGCTTCGGCAGCAGGTTCACGGCGTCCGCGACCGCGTCACCGGCCCGGAGCACCAGCGGGGTGTCCCAGACCGTGTGCCGGGCCTTCACCCAGGCGGTGATCTCGGCGACCGCGTCGGGGGCCACGTCCTGTGGCAACACCACCAGACCGCCCCGTCGGGCGACCGTCTCGGCCATCCGCCGGCCGGCCACCGCCGTCATGTTGGCCACCACGATCGGAATCGTGGCGCCGGTGCCGTCGGAGGTCGCGAGGTCCACGTCGAACCGCGACTCCACGGTGGAACGGCCCGGGACGACGAAGATGTCGTCGTAGGTGAGGTCGTACTGGGGCTCATGCCCGTCAAGGAAGCGCACGAGACTCCAGAATACGGATCGGTCAGCCCGGCAGCAGCGCTCGGACCTGATCGATGGTGTCGGCCTCGCTCACCTCCTTGTCCGGCCGGTAGCGCAGGACCCGCGCGAACCGGAGCGCCACACCGCCCGGATAGCGCGGGCTCACCTGCACGCCGTCCAATTCGATCTCCACCACGATCTCGGGCCGCACGGTCACGACCCAGTCGCCAGAATCCACGGCGATCTCCTGGAACGCCTTGGTCTGCCAGGCGAGCAGCTCGTCGGTGAGGCCCTTGAAGGTCTTGCCCACCATCACCGGCGGGCCGCCGTCCGGATCCCGGGCGCCCAGGTGCAGGTTGGAGAGGTAGCCGCGGCGCCGGCCGTGCCCCCACTCGGCGGCCAGCACCACGAGGTCCAGGGTGTGCACCGGCTTGACCTTCTGCCACGACTTGCCGCGCCGGCCGGCCGCGTACACCGAGTCCAGCGCCTTGACCATCACCCCCTCGTGCCCGGCGGCATGCGCCGCCGCGGCGATCTCCGCGGCCTGGCCGGCGTCCGGCTCCACCGCGCCCGGAATGCGGAACGGCCCGGCGACCCGCTCCAACGCGGCCAGGCGGTCGCGCAGGGGCAGGTCGAGCAGGTCGTCGCCGTCCAGGTGCAGGCAGTCGAAGTAGTAGGGCCGCAACAGCAGCTCCCGGGCACTGGTCGCCCCGAACCTGCTCATCGTCTCCTGGAACGGACGCGGCCGGCCGTCGTCGTTGAGTGCGAGCGTCTCCCCGTCGAGCACGACCGACTCGCAGGGCAGGCCGCGGACCTGCTCGACGAGTTCGGGCACGCCCGCGGTGATCTCGCGCAGCGTCCTGGTGTAGATGTGCACCTCGGATCCGTTGCGATGCACCTGGATCCGGGCTCCGTCGAGCTTGTACTCGACGGTGACCTCGCCCAGCTCGGCCAGCGCCGACTCCAGCGACTCGGCCGGCGAGGCCAGCATCGGCCGGACCGGCCGACCGACTTCGAGTCCGAACGCGGCAAGTGCCGCCGCGCCGCCGGACCTCGCCTGCTCGGCCGTGGTGTGCAGCCGGCCGCTGAGCATGAACGCCCGGCGGACCTCGCCGACCGGCACGTCGAACGCGGCTGCCACCGCGTCGGTCATCACCCCTTCCAGTGCGCCTTGCCGGAGTTCCCCGGTCAGCAGCCGGAGGAGGAAGTCCTGTTCCGGCGCCGTCGCCCGGGCGAGCGCGGCGGTCAGCAACTCGCTGCGCCGCTGGGTCGATCCCTTCCCACTGGTGGCCGCGACCTGGGTCAGCAGGTCGTCGACGTCGAGGATGGAGAGGTCCGGCTCGGCCGCGGCCGGCACCTCGATCGAGACCAGCGTGCGCCAGCCCGCGCCGACCTTGCCCTGCCTGGGCAGGCCGACCAGGAACGCGGTGGCCGCTTCCACTTCGCGTGGGTCGTCAAGCTGCCGCAGCAGCTCGCTGAGCGCGGCCACCTTCGCCAGCCGGGACCTCGTGGAGGTCACGGCCGCTGATGTCGAGACGACGTCGGCGAAGCGCATGGGCCCATCTTGCGCCCACACCCCGACAATTTCCGCGCACGCGGCCGACGGGGCGATTGAGCATCGCTCGGTTTGATCAAAAAGGCGGCCTCGGCCTGCGGGAGCACGGAATTGTCAGGGGCGCAAGGCAAGGTGGGATGCGACCGGTCCGCGTCCCGCGGAGAGACCTGGATCGGTCGCCGGGCCCGATTGCCAGGAATGGGGTGCATAGTGGGTCAGGTCGACACGGAGAGGAGGGGATCTATGACACAACGGAGGCGATGACGTCCACGGCCGACCGGAGGCGATCCGGGCCGAGCGACGCGTAGCCGACGACCAGACCCGGGTAGGGCGCGATCCGTCCACTCGGGACGTACCCGGACAGCGCCATCGCGTTGACCCCGCTCGCGGCGAGTGCCCGCTGGAGCGCGGCGTCGTCCACGCCGTCCGGCAGCCGCAGCACCACGTGCAGACCCGCCGCCACACCGACGGCCTGCCACGAGGGCAGCCGATCCGCCACCGCTGCGAGCAACGCGTCCCGACGCCGCCGGTACAGCGTCCTGGTCCGCCGCAGATGCCGTTCGTACCCACCCGTCCGCAGCATGTGGGTGAGCGCGGCCTGGGGGAGCGGGCTGCCACCCATGTCGTTGTAGTGCTTGGCGTCCACGATCGACGGGCGCAGCACGGGCGGCGTGATGAGCCAGCCGATGCGCAGCGCCGGTGACAACACCTTGCTGACGCTGCCGAAGTAGGCAACCCGCGTCGGGTCGAGCGCCTGCAACGCGCCCATGGCATGCCGGTCGTACCGGTGCTCGGCGTCGTAGTCGTCTTCCAGGATCAGGCCGTCGCACTGGCGGGCCCACGCCACCAGCGCCCGCCGGCGCTGTGGGTGGAGGACGACGCCGAGCGGGAACTGGTGCGCCGAGGTGACGTGCACGGCACGGCAGCCGGACGCGGTCAGGTCGTCGACTCGGATGCCGTGGTCGTCGACGGCGATCGGGACCGGGCGCAGGCCGTACGCGGCGAACAGCGCGCTCTGGCCCGGATGGCTCGGGCATTCCACGGCGATGCTGGTGTGGCCGGCGGCTCGCAGCACGCGGGCCACCAGGCCCATGCCCTCGGCGACACCGTGGGTGATCACGACGTCCTCGGCGTCGGCCGCGACCGCGCGGACCCGGCCCAGGTAGCCGGCCAGCTCGGCCCGGAGTTCGGCCAGCCCCGCGAAGTCGGGGTAGCCGAGCGCCTCGTCGGGCAGCGCGGCCAGGCCCGCCTTGGTCGCCGCCACCCACTCGGCGCGGGGGAAGGCACTCAGCGCCGGGATGCCGGGCCGCAGGTCGTAGCGCCAGCGGACGGGGCGGTCCGGTGTCGCCGATGGCGGCGGCGAGCCGCACTCGGCGTCGGCCACCAGGGTGCCGGACCCGTGCCGTGCGACCAGGTAGCCCTCGGCGATCAGCTGGGCGTATCCGGCGGTGACGGTGCCGCGGGCCACGCCGAGTTGGCCGGCGAGGTCGCGGCTGGACGGCAGCCGGGTGCCTGGCCGCAGGCGGCCGGTGCGGATGGCCTCACGGAGCGCCGTCTCGAGGGCTCGGCCGCGGCAGCGGGCGGGTTCGGCCGAGACGGCGGGCAGCAGCAGCTCGCGGGTGGACGGTGTCGTGTTCGAGGTCATGGATACGGCGCTCCGCCGCCGGGCGGTTGTCGGTCGACTGGGCACACCAGTCGAGCATGCCCGGCCCGCGGCCGCACCCGTTTCTGGCCAGGGAGCGCGCGTGGCCCTTCCGCGGGTGAGCGTCCGCGCCGAGAGCGTGCGTGCTCGCCAGGGTGGGGCGCTCCAGGGTGGGGCGCTGGGGTTATGCGGCGGCCGGGGTCTCGGTGATGAGGGCGCGGCCGGCGGGGGTGAGCACGGCGGGCAGGCGCTCGTCGGGTGGGCCGGGGTGGCCGGGGCGGATGAGGCCCTGGTGGGCGAGCATGCGGGCGGTGAACTGGTCGCAGCAGGGCACGCCGTCGACGAACAGGTCGGGCTCGGTGCTGCCGGTCAGTTGGGCCCGGCCGGCGGCGATGGCGCGCAGGATGGCCAGCACGCGGTGGTTGACCGCGGGCGGTTGTGAGGTCGCGTGCGGTGCGGTCATGTCAGTCCTCCCAGTGCGGTGGCCGCACCTGTGATGGCGACCACACCCCCGATAGGCAAGAGCGCGAACCGGTCGTCGAGATGCGTCACGACCATGGTCGGTCCGGACCGGTTGGGCGGGTCCCTAGTTGTGCCGACGGAAGTGGTCCGTCAACGGGAGCCTCAAGTGGTGCAAGTGGGCGGACCAGTTGGGCGCAGACTGGAGGCATGGCGAACTCGGGGGACCTCAGGGCGGTCACGTTCGGCGCGGGGAGCATCCTGCTGGTCGGCGCGTCCTTCCCCGTGACCGGGCTGCTCCAGGGCTACCCGGTGCTGAGTGGACAGGCGCTCCGGTACGCGATCGGCGGGCTGATCCTGCTGGGTGTGCTGCTGGCGCGCGGCCGGAGGTTGCCGATGCCGAGCCTGCGAGACCTGGTCGGACTGTTCGGCATGGTCGTGGCGGGCATGCTCGGCTTCAATGCGGCCATCCTGTTCGCGGAGCGCTACGCCACACCGGGATTCGTCACGGCCATCGTCGGCTGCACACCGTTGGTGCTGGCGATCGCGGTGCCGTTGCTGGGAAAGCGACGGCCGGCGGTGGCCGCTGTCGTGGGGGCGGCGATCGTGGTCGGGGGCGTGGCGGTGTTGACGGGCGGCGGCTCGTGGCACGGCCCGGGGCTGCTGCTCGCCCTGGCCTGCATGGCCGGCGAGGTGCTGTTCACGCTGTGCGGGATCGGGCCGGTGAAACGGTTGGGCGCCATGGAAGCGTCCACATGGGCCAGTTTCATCGCGGCCGCCGGCGGGGCGGTCATCGCGACCATTGTGGACGGTGGCGGGGCCTGGCGGATGCCGACGCTGACCGAGGCGACGGCGTTGGTGGTGCTGGGAGTCTTCGTCACCGCGGTCGCGTTCACCGGCTGGTACACGTGCGTGGCTAGGATCAGGGCGGACCGGGCGGGTGTGCTGGTGGGGTTGATGCCGGTGTCGGGGCTCGTGGTCTCGGTGCTGCTGCACGCCCAGGCGCTGACCGTCACCGCGGTGGTGGGTGCGGCCGCCGTCGCCGGCGGCTGCACCCTCGGCCTCTACCGCCGACGGGTCAGCGCCCGCCGCGAGCCATCCGAAGCACGTCCAGCGCTTCGTCCAGCTGCTCGACGGTGATCTTGCCGCTGTCGACGTGCCCGCGGGCCAACACGACCTCGCGGATGGTGCGCCGCTCCTTCAAGGCCTGCTTGGCGATCGAGGCCGCCTCCTCGTAGCCGAGGTAGCGGTTGAGCGGCGTGACCACCGACGGGGAGGACTCGGCGTACTCCCGCATGCGGTCCACGTCGGGCACCGCGCCGGCGATGACCTTGTCGGCCAGCAGCCGCGCCACCGCGGCCAGCAGCCGGGCCGACTCGAGCACGTTGCGGGCGATCACCGGCAGCATCACGTTCAGCTCGAAGTTGCCCTGGGCGCCGGCGAAGGCGACCGCCGCGTCGTTGCCGATCACCTGGGCCACGACCATCATGGTCGCCTCCGAGATCACCGGGTTGACCTTGCCCGGCATGATCGACGAGCCCGGCTGGAGGTCGGGCAGGGCCAGCTCGGCCAGCCCCGTGCGCGGCCCGGAGCCGAGCCAGCGCAGGTCGTTGGCGATCTTGAACAGGGACACCGCGACGGTCCGCAGCTGCCCGGAGATCTCGACCACGCCGTCTCGGCTGGCCTGCGCCTCGATGTGGTCGCGGGCCTCGGTCAGCGGAAGGCCGGTCAGCGAGGCCAGTTCGGCCGCGACGGCGGCCCCGAAGCCCTCGGGCGCGTTGAGCCCGGTGCCCACGGCCGTGCCGCCGATCGGCAGCTCACCCAGCCGCGGCAGGCTGGCCTGGAGCCGCTCGACGCCGTAGGAGACCTGAGACGCCCAGCCGCCGGCCTCCTGGCCGAGTGTGATCGGCACGGCGTCCATCAGGTGCGTACGGCCCGACTTCACCACGTCGGCCCATTCGGAGGCCCGCTGGCGCAGCACCGCGACCAGGTGCTCCAACGCCGGCACGACATCGCGCACCACGGCCTCGGTGGCCGCGACGTGGATGGTCGTCGGGAAGGTGTCGTTGGACGACTGGGAGGCGTTCACGTGATCGTTGGGATGCACGTCGCGGCCAAGGGCCCGGGTGGCGAGGGTGGCGATCACCTCGTTGGCGTTCATGTTGGACGAGGTGCCCGAGCCGGTCTGGAACACGTCGATCGGGAAGTGCTCGTCGTGCTGGCCGTCGGCGACCTCGCGCGCCGCGGCCACGATCGCGTCGGCCATGTCCCGCGGCAGCACGCCCAGGCGCTGGTTCACGGTGGCGGCCGCGGCTTTGAGCAGGCCCAACGCCCGGATCTGCGAGCGCTCCAGGCCCCGCCCGGAGATCGGGAAGTTCTCCACGGCGCGCTGCGTCTGCGCCCGCCACAGCGCCTCGGCGGGGACCTTGACCTCGCCCATCGTGTCGTGCTCGATCCGGTACTGCTGCTCAGCCATGCTTCGAGTCTGGACCTCCGCGCGGGCGGCGGCAGCGTGGCATGCAGCACGCCGAAGTCCCGGAATATCCCGCGACCTGCTCACGCGCGCGCCGGCGATCGCACTAGAGTCGATGGTGTTCGCGATCACTGCCTCCCACCACAGGCGGAAAGCGGGGCCAACGGCCATGGATGACATCGAGGTTGATCTTCTGGTGGTCGGCGCCGGCCCGGTCGGGCTGTTCGCCGCCTACTACGCGGGCTTCCGGGAGCTGTCCACGGCGCTGGTGGACGCGCTACCCGAGCCGGGTGGCCAGGTCACCGCGATGTACCCGGAAAAGATGATCTTCGACGTGGCCGGCTTCCCGGCGGTCCGCGGCCGGGACCTGGTCTCCGCGCTGGTCGAGCAGGCCGCGCAGTGGAAGCCCCGCTACCTGCTGGGCCGCCAGGCCCGCACGGTCGAGGAAGGCGAGAGCGGCCTGGTCGTCGGCCTCGCCGACGGCAGCACCGTGCGCGCCGGCGCGGTCCTGATCACCGCCGGCATGGGGGAGTTCAACCCGCGCCCGCTGCCGGCCGGCGACGGCTGGGTCGGCAAGGGCGTCGTGTACTTCGTGCCCTCGCTGGAGGCGCACATCGGCCAGGACGTGGTGATCGTCGGCGGTGGCGACTCGGCGTTCGACTGGGCGCTGGCGTTGCACCCGATCGCCAACAGCGTGACGCTGGTGCACCGCCGCGCGGCGTTCCGGGCGCACGCGGCCACCGTCACCAAGGTGCGCGAGCTCGGGGTGCCGATCATCACCGACGCCCAGGTGACCGAGCTGCGCGGCGGCGAGAACGGCCTGCTGGCCGAGGTGGAGATCGAGGTCAAGGGCGGCGGCCGCAAGGTGCTGCCGGCCCAGACGGCGGTCGCCGCCCTGGGCTTCACCGCCGACCTGGGGCCGATCGAGTCCTGGGGGCTGAAGCTGGACCACCGCGCGGTGTCCGTCGACACGACCATGCGCACCGCGCGGCCCCGGGTCTACGCCGCCGGCGACGTGGCCACGTACCCGGGCAAGGTCAAGCTGATCGCCACCGGCTTCGGCGAGGCCGCGACCGCGGTCAACAACCTCGCCGTGGAGCTGAACCCCGAGGCGCACCTGTTCCCGGGGCACTCCAGCAACGACGGCTGATCAGGCCACCACTTCCACCGGGTCGCCGACGTCCAGCGAGGCGTAGAACTTCGCCGACGCCGCCAGCGACAGGTGCACGCAGCCGGCCGACGGCCGGCTCAGGCTGCCCTCGTGGAAGGCGATGCCGCCGGCCGCGAAGAACACCGAGTTCTCCATGGGCGCGTTGTTGAACTCGCTGCTCTTGTGGTGCTTGTCCTTCCACTCCACGTGGAAGAAGCCGTTCGGGGTCGGCTCCGAGGCCTTGCCCGGCATCATCGGCACCGGCCCGTAGCTGACCACGCCGTTGGTGATCAGCCACGCCTGCCCGCTGCTCTTGCTCACGCACGCCGCCATGGTCGCCAGGCACGGCGTGCCCGGCGCCTTGCCTACCGGCTTGGGCTTCGTGGTGGTGGTCGGCTTCACCGTCGTCGTGGTGGTCGTCGGCGGCGGGGTCGTGGTCGTCGTTGTGGTGGTGGGTGCCGTTGTCGTGGTTGTCGTGGTGGTGGTGGTCGTCGTCGCGCTGGCCGAGGTGCTCGCCGGCGAGGCGTTCGACGCCAGGTCCACACCGGTCGAGCACGCCGTCATCAGCCCCACGGCCCCCACCGCGGCCAGCGCTAACGCGATCTTGTTCACCCGCACGCCAACTCTCCCCTACGACACCGGAAACACGTCGATCACCAGCAACGACGCGACACTGTATGCGGGGGTTGTCGCGAGAACTCCGTTACTTCGTAACGGTTGGAGCTCCGATCGGCTACGGCAGCGGCGGCAGGGCCGACCCCTCGGCCGAACGGTCGAAGTCCACATTGGAGTACTCACGCAGCTTGGTCAGCCGGTGGAAGCCCTCGATCACCCGCACCGTCCCGGACTTGGAGCGCATCAGGATCGAGTGCGTGGTGCAGCCGCCGGCCCGGTACTGCACGCCGCGCACCAGGCTGCCGTCGGTCACGCCGGTGGCGCAGAAGAACACGTTGTCGCCGCGCACCAGGTCCTCGGTGGTGAGCACGCGGGTCAGGTCGTGCCCGGCGTCGATGGCCTTCTGCCGCTCGGCCTCGTCCAGCGGCCACAGCCGGCCCTGGATCTCGCCGCCCATGCACTTCATGGCGCACGCCGTGATGATGCCCTCCGGCGTGCCGCCGACGCCCAGCAGCAGGTCCACGCCGGTGCCCGGGCGGGCCGCGGAGATCGCGCCGGCCACGTCGCCGTCGGCGATGAAGTGGATCCGGGCCCCGGCCTCGCGGACCTCCTTGACCAGCTGCTCGTGGCGGGGCCGGTCCAGGATGCACACCGTGACGTCCTCGACGCCGCTGTGCTTGGCCTTCGCCACCCGGCGGATGTTCTCGGCCACCGGCGCGGTCAGGTCGATCACGTCCGCGGCCTCGGGGCCGGTGGCGATCTTCTCCATGTAGAACACGGCCGACGGGTCGTACATGGCGCCGCGCTCGGCCACCGCGAGCACCGCGACGGCGTTGGGCATGCCCTTGCTCATCAGCGTGGTGCCGTCCACCGGGTCGACGGCCACGTCACAGTCGGGGCCGTCGCCGTTGCCGACCTCCTCGCCGTTGAACAGCATCGGCGCGTTGTCCTTCTCGCCCTCGCCGATCACGACCACGCCGCGCATCGAGACCGTGCCGATGAGCTTGCGCATGGCGTCCACGGCGGCGCCGTCGCCGCCCTCCTTGTCGCCCCTGCCCACCCAGCGGCCGGCGGCCATCGCGGCGGCCTCGGTCACGCGGACCAGCTCCATCGCGAGGTTGCGGTCGGGTGCCTCCGGCGCGCGCCGGGGCTCGGTGGTGGTCATGGCGGCCTCCTGTCTGCTCGTGGCAGGACTACCCGAAAATCCTCGCAGATCACCCGGCCCGGACCGGCCCGTGATCGATTCCGCGGTGAGAAACAGCACCCGATGCGGAGCCGAAGCGCCAGCTTGAGACGATGGCCGGGTGCCCGACACGCAGACGCCCGCCCCGCAGAAGCCCGGACGCGGCGCGCAGACCGCCCGCGACATGGTGCTGTCGCTGGCCGCGCTGCTGCTGATCCTGCTGGCGGTGCTGGGCTTCAGCAACAGCTGCCAGTTCAGCCCGGGCGGGCCGACGATCGACACCAGCACGGTGCCGACGGTGGACGTGCACAGCGCGCTGTCGGGGGTCGCCGCCGGCATGGACTTCCCGGTCCGGGAGCCGAAGCTGCCCGGGGGCTGGCGCGCCAACTCCACCGACACGATCTCCATCGGCGCCGGCGCGCAGGCCCGGCCGGTGGTCCGCGTCGGCTGGCTCGCACCGGCCGGCGGCTTCCTGCGGCTGTCCCAGACCCAGGGCGGGGCGGTCGACCTGGCCGCCTCGGAGACCGACGACCCCAAGTCGCAGCCCACCGCCACCGGCACGATCGACGTGGCCGGCGTGAACTGGACGATCTATCCGGCCCGCCGCAACGAGACGTCCTGGCTGGCCGAGGTCGGCGGCGTGCGGCTGCTGATCTCCGGCAACGGCAAGGACGCCGATTTCCGGACGCTGGCCCAGGCCGTCCAGACCGCGACGCCGCTGCCCGCGAAGTAGGGCGCTAGCCCTCGGCGACGTCCTCCTCGACGACGGCGAGCGCGGTCTCCACCCGCTGCCGCGCGCCGGCCAGATGGGACTCGCAGATCTTGGCCAGGGCCTCGCCGCGCTCCCACAGCGCCAGCGAGTCCTCCAGCGACAGCCCACCCGCCTCCAGCTTGCGGACAACATCGGCCAACTCGTCGCGCGCGGCCTCGTAGCCGAGCGTCGGTTCCGTCATGTCGCGCTGGTTCCCATCTGCGCCCTGGTTCCCGTCTGACCCTGCACCCGGACCACAACCGCCGCGACGGCCTGGTCGTATCCGACGAACGCCTCGGCGAACTCGGCGCCGTCGCCGTCCTGCGCCGCCTCGCCGATGCGGTCCTCGGCATCGGCCACGCGGCGCCGGTGCACCGAACCGTCGCCGTACCACCACTGCGTCCCCACGTAGACCGAGGTCGCCTCGGTCAGCTCGCGGAGACGCGAGGGTAACGCCCGGCGGCCGGGGTAGTCGCAGCCGGCCAGCATGGCGGTCCACGTGTCCACGGCGGCCGTGTTCGCGGCCTCGGCGCAGTACTGCACCACCCGGGCGCTCCGGGTCAGCTCGGACTGTTCGGGGCTGTCGGCCGCGGCTCTCGCGGTGGCCACCGTCAACGGGAGGAACGTGGGTTCACGCGCCGGGTATGGCACCCCTACCTCCGCTCACGGGTGTCGTCGTCGGGCACGACGGCACGGATCGCCCCGTCAACGAGCCGCACCCGCAGTTGCGTTCCCGGTCGGGCGTCGTCCACGGACCGGAGCACGGAGGTGGCCCCGTCCTCAGCCACGCTCTGCACCACGGCGTATCCACGGGCCAGCGTGGCGGCTGGTCCGAGGGTCGTCAAGCGTGAACGGATGGCGGATTGGGCACGCTCTTCGTTGCTCAGCATCGACCGGATCTCCCGGCGGCCGCGCTCACGCAACGTGTTCACGTCGTCGGCGCGTCGTTGCAACGGCGTGAGCGGATCGGCCAGCACGGGACGACTGCGCAGCGCGTCCAGCAGCCGCCGCTCGCGGTCCACCCATCCGTGCAGGGCCCGCCGGGTGCGGTCACGCAGCTGGCGGATCCGCTGGGTCTCCTCGGCGACGTCCGGCACGACCCGCTTGCCGGCGTCGGTCGGGGTGGAACACCGCAGGTCAGCGACATGATCGAGCAGCGGCGTGTCCGGCTCGTGGCCGATCGCGCTGATCACCGGCGTGCCGCAGGCCGACACCGCCCGGCACAGCGTCTCGTCGGAGAACGGCAGCAGATCCTCGACGCTGCCGCCGCCGCGGGCGATCACGATGACGTCCACGCCCGGGTCGGCGTCCAAGGTCTTGAGGGCGGTCATCACCTGCGGCACCGCGGTCGTGCCCTGCACAGCGACGTTGATCACCCGGAAATGGGCCGCCGGCCAGCGGCCACGGGCGTTGGTCAGCACGTCCCGCTCGGCGGCCGAGGCGCGGCCGGTGATCAGGCCGATGGTGTGCGGCAGGAACGGCAGCGGCCGCTTGCGGCGCGGGTCGAACAGGCCCTCGGCGGCCAGCAGCCGGCGCAGCCGTTCGATGCGGGCCAGCAGCTCGCCGATGCCGACCTGGCGGATCTCGTCCACCCGCAGGCTCAGCGTGCCGCGGCCGGTGTAGTAGCTGGGTTTGCCGTGCACCACCACGCGGCTGCCGTCGGTCAGCGGCGGCTCCATGCCCCGGACCAGCTGGGTGGAGCACGTCACCGAGATCGACACGTCGGCGCTGGTGTCACGCAGCGTGAGAAACGCGGTCGCAGTGCCCGGGCGGGCCGAGATCTGGGTGACCTGCCCCTCGACCCAGACGGCGCCGAGCCGGTTGATCCAGTCGGCGATCTTGCGGGTGACCGTGCGCACCGGCCACGGCTGCTCGGCGGTGGTCGGTCCGGGAGCGGTCACAGGCCCACCTCGCTAGCGCTCGGCGGGTCTGCGACCCAGGTCCCTGTGCTCAATGGTGACCTCGCAAGCTCGGTCACAGGCCCACCTCGCTAGCGCTCGGCGGGTCTGCGACCCAGGTCCCTGTGCTGAATGGTGACCTCGCAAGCTCGGTCACAGGCCCACCTCGCTAGCGCTCGGCGGGTCTGCGACCCAGGTCCCTGTGCTCAATGGTGACCTCGCAAGCTCGGTCACGAGTCGGCGTTCTCCTGAGCCCGGACGGTGGCGATACGCCTGGTCAGCATGCCCAGATAGGCCGGTCGGGCGGCGTGCTCGCGCTCGTAGGCCTGCAACTGCTCCAGGTCGTCCAGGGTGAGCCGGCGCAGCCGGGCCCGCAGCTGCGGCACCGACAGCTCGTCGTACTCCGGCAACGCGGCCGGGCCGCCGGCGGCCACCTCGTCCTCGTCGCCGGTGTCCTCGTGCTCGGACACCGCGCGCTCCTCGGCCAACCAGGGGTCGTTGACCTCAGGTTCGACCGGGGACGGGACGGGGTCGTCCTCGTCCTCGTCGAAGGTCGCCCATTCCGGGGTCTCCTCGACCGGACGCAGCGAGGCCAGCGCGTCGTCACCCTTGATCGCGAGCTCGGTGACCCGCTGCTGCACCCGCATGGACAGCTGCAACGCCTGGCTGACCACCGTCACCGGCAGCCCGGTCAGCTGCTCGGGGAGCTTGCGCGCCTGCTCGACCGCGGTGACCGCGAGCCCGGCGGCGATGCGCACCGGCAGCGGCAGTGACGACTTCATGGCGTCTAGCCTGCCCCAGTCGGCCCGTCCTGCCCAGTTTTCGGTGGCGAACGGGTGACGAAACGAACGCCGCTGACTGCTGCACCCCGCTGGCGCTCGGTGTCCGCATTCGCGGACGCGCTGTGGTGAATGGCTAGCTCGCTCACGCGGAATGCCCGTCCCCGCGCCGGTACCCTTGGGCCATGACCACGTCAAGCCCAGCTGCTGACCGGCCCAAGCGCGTGTTCCTGGCCAAGCCACGCGGCTACTGCGCGGGCGTGGACCGGGCCGTGGTGACCGTGGAGAAGGCGCTGGAGACCTACGGCGCCCCCGTGTACGTGCGCAAGGAGATCGTGCACAACAAGTACGTCGTGGAGACCCTCCAGGACCGCGGCGCGATCTTCGTGGACGAGACCGACGAGGTGCCCGAGGGCGCGCTCGTGGTGTTCTCCGCGCACGGCGTGTCCCCGGCCGTGCACGAGGAGGCGGCCGCCCGCAACCTGCGCACCATCGACGCCACCTGCCCGCTGGTGACCAAGGTCCACCAGGAGGCCAAGCGCTTCGCGCGGGACGACTACGACATCCTGCTCATCGGCCACGAGGGGCACGAGGAGGTCGAGGGCACCGCCGGCGAGGCCCCCGAGCACGTGCAGCTCGTGGACACCGCCGAGGACGTGGACAAGGTCGAGGTCCGCGACCCGTCCAAGGTCATCTGGCTGTCCCAGACCACGCTGTCGGTGGACGAGACCATGATCCGGGTCGAGCAGCTCAAGCAGCGCTTCCCGGACCTCCAGGCCCCGCCGAGCGACGACATCTGCTACGCCACCCAGAACCGCCAGGTCGCCGTGAAGGCCATGGCCCCCGAGTGCGACCTGGTGCTGGTGGTCGGCTCGCAGAACTCCTCCAACTCCAAGCGGCTGGTCGAGGTGGCGCTGCAACACGGCTCGCAGGCGTCCTACCTGATCGACTACGCCAAGGAGATCCAGGAGGAGTGGCTGGACGGCGTGCGCACGGTCGGCGTGACCAGCGGCGCGTCCGTGCCGGACATCCTCGTCCACGAGGTGCTGGCCTACCTGGCCCAGCGCGGCTGGGGTGACGTGGAAGAGGTCACCACCGCCAACGAGAAGATCGCCTTCCAGCTGCCGCGTGAACTCCGCAAGGACCTCGTCTGAGTTGTTGGCGCTGTGCTCATGCGCCGCGTGCCGCGGCGGGCTCGGCCCCCGGGTAGCCGGCGCTGTGCTTTTGCCGCGCGTTCCGCGCGGGGCTCGCCCCCGGGCAGCCGATGCCTCGCCCTCGCCGGATTTCGCCCGCCGCATCCGGCTTGAGTGGTGGGCGCGTCGGGTGGCGGCGGGCGAAATCCGCCAACCGTGCGAAGCATCGGCGGGGCCTCGCACTCTCCTGCGTTGGCGGCCGAGGACTGGTGACACGAAAGCGCCCTTCGTTGCATCCAGTGCGACGAAGGGCGCTTTCGTTTGCGGCTCAGTAGTCGTCGTCGGGCCGACGGGGCCGACGCGGCGGGGGCTGCGGCGGGCGGCCCTGGCCACCGCCGCCGGGACGGCCGCCACCGCCGCCACGGCCCGGCGCGGCCGGGCGGGGCGGCACGGCACCACGCTGACCGCCAGGGGCGGGACGGCCGGGAACGGCGCCACGGCCCGGCGGCACCTGCCGCGGCGGGGGTGGCGGCGGCTGCCGGTCACGGTCGATCCGCTCACGGTCCGGTCGCTCGCCCCGCGCAGGAGGCGGCGGCGGGGCCGGCCGCGAGCGCGCACCGGCCGGCCTCGGGCCCTGGTCACGGCGCGGCGGCTCCCGGTCGCGCCCGGGATCGCGGTCCTCGCGGCCCGGCGGGTCGCGGCGCACGGACCGGGCCGCCGGCGGGAAGTCCTCGTCCTCGTCGATCTTCGGCTTGCGCTGGAGGATCAGCCGGATCGCGCCGACCACCACCGTGAGCACGGTGGCGATGGCCATCACCGGGAAGTTGCCGATCAGCGGCGGGCCGATCGCGATGGCCTTGGCGGCCAGGCCGCTGCTGCCGCCGCTGGAGAACAGCACCAGCACCACGCCGGCCACCACGATCATGATCAGCGGCGGCTGCACCATGGGCCCGAACAGGCTGCGCCGCCGCACGAAGGTCACGGCCAGCACGCAGCCGAGCGTGTACAGGACCTGGAACGGCAGTCCCAGTGTCTTGTTCGTCAGCTCGGCGAACAGCGCGCCCACCGCGGTCAGGGCGAGCGCTGTCAGGACCGCGCCCCACCAGGGCATGGCCCGTGAGCCGAACGCGGGCGCGTCCCCCCATGAGGAGGTCCGCGGCTCGGTGTCAAGATCGCTTCGGCGATCGCGCGTGGCGGTCACGAGACGACACGGTAGCCCGTTTGTGTCGCGAAGCTTGTGAACGCTCCGTGAGAAGAGCCGGCAGTCACCCCTCCGGGCTGTCGAGAGTGCCCCGAGGAGCGGCGAAACTGGTCAGTTGATCACCGTCCGTCCGTTGTTTGCTCACCGTTAAGCGGTTCGGCCATCGGGGTAAAGGGTCCGGCCGTGACCTCGTCCGCGCGCCGCACCGTCGTCAGCGGCGTCGGGCTGCCGGCGGCGTCGGTCAGCGGCTGCACCGCGCCCCGGAAGCCTTCCAGCGCGTCCAGCTCACGCCTTCGCGCGGACAGGAAGCGCTGTAGGTGCGTGCTCGACAGGTTGACCGAGTCGATCGCCGTGTTCGCGGCCCGATGCGCCACCGAGGCCTGGCTGCGCACCTGGTCCACGTCGTCGGCGATGGCCCGCTCCGTCGCCGCGAACAGCGCCGCCGACGCCAGCACCGCGAACCCGGTCGGGCCGCACAGGAACACGCGGCGGTCCAGCAGCCAGCGCAGCAGCTCCGGATCGGTGTCCATGGCCGCCACCACCGCGGCGTCCGAGGGCACGAACATCACCGTGCCGTAGATCGCGTCGGCCCAGCGCGCATAGCCCTTGCCCGCCAGCTCCGCCGCCCGCGACCGGATGTTGCGCACGTGCACCCGCAACGCGTCGGCCCGCTCGTCGGCGTCGTCGGTCTCCATCGCCTCGGCCCAGACGACCATGCTCATCTTGGCGTCCACCGGCACCTGCCGGCCGCCGCCCACCGCGAGCACCAGGTCCGGCCGGATCTGACCGCCGCCGGCCAGGTCCGCCTGCAACGTGAAGTGCAGCCCCTCCCGCAACCCCAGCGTGCGGGCCGTCTCGACCAGCACCTGCTCGCCGAGTTCACCCCTTCCGGTGATCGAGGAGAACGCCACCTCGTACCGGCGCAGCGTCGCCTGCTGCCGGTCGAACCGCGCCCGCTCGGCCTCCACCGCGGCGAACGCCGCGTCGGTGCGACGCACGCTGTCCTGGTACATCCGCCACAGCAGCACCAGGCCACCGGCCAGCAACAGGGCCAGCACGATCGCCGCGGTGCTGATCACTTCGGAGCTCACGGTTCGAGAGTGCCACCACCCCCTGACAACCCGGTCGCCGCTCCCTGTGTCACGGGTGTCGTCCGGCGCACAGGCGACGCGCCGGGTGGGGTCCCGGGCGTTGCCAGGTTCAGCCTTTAGCTTGGGATTCCATGCGGGTCCTGCACACCTCCGACTGGCACGTCGGCCGCACTTTTCACGGCCGAGACCTGCTGGCCGACCAGGAGCTGGTCCTCACCGGGCTGGCGTCCCTTGTCGAGCGCGAGCGGGTGGACGTCGTGGTGGTGGCCGGCGACCTGTACGACCGGGCGATGCCGTCGGCGGAGTCGATCGAGACCTGTGGCCGGGTGCTGGCGGCGATCCGCGAGGCCGGCGCGCAGATCGTGATCACGCCGGGCAACCACGACTCGGCCCAGCGCATCGGCGTGTTCGGCGCCTTCGCCGCGGCCGGCGGCCTGCACCTCAGGACCAAGCTGTCCACGCTGGACACGCCGGTCGTGCTCGACGACGTCGCCTTCTACGGACTGCCCTATCTGGACCCGGAACCGGCCCGGCACTCGCTGGGCGTCGACGGCCGGGGCCACGCGGCCGTGCTGGGTGAAGCGATGCGCCGGATTCGTAGCGATCTGCGCAACAGAAGCGGCCTTGGCACCATGGTTCTCGCCCATGCCTTCGTGACCGGCGGCGAGCCGTGCGAGTCCGAACGCTCCATTCGCGTCGGCGGCATCGACCACGTGCCCGGCTCGGTTTTCGACGGCGTCGACTACATCGCGCTCGGCCATCTGCACGGCGCCCAGAAGCTGGCCGAGAACCTGCGCTACTCGGGCAGCCCGCTGGCCTATTCCTTCTCCGAGGCGCGGCACCGCAAGCAGGTCCTGCTGGTCGACCTTGACAGCTACGGACTGCACAAGGTCACGCAGGTCGAGCTGCCTGTTCCGCGCCGCCTGGCCACGGTCAGCGGCACCCTTGACGATCTTCTCTCCGACCCCCGGCACGCCGGTCTGGAAGAGTGCTACCTGTCGGTCGCGGTGACCGACCACGTACGACCCCTTGACCTACAACGGAAGTTGCAGGAGCGGTTCCCGTACGCCGTGCACGCCGAGTGGCGTCCCGACGGCGGCCGGGCCGCGGCCGACCTGCGCTACGCCGACGCCGTGCGCGGCCGCAGCGATCACCAGATCGCCGCCGGCTTCGTGCTCGACGTCCGGGGCAGCGAGCCGTCCGGGTCGGAGTTGTCGTTGCTGGAACGGGCTTTCCGGGAGGTGGAGACGGAATGAGGTTGCACCGCTTGGAGTTGTGCGCCTTCGGCCCCTACGCGGGCCGCGAGGCGGTGGACTTCGACGTGCTCGGCGCCGACGGCCTTTTCCTGCTGCACGGCGAGACCGGCGCCGGCAAGACCACGCTGCTCGACGCCGTGGCGTTCGCCCTGTTCGGCCGGGTGCCGGGCGCGCGCGGCGACGTCAAGCGGCTGCGCTACGACAACGCCGACCCGGACCTGCCGACCCAGGTGGTCCTGGAGCTTTCCGTTCAGGGGCAGCGGCTTCGGCTGGCCCGAAGCCCGGAGTACGACCGGCCCAAGCGCCGCGGCGACGGCTTCACCACGCAGAAGGCGACGGCCTCGCTGACGTGGCTGAGCTCCGACGCCGAGGGCATCACCCGCAACGACGAGGTCGCCCGCACGGTGGAGCGGCTGCTCGGCATGACCGCCGAGCAGTTCTTCCAGGTCGTGCTGCTGCCGCAGGGCGAGTTCGCGCGGTTCCTCCGTTCGGACACGTCCGAGCGGGAGAAGCTGCTGGAGAAACTGTTCGGCACGCAGCGTTTCCACGACGTCGAGCAGTGGTTCCGTGAGCGCCGGACGGTGGTCGGCCGCAAGGTCGAGCAGCACCGTGCCCAGGTGCGGGAGCAGGTCGCCCGTACCGCGCAGGCGGCCGGCGAGCAGATGCCGGACGAGGCGGCCGAGTCGTGGCTGACCGAGTTGTCGGACCGGGTCGCCGCCGAGGTCGCGACGGCCGAGGCTGCCGAGTCGGCGAGCCGGGAACAGGTGCGGCTCGCGGAGACCGAGCTGGCGCGACGACGTGCGCTGGCCGATCGAGTACGCCGCGTGCGGCGGGCGACCGAGCAGATCGCGAGCCTGCCGGCCGGGGAACGGGACGCCTGGCGCGCCGAGCTGGCCGCCGCCCGACGCGCCGTCGGGGTCAAGGCGGCCTACGAAACCGCACGCCAGGTCGAGCGTGAGCTGGCCGAGGTGCGGGAGCGTGAGCGCGCCGGAATTCGGCGGCTCGGCCCGGTCATCGTGGAGGACGATCCCCGTGGTCAGGCGGGGCGTCTCCGCGAGGAGGCCGGGTCGTTGCGGCAGCTGGTCGCCGAGGCCGAGCAGTTAACGGCTGACCAGCGGCGGATCCGGCAACAGGACGCCCAGCGCGAGCAGTTGGAGTCCGGCATCCGGCAGCTCGCCGGCGCCCTCACGCAGCTGCCGGACCAGCTGAGCATCGCTCGGCAACGACTCGACCAGGCGCGGGACGCTCGCACCCGGTTGGACAGCGTCGAGGACCGCTGGAAGCAGCTGTCGGAGATCGCGGTCGACGCGGATCGGCTGCCGGCGCTGGAACGGGCGTTGGAGCGGGCCGTTGCCGGCGACCGCCGGGCCGTCGACGAGCATCAGGCGGCGTACGACCGGTTCCTGGACATCAGACAGCGCCGCCTGGACGGGATGGCGTCCGAACTGGCCGCCGGCCTGGTGCCTGGTGGTCCGTGCCCGGTCTGTGGTTCGGCCGAGCACCCGGCGCCGGCCCGTGCCGCCGACGGTTCCGTCACCCGGGAACAGGACGCCGCCGCGCAGCGCGCCGAGCAGGAGGCCAAGCAACGCCGCGAGCAGGCGGCGGCGCGGCTGCGGTCCGCAGAGCAGGAGTGCCTCACGCTGCGGGATCAGTTGGCCGGCAAGGACGCCGAGTCGCTGAAGGCCGATCTCAAGGAGCTCACCGACGAACGGGACGAGCTGCGCAAGATCGCCGCCTGGGTGGACCGGCTGGTCGCCGAGGTGGCCCGGCTCGAGGAGGAGACGCGGCGGCAGACCGAGCGGCACGCCGAGGCCGAGCGGCAGTTCGCCGTGGTCGTGTCCGAGCTGGCCACGCTGCGGGAGAACGTCGGCGAGCGAGCCGAACGGGTTCGGCTGGCTCGTGGCGAGTTCCCGGACGTGGCCGCCCGGCGTGAGCACCTGATCTCCGTGGCCGACTGCGTCGATGCCGTCGCCACGGCCAGGGACGAAGCCGTCGCCGTGGAGAAAAGGCTGGCGGCACAACGGGAAGCCGTCGCCCAGGCCGCCGTCGCGGCCGGGTTTGACGACGTGCCCACGGCCATCGCCGCCGTGCGCTCCGAGTCCGCTGTCGCCGGCCTTGAACGGCGGCTGGACGAGGCGCAGAAGGTCGAGGACGCGGCGCGTGGAGTGCTGGCCGAGCCCGAACTGGCCGGCATCGACCCGACGACGGAAGTCGACGTCGTCACGGTCGAAACCGAGGCGGCGCAGGCTCGCGCCGCCCTGGAGGCCGCCGTGGCCACGCTGCGGTCGGCCCAGCAGCGCCGGACCGAACTGGCCGAACAGGGCGCCCGGCTGCGCTCGACGTGGGCCTCGCTCGGGCCGGTGCTGGCCGAGTACGACGAGCTGGACGCGCTGACCGACGTGGTGATCGGCCGGGGCCAGAACGCCCGGGCCATGTCGCTGCGGTCGTACGTGCTGGCCGCCCGGTTGGAGGAGGTCGCCGTCGCCGCCTCCAACCGGCTGCGCCGGATGAGCCAGGGCCGCTACGAGTTCGTGCACTCCGACGCCGCCGGTCCGCGCGGCACCCGGGGCGGTCTCGGGCTCGACGTGCTCGACGACTACACCGGCCGTGTCCGGCCGGCCAAGACGCTGTCCGGCGGCGAGTCCTTCCTCGCCTCGCTGGCCCTCGCGCTGGGCCTGGCCGACGTGGTCGCCGCCGAGACCGGGGGCGCGTTGCTGGACACCCTCTTCGTGGACGAGGGTTTCGGCACCCTCGACCCGGAGACCCTCGACATGGTCATGGACACGCTCGACGAGCTGCGGGCCGGCGGCCGCGTCGTCGGGCTGGTCTCGCACGTCGAGGAGCTGCGGCAGCGCATCCCGACCCGGCTGCGGGTCCGCAAGGCCCGCGCCGGCTCCCGATTGGAGGTGGTCGCCTAGGCAGCCGGCTCTCAGGGGACCCCTGTCCGCGGAAAGCGCGGACCTAGTCGAGCCTGGGTTGTTTCTGGGGGACGCCCCCCAGACCCCCGACCCGGGCTTCGCCCGGACTTCCGGATGTAGCCTCCCCATGACCTCTGGCAGCGGGCTTCTCGTGGTCGAGCAGCCAGCGCTTGATCTCCGAGCCCCAGCGGAAACCGCCGAGCGTGCCGTCGGTGCGCAGGACACGGTGGCAGGGCACGAACAACGTCGCGGCGTTCTGCGCGCAGGCCCCCGCGGCGGCCCGCACCGCGGAAGGTCGACCGGCCAGCTCCGCGTACTCCCGATAGCTGACCGGCTTGCCGGCCGGGACGGTGCGCAGCACGCGCCAGGCGTGCTCGCGGAACTCGCCGGACCGTTGCAGCACCTCGATGTCGTCGATCACCAGCAGTCGACCCGCGTGATAGTCGCGGACGGCCTTGGTGACGTGGCCGAGCTCGGCCCTCGGTTCGATCTCGGTCGGCCGTAGCGACGGCTGCACCTGCGGGAGCAGGTCGCCGAGATCGGCGGTCCAGCCCGAGGCCAGCACGACGTCGTCGGCGTTGACGACCGTGGTGAACGGCCCGATCGGGGTGTCCACAGTGGACGAGTACGCGGTGGTCACGTCGAACTCCTGGGGATCGGTGGGGTCGAGTGGGCGGCCCGCCACAGGTGCATGCCGGCGTACGAGCGCCAGGGTCGCCAGGCCCGGCCTCGGGTCGCCAGGCCGTCCGGGTCCGAGGGCAGGCCGAGGTTGGCCGCGCCCTTGAGCAGAGCCACATCGGTGGTGAGCAGGACGTCGGGGGCGCCGAGCACGCGCATCAGCACGTAGCCGGCGGTCCACGGCCCGATGCCGGGCAGGGCCTCGAGCTCGGCGCGTAGCTCCTCCGGGTCGCGGCCGACGTCGACGGTCAGCGTGCCGTCGGCCAGCGCCGCGCAGGTGGCCAGCACCGTGTCGATGCGTCGGCGTGGGCCGGTCAGCACCGACGCGCCTTCCTTGGCGATCGCCTCGGGGGTGGGGAACAGCCTGGTCAGCGTGCCGTCCGGGGCTTCGAGCGGCTCGCCGAGCCGTTCGGTGAGCCGGGCCAGCGCGGTGCGGGCGGCGGCCACCGTCACCTGCTGGCCGAGCAGGGCCCGCAGCACGATCTCCGGGCCGTCGACGGCTCCCGGCAGGCGGATGCCCGGCGTCTTCGCCACCGACGGCGCCAGGTCCGGGTCGGCCGCGAGCAGGTCGTCGCAGGCCATCGGGTCGGCGTCCAGGTCGAACAGGCGGCGCACCCGGGTGACCGCGCTGCCCAGGTCGCGCAGGTCGGTCAGGCGCAGGGTGCATTCGACGTGCTGCGGGGTCGGCGTCAGCCGGACGGTCGCGCTGCCGTGCGGCAGCCGCAGCGCGCGGGCGTAGCTGTCCTCGGTCGCCTCCTCCACCCCTGGGATCGCCCGGGCCTGGAGAAACGCGAGCACGCCCGTCGCGTCCATCGGCGGCCGGAACGGCAGCCGCAGCGAGATGACGCCCGGGGTCGCCTGCTGGTGCTTGCGCTTGGCCGCGCCGTCCCGCAGCTGGGACGGGGTGACCGCGAACACCGCCCGGACCGTGTCGTTGAACTGGCGGATGCTGGCGAAGCCGGCCGCGAACGCCACGTCCGAGAACGGCAGGTCGGTGCTCTCGATCAGCAGCCGGGCCGAGTGCGCCCGGTGCGCCCGGGCCAGGGCCAGCGGCGGGGCGCCGAGCTCCGCCGTCAGCACCCGGGTCAGGTGCCGCTCCGAGTAGCCGAGGCGGCGGGCCAGGCCCGGCACGCCGTCGCGCTCCACCACGCCGTCGGCGATCAGCCGCATGGACCGGGCCGCCAGGTCGGCGCGCACGTTCCAGTCCGGCGAGCCCGGGACCGCGTCCGGCAGGCAGCGTCGGCAGGCCCGGTAGCCGCCGGCCTGGGCGGCCGCTGCGGTCAGGTAGAACTCCACGTTCTCCCGCTTCGGGCGCACCGCGGGGCAGGAGGGCCGGCAGTAGATGCCGGTCGTGCGCACCGCGGTGATGAAGTGGCCGTCGAAGCGCGCGTCGCGGGAGGCGACGGCACGGTAGGCGCGTTCCGGATCGATGAGCACGGTAGGAATGCTGCCAGCGTTGACCGCCGCCGGCTGGCGGTTTTCGGACACGAGCGTCGGGCCGCGTAGACTGCTCCGTCGTGAGTCTCACCCTCGGCATCGTCGGTCTGCCCAACGTCGGCAAGTCGACCCTGTTCAACGCGCTGACCCGCAACGACGTGCTCGCCGCGAACTATCCGTTCGCCACCATCGAGCCCAACGTGGGCGTCGTCGCGCTGCCCGACCCGCGGCTGGACAAGCTCGCCGAGCTGTTCAAATCCGAGAAGATCGTGCCGGCCACCGTGTCCTTCGTCGACATCGCCGGCATCGTCAAGGGCGCTTCCGAGGGCGCCGGGCTCGGCAACAAGTTCCTGGCCAACATCCGCGAGGCCAACGCCATCTGCCAGGTCATCCGGGTGTTCGACGACCCGGACGTGGTGCACGTGGACGGCCGGGTCGACCCGTCGTCGGACATCGAGACGATCAACACCGAGCTCATCCTGGCCGACCTGCAGACCCTGGAGAAGGCGCTGCCGCGGCTGGAGAAGGAGGGCCGGACGCACAAGGACCGGCGGCCCGCCTTCGAGGCCGCCGCCAAGGCCAAGGAGATCCTCGACGCCGGCCGGACCCTGTTCCAGGCCCAGGCCGAAGTGGACGTTGCGCTGCTCAAGGAGCTCAACCTCCTGACCGGCAAGCCCTTCCTGTACGTGTTCAACGCCGACGAGGGCGTGCTCACCGACGAGGCCCGGCTGAAGGAGCTGCGCGAGCTCGTCGCCCCCGCCGACGCCGTGTTCCTCGACGCCAAGGTCGAGTCCGAGCTCATCGAGCTCGACGCCGAGTCCGCCCGGGAGCTGCTGGAGTCCATCGGACAGCTCGAGCCCGGCCTCGACGCCCTGGCTCGCGCCGGCTTCCACACCCTGGGCCTGCAGACCTACCTCACCGCCGGGCCCAAGGAGTCCCGCGCCTGGACCATCCCCCAGGGCGCCACCGCTCCCCAGGCCGCCGGCGTCATCCACACCGACTTCGAGCGCGGCTTCATCAAGGCCGAGGTCATCTCCTACGACGACCTCGTCGCCGCCGGCTCCGTCGCCGCCGCCCGCTCCGCCGGCAAGGCCCGCATGGAGGGCAAGGACTATGTGATGGCCGACGGCGACGTGGTCGAGTTCAGGTTCAACGTCTAGCCTCAAATTGGTGTGCTTATAGCGCTCCTGGTTGGAAGTGTCAAATGCGCTGGTCGGGGGGCATTCGAACGGGTCTGTCAAGCCGGTTGGTTCCAGCGGTTTCCCGGTCGTTTTCGGCCCTGTGCTGACTTGGCGCTGACCGCAGAGCCCCCGTTGCCCCAGGTGACGGGTGCTCTGTCCTGTTCGGTGCCGAGGGTGGAGCGTGCACCCCCTGTAGGGTGCCTGACCTGCGGTTACTGCGTACGGGTCGGGTTTATGCGAAGCCATGACTAGGACGGTTGTTGACCTTGCTGGGCATTGGCGACCCTGCGTAGCTTGCTTGGTACCGCTAGAGGTGAGGAGCTACGAATGGCCGAGATGAAGCTGACCAGGCTGGCTGGCACCTGTCAGGAAGACGACTGTCCCACCGTGTACCTCTCCGATCGAGGAACCCTTGTGCTGCAAGGAGATACGGTCACAGCGGCCGCCGGACTGAAGCTTGGATCCGGAGAACAGGCCGTAGAGCTTCCGGTGGCGCTCATTCGGGAGGCCCTGAGTGCCCTTGGACAGTAGCGGCCTGCGTTCACTGCTCGACAACTTCGAGCGTTCGGCGTTCCGGCTCGAAACCCATCAGACTTACACGATTCCATCTGAAGCGGAATCAGTCACGAGGTTCCTTGCTGGTGAACCGAAGCCTGAAGGGCTTTCGCGGCAGTGGCATGAGCGTGTACGAGCCAACGTGGCAAAAGGCAAGACCATGCAGCGCGCAAAGCTCGTAAAGCGGCCATTCACGGATTACACGCTCCTGCTGTTTGAATGGTCCATACCGGGCAATATGGCGGCAGGTGAAGACTATCGGATTGTCGACGTGACCGACCGGATGTTCGACCTGCCCGAGCAGGATTTTTGGATCTTTGACGACTCGGTAGTCGTTACGCTCAACTTCAATCCGGATGGCACCATGCGCGATCGAGATCTGGTCGACTCGGCGGACGTATCCAAGTACATTCACTGGCGCGACGTTGCCCTAACGAATTCTGTGCCGTTCAGTGAGTATCGAACCTGACCGGCAGCAGCAACAACGCAGGGATCTAGCCGAGACGCTAAGGAAACTGCGTAAGGCGGCCGGTCTCTCTGGCGAGAGGCTGGCCGCGCGTTGCGCTATGTCTCAGGCAAAGATCAGTCGCATCGAGCGCGGCAGGAGTACGCCATCGGTCGTTGATGTTGAACGAATCCTAAAAGCTCTCAATGTTCCACCAGAAGTGGCGAACGGGCTACTTGAGCTGGCGCGCGTCGCAAACGTTGAGTACGTTTCATGGCGAACGTATGCGAGTATTGGCATGTGGAAGAGGCAAGCGCAACTGAAGGCGCTTGCCGAATCGTCCGAGATGGTTCGCCACTTTCTGCCTGCAATTCCTTCGGGCCTGCTCCAGGTGCCTGGTTACGCCGAGTTGGCCGTAGCCCCCGCCATACGCAGTGCGCCCAAGCGTGATGTCGCCAAGGCGCTTCGGGCGCGGCTAGATCGCCAGGCGGTTCTAGAGAACACTTCTCGTCAGTTCATATTTTTGATGACAGAGCAAGCCGTGAGATGGCAATACGCCACCAGAACGGTCATGGCTAGTCAATGTCTGCACATGGCAAAGCTTGCTGAGCGCTCAAACGTGCAGATCTCCGTCATCCCTCTCGGTCGGATGATTAGCAACGGTCCGCTCAATATCTTCACGATCTACGATGACCGCCTAGTCTTGGCGGAACTCTTCTCCGGTGGTGTCGCCATGCGTGACCCGCAAGATATCGCATATCATCTCGACTTGTTCGATGACTTCTTGAGCTTCGCCTTACACGGTGATGATGCTACCAACTTCTTGCGGTCGATAGCGGACGAGTTTATGCAAGGCTGCGACTAGCGAGTTTATTCGAGTGCATGACTAAAACTCGCATCGGGCGGTGACCCTCTTCTACATTGGTGATGCGGCTCCGACGGCCGGCCTTCCTGACGCTTCCGTCGTAGCCCTCCACCGACGCGCGGAGAGGGTTTCTTGTGTCTGACGAAGAGGACATGGCGCCGCTCTACCGGCTGCTCATGCTGGGATTCCTGGCGCACACTCCGCAAGGCGTCGACGGCCCACAGGTCATCATGTGCGTCCGTCAGCGCATGGACCTCTACGACACTATCCGTGTCCACAGCCCGGAACAGGCGCAAGCCGTGCGATCCGTCAACGGCACCGTCACCGAAGAGGTGTCAGGGTCATTTGCTGAAGTGGTCGCCGAAGTCGAAGAATGGCCGATGGTCCTCACCGCGCACGGTGAGGGGATCGGGCGCTGACGATGCCGCACACTGACTACGGACAGGAGCAGTACGCCCAAGCGCGTCAGCGACGCGCCTCGTGTGTCCGGTGGATGCGGTCCCAATGCCAGCCAGGCTGTCAATGCCTCAGCGGCCTGCCCGAGTCGGTTCATGTTCCCGGTCAGCGGCAGGCGGCCGCGCCGGAAGACAGCAGTTGACATGTCTGACCTTGCGAACGGACAGGCGCTGACCGTGTTCGGAATCCTCGGTCTCGTCGCGCTGGGAACCACCGTGTTCGCCGCCGTAGGGGCTTACCGCTGGTGGCGTGATGCGCGAAAGCGTCGGCAAGGCGGGAGATGAACATGGCAATCGAGCGAAGCGCCGCTATCTATGACGACGTTATCCAACCCGAGCCGAAGGAGTCCGAGGCGAGCAGCGATGACTAGCACTGGCGAGGAAATCCAGCGCCAAGAGGAGCGCTGGGGAATCGAAGAAGACGACGACTGAAGGGGGAATACATGATGCGGGACTTGTATGACATCGACCTGAGCGGCGTGGTCGCCGTGCGGCTGTGCGGTGGCAACACAGGTGACCAGAGCGACGACACCAACGAATCGTGCGTGACGTTGGCGCTCATCCCCGGCACGGACGGCGCGATGGCGCTCGGTGACAGCAAGCGTCCGGACCTGCCGCCGTTGCGGTTCACCTCCGCTGAGGTGGACGCGTTCATCAGTCAGTATGTGGCCACTCGTGGGTTCACCCAGTAGGAGCGTGCCGCACTGGCACGGCTACGTGTTCAACGTGCACGGCACGGAGTTGAAGGATGCGGAGCGTCGGACGGAAACGCCGACGTTCCGCACCTCCGACCTTCCACCGCTGGCGACCCGTCACGGCCTGCTGAAGGCCCTGAGCCACGTGCGGGGGACGTTCACCAGCGCAGCGGACGCGATGGCCTGGTTTGCTGGCGAGTACGGCACACTGCCGCCGTTGCTGCGTCCAGAGTCGGCGGTGTTTCCAGCGCCGGACACGGCGGAGCGGCTCGCGGACGGCGCGCGGGTGCTCGACAGCGGCGTTGACAAGGTGTGGGGCTTCTGGGTGGTCGGCGGCCGGTTCCACAGCATCATGATCATCTGCTGCCCGAACAAGCTTGAGTCGAGCATCCCATGCCCGGCTCCGCCGTGACGCATGGCCGATGTTGTTCCTTGCCCACAGCGACGAGCCTCCTCCCTGTGAACTGTCCACAAGGGAGGAGGCTTCTTCGGTTGTGCCACAACGGAGGTTCTGTGGTGGGGCCTAATCGCTGGCCCGCGCCGCCCATCCGCGTTTACGGTTGCGGCCGTGCTGATCCGTGACGCCGAGGACCGTGACTGGCCCCTGATCTACCCGTTCTTCGCCCAGATCGTCGCCGAGGGGCGGACCTACGCCTATCCCGACGGTCTCACCCTTGAGCAGGCCCGTGGCTGGTGGATGGAGACCCCTCCCGGCCGCACTGTCGTCGCCGTCGACGGTCCCCACATCCTCGGCAGCGCCAAGATGGGCCCCAACCGTCCCGGCCGGGGCTCCCATGTCGCCACCGCCAGCTTCATGGTCAACCCCGAGCACCGCCGCCACGGCATCGGCCGCGCCCTCGGCCTCCACGTCATCGACTCGTGCCGCTCCGCTGGCTACCGCGCCATCCAGTTCAACGCCGTCGTCGAGACCAACACCACCGCCGTCACCCTCTGGCACTCGCTGGGCTTCCGCACCATCGGCACCGTCCCCGCCGCCTTCGACCACCCCGACCACGGCCACGTCGGCCTCCACGTGATGTGGCTGGACCTCAGCGATTCTTCGGATTGAACAGCGTGGTGAGGTCGATGCCGACCGGAAACGGCACGGGCCGTTCAAGGCTGCCCCGGAAGACGACAGCCGGCACGTAGGTCCTGGTGGGCGTGTCCAGCTCATGGACGTGCACAACCGGCTGGCCGTCCTCTTCCTCGATCAGCCAGTAGTGCTTGATCGACGCCTCCGCGTACTTGCGCAGCTTGACCGTTCGATCGCGGTGCCCGGACTCCGGCGACGTCACCTCCACCACAAGCGCGACATCAGCCGGTTCGAATGCGGTCCGGTCCCGTGCGTGGGGAACCTTGGTCGCGATGATGTCCGGCTCGAACCGGGTCCACTTGTCGAGGCGCACGGTGACCTGGCGATCGACCTCGACCGACGCCGGGGCCTGAGCAGCCAGAGCCGTAGTCAGCGACTGGACGACCAGGCTGTGCCACAGCCGCTGCGGGAACAGTCGGAAGACGAAGTAACCGTCGCACAGTTCGGTGTGGGCGGGAGTTCGGCGACATGGTCCAGATCGTCGGAGTGCCAACCCTGTGGACGTGGAGGGCGCATCCAGTCCGGTAGCGCGGTCATGCGTCAACGGTAGCCGGTGTGTCGGGGCTCAGGGGAGCCCCGACACGGTCGCTCACTGCTCGGAGTCGCGGTGCCGGGCGGCGTAGATGATCACGCCGAAGGCGGCGGCCAGGATGAGCAGGCCGGCCAGGCCGGCGACGATCAGGTCGCCGTAGCCCTGGGAGGACTGGACGGCCTGCGCAGGAGCGGGTGCGGCGGCTTGGGCCTGCACGGCGAACAGGACGGCGAGCACGATGGCGGCGGCGGTGGCGGCTGCGGTGCGAAAGAACTTGATCACTTCGAATCCCCTTGTACGGCTTCACCACAGACGACGCGCGAGAGCGGGGGAACGTTGCCCGGGTCGTGCAGGTCACAACCCGGACGGGTGACGGGGCGCGCGGTTCGATGAGACGGACGGGCGCCGCCCGATGGGTGGCCGGGCGACGGTGGCGGGGCGGATCCTGAGATTCGCCTGTGGAGTTGGGGAACGCGGCACGAAGCGAGGTGGGCTCGGCGTTGAAAGGGGTGTAAGGCCGACAAGGAGGGCCATCATGACCACTGCATTCGCCAACAACGGGGCGGCTTCGGCGCTGCCCACTCCGCCCACCGGCTGGCCGATCGGTTCCTACGACACCTACGAGCAGGCGCAGCGGGCGGTGGACTTCCTGGCCGACCGGGAGTTCCCGGTGCAGGACATCACCATCGTGGGCGCGGAGCCGATGCTGGTTGAGCGGGTCACGGGCCGGCTGACCTGGGGCCGGGTGCTCGGCGCGGCCGCGGCCAGCGGGGCCTGGTTCGGACTGTTCGTGGGCATCCTGCTGTCGCTGTTCACGGTGGGCGGCGGCTGGCTGCCGATCGCCATCGGCCTGGTCGGCGGCGTGGGCGCCAGCATGATCTTCGCGGCGATGAGCTACGCGTCGACCAGGGGCAAGCGCGACTTCGTGTCGCAGAGCCAGCTGGTGGCGCGCCGCTACGACGTGCTGTGCCAGCCCCGCAACGCGGAGGCCGGCCGCAACCTGCTCTACTCGCTCGGCTGACCGAGCACCTCCAGCACCCCGTCGATCTCGCCGGCGAGCGTGACGTCCAAGGACGTGACGCCGCCGGCGCTGTGCGTCGCGCACCGGAAGGTCAGGGTCCGCCAGCGGATGTCGATGTCGGGATGGTGGTTGTCGTTCTCGGCGATCTCGGCCACCCGCACCACCGCCTGGATCGCCGCCGAGAAGCTGGCCAGGTCCACTGTGCGAACGAGCGCGGCGCCGTCCTGCCGCCACTGGGCCAGCCGTCCCAGCGCCTCGGTCACCTGGTCGTCCGTGAGCAATTCCGCCATGTGTCCATGGTGGTCCCGACCCCGCCGGAACGCAGCGTAAGCTCCGGGTGAGCCACGGGAGTCCGGTGATCCGGGCTGAGAGGAGAGCGGGCGAGCTCTCGACCGTAAGCACCTGATCCGGGTCATGCCGGTGGAGGGAGGCACTACGGGCGACCTCGCGCGACGAGGTCACCTGGAGGAGAGTTTGGGCAGGACGGCACGGCTGGCCGCGATGGCGCTGGCCACCACGACCCTGGCGGGATGTTCGCTGGTCGGCGGCGGTGACACGACGGCGAGCCCGCACACGGTCACGCTGGTCACCCACGACTCCTGGGCGGTCGACAAGACCCTCTGGGAGGATTTCCAGAAGACCTCGGGCATCACGGTCAAGGTCAGCATGAACGGCGACGCGGGCGCCCTGACCAACAAGCTGGTGCTGACCAAGGCCAACCCGATCGGCGACATCGCCTACGGCGTGGACAGCACCTTCGCCTCCCGGGCGGTGTCGGCGGGGGTCTTCGCGGCCTACAGCAGCCCGGACGCGAACACGGGCCCGCAGCGCTACCAGTTCGACGACTCGCACCGGCTGACGGCGATCGACGTCGGCGACGTGTGCCTGAACGTGGACACGGCCTGGTACGCGGCCCACCAGCTGCCGGTCCCGACCGGCTACGCCGACCTGGCCGACCCGAGGTACCGGGGCCAGACGGTGGTCGAGGACCCGTCCACCTCCTCGCCGGGCCTGGCCTTCCTGCTGGGCACGGTCAAGCAGTTCGGCCCGGACGGCTGGCCGGACTTCTGGTCCCGGCTCAAGGCCAACGACGTCAAGGTCGACGCCGGCTGGGAGGAGGCCTACAGCCAGGACTTCTCCGGCTCGTCGGGCCGGGGCCCGCGCCCGATCGTGGTGTCCTACGCGTCCTCGCCGGCCGACGAGATCGGCCAGGACGGCAAGGTCAACACCAGGGCGCTGCTGAACACCTGCTACCGCCAGGTCGAGTACGCGGGCGTGCTGGCCGGGGCCAAGAACCCGAGTGACGCTCAGAAGGTGCTGGACTTCCTGGTCTCCCAGAAGTTCCAGCAGCAGGTGCCCAGCAGCATGTACGTCTACCCGTCCCGGTCGGACGTGTCGCTGCCGGACACCTGGAAGAAGGCGGCGCCGCTGCCGGACGCGCCGGCGCAGCTGCCGGCCGACCAGGTGGACGCGAACCGGGAGAAGTGGGTCCAGCAGTGCCGAACGCTGCTGCAAGGCTAGTTCTGCCGCTGCTGGCCCTGGTTCCGCTCGGTTTCCTGGGCCTGTTCTTCGCCTGGCCGGTGGTGTCGATCGTCGGCATCGGCCTGGGCGGCAGCGGCGTGACGGAGATCCTGGCCAGCGCCGACACCTGGCGGCTGGTGGCGTTCACGCTGGGTCAGGCCGCCGCCGCGACGCTGGTGGCGGTCCTGGCCGGCATGCCGTTGGCCTACGTCCTGGCCCGGTGCGAGGTGCCGGGCGTGGGCGTGGTGCGCACGCTGGTGCTGGTGCCGTTCGTGCTGCCGACGGTGGTGGTGGGCCTGGCCTTCCGGTCGCTGCTGCCGGACGGCGGCGTGCTCTCGATCGTGCTGGCCAACGCCTTTTTCAACGTCGCCGTGGTGGCGCGGACGGTCGGCGGCCTCTGGGCGCACACGGATCGGCGTGCGGAGGAGGCGGCCCGCGCGTTGGGCGCGTCACGGTGGCGGGCGTTCACGTCGGTGGTGCTGCCGGCGATCGCGCCGGCCGTCGGGTCGGCGGCGGCAGTGGTGTTTCTGTTCTGCGCCACCAGTTTCGGTGTCGTGCTGATGCTCGGCGGGGCCCGGTACCGGACCCTGGAGACCGAGATCTACCTCCGTACGGTGGATCTGTTCGATCTGCCCGGCGCGGCGGCGTTGTCGATCCTGCAAGTGGTCGCGGTCGTCGCGGTGCTGGTGATCGGGGCGGTCGCGCGCCGACGCCGTGAGACGGCGCTGCGGCTGCGCGGACGGTTCGAGACGGCGCGCCGGCCGGTCGGCGGCGAGTGGGCCGTGGTCGGGGCCGCGCTGCTGGTGGTCATCGCTTTGCTGGTCCCGATCGTCGGCCTCGTCGCCCACTCTCTGACCACAATGGACGGTTGGCGGGCGCTGTCCGGCACGGGTGTCGCCGGCACTTTGGAGGTGTCGGCCTGGGAGGCGGCCTGGAACTCGATCCGGGCCGCGACCGACGCCACGATCCTGGCGATGGTGCTCGGGGTGACCGCGGCCGTGGTGCTCTCGCAGCTGCGGCGGGGCCGTGTGGTGTTGGGCGAGACGCTGGACCTGGCGCTGATGCTGCCGCTGGGCGTGTCGGCGGTGACGGTCGGGTTCGGCTACCTCGTCACGCTCGGGGATCTGCCCTTCGACCTGCGCACATCGCCGTTGCTGGTGCCGTTCGCGCAGGCCCTGGTGATCACGCCGCTGATCGTGCGGACGGTGTTGCCGGTGCTGCGGGCCATCGACGAGCGGCTGCGGCAGGCCGCCGGCACGCTCGGCGCGGGCCCGTTCCGGGTGTGGCGCGAGGTCGACCTGGCCCTGGCCGGGCGGTCGCTGATCGCCGCGGCCGGCTTCGGTTACGTGGTGGCGCTGGGCGAGTTCGGCGCGACGAGTTTCCTGGCGCGGCCGGACGCGCCGACGCTGCCGGTGGCGATCGCGCGGCTGATCGCCCGCCCCGGCGAGCTGAACAACGAGATGGCGTACGCGGCGTGCGTGGTGCTGATGGTGGTCACCGTGCTCGCGGTCGTGCTGATCGAACGGTTGACGCCGGCGGTAGGGGAGTTCTGATGGCGCTGGAACTGCAAGGCCTGTCCGTGCGCTACGGCTCGATCGCCGCGGTGTCCGAAGCGGACCTGACCGTCGCCGACGGCGAGGTCGTGGCGCTGCTCGGGCCCTCGGGCTGCGGGAAGTCGACGCTGCTGCGCGCGGTCGCCGGCCTGGAGCGGCCGGCCGCCGGCCGGATCCGTTGGGACGGCGTCGATCTGGCCGGTGTCGCCGTGCACCGGCGTGACTTCGGGCTGGTGTTCCAGGACGGGCAGCTGTTCCCGCACAAGGATGTCGCCGCGAACGTGGCGTTCGGCCTGCGCATGCACCACGTCGACCGGAGCGAGCGGGCCAAGCGCGTCGACGAGCTGCTGGAACTGGTCGGCCTCAAGGGATACGGCGAACGGCGGGTGACGGAGCTGTCCGGCGGCGAACAGCAGCGGGTGGCGCTGGCGCGGGCCCTGGCCCCCAAGCCCCGTCTGCTGTTGCTGGACGAGCCACTGTCCGCTTTGGACCGTGCCCTGCGGGAGCAGCTCGCCGTCGACCTCGCGGCGCTGCTGCGGGCGACCGGCACCACCGCGTTGGTCGTGACTCATGATCACGACGAGGCATTCACGCTGGCCGACCGGGTCGCGCTCATGCAGGCCGGGCGGATTCGCCAGGTCGGGCCGCCGGACGAGGTGTGGCGGCGGCCGGCCGACGACGTGGTCGCCGGCTTCCTCGGCTGCACCACGTTCGTGCCGGCGCGGGCCGACCATGACCTGGTGACCAGTTCGCTCGGCGCGATCGCCCTGCCCGGGGCCGGCGACGGCACCGTGCTGCTCGGCCTGCGGGCCAATGCGCTGCGCACGGATCCGGGCGGCGTCGTGCACGGCGAGGTCGTGCAGCGCCTGCACCGGCGTGACCACGCCCGGTTGCTGGTGCGGCTCAGCGGCGACGGCGTGCCGACCGACCCGGTCGAGGCTGTCGCCCCGGTGGCCGGCGCGCCCGAGCCGGGCGACGCCATCCGGCTCGCCCTCGACGCCGACGGCATCGCCCTGACTGGCCGCTGACCTGCCCCAAAGCTCGCCAGTGGGTGTGACGCGCTTAACAGAATAGACGGAATGACGAATTTGGTCAGTTGGTCTACCGTGAAGATATGACCACGAGGACGCAACCAGGCCGCCGGGCTCTTGTCGTCGGGCTCGGCATCAGCGGCATCGGGACGGCACTGGGGCTCAAGCGGGCCGGCTGGCAGCCGGTGCTGATCGAGAAGGCGCCGCGGCGGCGCTCCGGCGGCTACTTCGTCGGCCTGTTCGGCGCGGGCAAGGCGCCGGCCGAGCGGCTCGGCATCCTGGAGCGGCTGCACGACCGGACCGCGTACGACGGCGTCAACCACGACATCGACCGCTTCGGCCCGTGGCGGCGCGGCTTCGGGTTCCGCGACCTCCCCGGCGAGCCGTGGATGATGCTGCGCGGCGATGTCGAGCAGGCCGCGTTCGAGGCGCTGCCCGACGACGTGGAGGTCCGCTACTCCACCGTGCCGACCGCGATCGAACAGGACGACGACGGCGTCACCGTCACGCTGGCCGACACCGTCAACGGCACCACCGTCACCGAGCGGTACGACCTGGTCGTCGGGGCCGACGGCCTGCGCTCCACGGTCCGCAAGCTGGCGTTCGGGCCGGACTCGCGCTACCTGCGCCGGCTGAACTACATGATCGCCGCCTTCGAGCTGCCCGGCGGCCTCGGCGACCTCGCCGAGCAGGACGGCTGCACGCTGCTGGAGGACGACCGGTCGCTGTGGGTGTTCCCGTTCGCCGACCACGCGCCGACGGTCCTGATGAGCTACCAGACCGACGATGTGGACGGCGAGTTCACCGAGCCGCCCGCGGTGCGCGTGCGCAAGGCGTTCGGACCCGAGCCGACCGGCGACGTGCTCGGCGCGGCGCTGGAGGCGTTGGAGGCCACCGACGAGCTGCTGTTCGACTCGGTCGAGCAGGTGCACATGGATCGCTGGCACCGAGGCCGGGTCGTGCTGGTCGGGGACTCGGCGTGGTGCGTGACGCTGTACGCCGGCATGGGCGTGTCGGCCGGGCTGGCCGGCGCGGACCTGCTGGGCACCATGCTCGGCCGGTTCGACGACGTGCCGCGGGCGCTGGCCGAGTGGGAGCGCCGGCTGCGGCCGTACGTGCACTACTACCAGCAGATGGGGGTACAGATGCAGGCGATCTTCACGCCCAACCGCAAGCAGATCAGCGTGCGCCGGGTGATGGCGAAGGGCATGACCATGCCCCTGGTGTCCAGCCTGCTGAAGTTCGTGCGCACCCACAACAAGTCCGGGCGCATGAAGGAAATCGACTACGCGCGGGCATAATCCCAGTCCGGCGCGACGGGAGGACGACCATGGCGGCACTGGCGGAGCAGGAATCGGGCAGCGCGGGGCGCATTCTGGCCGCGGCGCGGGAGCTGGTGCTAAAGCGCGGGGTCAAGGGCCTGACCATCGCGGAGATCGCGGAGCGGGCGCATGTCGCCAAGGGCACCGTGTACCTGCACTGGAGCACCCGTGAGGACCTGCTGGTCGGCCTGTTCGCCCGCGACTTCCTGGCCATGCTCGACGAGGTCGGCGTCGTGATCGCCGACGATCCCGACGTCTGCCGGCCCAGTCGGCTGCTGCCGCTGGTCGTCCGGACCTCGGTCGAGCGACCGTTCGTCCACGCGTTGCAGACCGAGGACGAGGACCTGCTCGGCGCGCTCACCACACATCCCCGCAGCACCAGGCTCCGCGAGGACCTCGGTCCGGGAGGAGTGATGTTCGCCGCGCTTCCGGTGTGGCGCCAGCACAATCTCGCCCGCACCGACTGGCCGCTGGACGAGCAGGCCTACGCCCTGCACGCATTGCTGTCGGGTTTTCTGGCCGTGGCCACCAAGCACCCGGTGCTCAGCTCCGTGACTGTCGACGATCCGATCCGGGTGCTGGCCGCCGCCACGACCGCCCTGCTCGGACCGGAAACCCCCACCCCCGAGGACATTCGGGCCACCGCCGACGCGGCACTGGCCGTGATGGCGGCCAAGCGCGAGGCGCTGCTGGAGTCCATCGGCAAACCTCACTGAGGAGAATTCCGTGCCGCACCAACGTTTTGTCCGCGTGAACGGCATCGACCTGCACATCACCGAGCAGGGCTCGGGTCCGCTCGTCGTGCTGCTGCACGGCTTCCCGGAGACCTCGTACTCCTGGCGGCGCCAGATCCCGGCCATCGCCGCCGCCGGCTACCGCGTCGTCGCCCCCGACCAGCGCGGCTACAGCGGCTCCGGCCGTCCCGAGGGCATCGACCAGTACTCGATCTTCCACCTGGTCGGCGACGTGGTCGGGCTGATCCGCGAACTCGGCGAGCAGCAGGCCGTTGTCGTCGGCCACGACTGGGGATCCATGGTCGCCTGGCAGACCGCCCTGATGCGCCCCGACGTCGTCCGCGGCGTCGTCGGCATCAGCGTGCCGCCGCTGCCCCGCGGTTCCCGGCCGCCGCTGACCCTCACCCGCGAGCGGTTCGGCGAAGGCTTCTACCAGAACTACTTCCAGCAGCCCGGCGTCGCCGACGCCGAGCTGAACAAGGACATCGCCGCCACGCTGCGGCTGACCTACGCCGGTGTCCGCAAAGCCGAGCCCGACCCGGGTTTCCTCGGCGGGATCGCCGAACCGGAGACGCTCCCGTCCTGGCTCACCGCCGACGACCTGGCCGTCTTCGTCGACCAGTTCACCGCCAGCGGCTTCACCGGCGGCCTGAACTGGTACCGCAACCTCGACCGCAACTGGGAGCTCACCGCCGCCTGGCAGGACGCCCCCATCACTCCGCCGTCGCTCTACATCAGCGGTGAGGAGGACGGCGTGCGCTCCTTCTACCCCATGGACGACGCCGCCCGCGCCATCGTGCCCAACCTGCGTGGCGTCGTCGACGTCCCCGGCGCCGGCCACTGGACGCAGCAGGAACGCCCCGAGGTGGTCACCGAGGCGCTGCTGGACTTCCTGCGCTGAGCCGTCAGGAATCAGCGTGGGTGGTGAGTAGTCGCGCCTGCGCGGCCGCTCGTTCCCGCTGCCGCCAGGTTCCGGGCGGATCCCCGTGGTGGCGGCGGAAGGCCGCGGCGAACGCGAAGGGCGAGCCGTAGCCGACGGCGTCGGCGACCTGGGTCAGGGTGAGATCGTCGCCGCGCAGGTGGTCGCGGGCCAGCGTCATCCGCCATTCGGTCAGGTACTGCATCGGGGCCTGGCCGAGCGCCTCCCGGAACACCCGCGCGAAGGCGGCCCGGGACAGCCCGCTGATCGCGGCGAGTTCGGGAACCGTCCACGGGTGGGCCGGATTCTCGTGCACGGCCTGGAGCGCGGCGCCCAGCCGCGGGTCCGACGAGGCGCGGTACCAGCGCGGCGCGGCCGCGCTGTCGCGCAGGTCGCTGCGGATGGCGAGCACGAGAAGCAGATCCAGCAGGCGGTCCAGCATGATCTGTTGGGCGGGCTCGGTGCGGAGCAGCTCGCGGGACAACAGCGTGATCACTTCCCGGACCGGGTCGTCGATCGTGGACGACAGGGTCGTCACCGGGGGCAGTGCCTCGAGCACTCCGCTGCCGACGTCGCCGGAGAACTGGTAGGCGCCGCAGAGGAACACCGTGGCGCGGGGGCTGTCCTCGGGGCCGGCCCGGCCGTGGCGGGCCCGGAACTCCGCCGGCTCAAGGCATTCGGCCCCTGGCTCGTGCCCGATGTGGTGGATCGGCCCGCCGCGCACCAGCGTGACGTCTCCCGGCACGAGTTCCACGGCGTCGGCGGGCCGGTCGAACCACAGGTAGCCCCGACCGCGGACGACCGTGTGCAGCGAGAGGTGGATCGACGGGCCCAGCCGCAGTCCCCACGGCGGCTCGGCGACCGTGCGGGCGAACACCGCGCCGGTGGCGCGGGCCCGGATCAAGTGGTCGGAAAGCAGGTCCACGGGCATCAGGCTGGGCGGGGACCGACGGGTGAGTCAAGCGCGCAGCCGAAGAGTTTCGCGTAAAAAATCGAGCGGGGCACGCATGGATCCTCTCGCCTCGAGCCTCAACCATGGAGCCGTGCACAACAACTCCTCTACCGCGCTCATCCTGGGCGGCACCGGCCGCACCGGCTCGCTGCTGGCCGACGCACTCGCCCGGCGCGGCATCGCCACCCGCACCGCCGCCCGCCGCGGCGGCGACGTCCGGTTCGACTGGGACGACCCGGCAACCCATCCCGACGCGCTGGCCGGCGTCGACCGCCTCTACCTGGTGACACCGGTCCTGCGCGTCAGGTACGCCGACCAGGTCGCCGGCTTCCTGGATCTGGCCGAGGCGGCCGGCGTGCGGCACGTGACGTTTCTGAGCGCCCACAACGCCGACCGGGCCCCGGCGGGGATCGACATCGCGGCCGTCGAGGCCGGACTCGCGGCCCGGCCGGCGATCACGCACTCGATCCTGCGCCCGGCCTGGGTGATGGAGAACTTCCTCGACGACCACCTCCCGGTCGTCGACGGCGTGATCACGGCGCCGAGCGGCGGCGGCCGGGAGGCGTTCGTGTCGGCGGGTGACATCGCGGCGGTCGCCGCCGAGACGCTGCTCGATCCCGAAGCGCACGCCGGCGCCACCTATTCGCTCACCGGGCCGCAGGCCCTCACCTTCGGCGAGGTCGCGGACATCATCGCCGAGGTGAGCAATCGTCATATCGTCTACCGCGACATCGACCAGGAGGCATGGATCGGCGGCGCTCTGGCCGTGGGCGTCCCCGCCGACTACGCCGCGATGCTGAGGTGGCTCACCGGCGCCATCATCACCGGCAACGGCGCCGCACCCACCGGCGACATCGAGAAGGTCACGGGCCGGCCGGCCACGAGTTTCCGTGCGTTCGCACAGCGAAACGCCCAGGCCTGGCGGGTGGCGGCCGAATCCGAGGGGACTGTCCGATGATCGACCACGTCTATCTCTCCGTGAGCGATGTCGCCCGCTCGCGAGCCCTCTACGCCGCGGTGCTCGAGTCGCTGGGGTGGCGAGAACTCGGTGGCTACGACTCGGGCGCGGGCCCCGATCTCTTCGGCTTCGGGGACCGGGTCTACGGGTCGGGCCGGGCCGTCGGCAGCAGCGTCTGGCTACGCCGGCGGCAACCGGGCGAGACCGGTCTCTATCTCGGTCTCGCCGCCGACAGCCCGGCCGAGGTCGACGCCGCCCACGCCGCCGCCCTCACGGCCGGCTGGCGCGACGACGGCGGTTCGGGCCCTCGCCCGCATTTCGGGCCCGGTTACTACGCCGCGAACGTGGCCGACTTCAACGGCAACCGGCTCGAAATCGTCAACAAGAGCACGAACCCGCCGCGTCCGGCCTGAGCCACCTAACCGTCCTTTGTGGACAGGCGGGCGTAGGCCGCGCCGAGGCCGATGACGAGGTAGCAGGCGGCCTTGAGGGTGCTGTTGACCAGGCCGTCCCACGGCATGGGGTCGCGCAGCACGTCGGTGACCGTGGGCCAGGTGCTGGTCAGCAGGTACGGCTGGAGCCAGTCGAGCTGGGGGATCACGGTCAGGATGCCGAACACCAGGGCCCCGGCCAGGGTGGCGGCCATGACGACCAGCGGGTGCTCGGTGAAGGCCGACACGGCCAGGGCGATGGCGGCCACGGCCCAGACCTGGAAGGTCACCCACAGCACGGCCAGGCCGATCCGACCCAGGGCGGAGCCGAAGCTCAAGGTGGTGCCGGACAAGGTGATCAGGCCGTCGGTGCCGACGAGCACGACCCCGGTGAGCAGCCCCACCAGCGCGATGGCGACGACGGCGATGAACACGGTGACGCCGACGCCGAAGGCCTTGACGCCGAGCAGCCGAGCCCGGCTGACCGGGGCCATGAGCAGCCCGCGAAGGGTGCCGTGGGCGGCCTCGCCGGCCAGGGCGTCGGCGGCGGCCATGGCCCCGAGCAGCGGCAGCAGCATGGTGAGCAGCAGCGTCAGGGACAGGATCGGCAGCACGAAGCCGTTGCCGATGAGGCTGGCGAACAGGCCCCCGCCCCCGGGGCCGATGCCGGCGCTGCTGGCGATGCGGGTGCCGACGCCGATGAGCACGGGCACCCCGGCCAGCAGCACGATGGCGATGACGGTCCGCGGCCGGCGCAGCACCCAGCGCAGCTCGGAGGCCAGCAGCCGGCCGAGCGGCGCGCGGACGGGGCGGTCCGGCGCGGGCCGGTCCAGGATGGCGGCGGTCATTCGGATTCCCCCTCCGTGAGCTGGGCGAACAGGTCCTCCAGCCCGGTGCGGCGCCGGCGCACCTCGTGCACCTCGGCGCCGGCCTCGACCAGCCGCCGCACGACCTGGGGCGCGGTGGTGCCGATGAGTTCGACGAACAGGCCGTCCTCGGTGGACCGGGCGGCGATGCCGTTGTCCCGCAGGGCGTCGAGAGAGGTCTCGACGTCCGGGGTGGACACCAGCAGGGCCGGCGCGCCGGCCTCCAGCAGCTCGGCCAGCTCGCCCTGGGCGACGACGGAACCCTTGTGCAGCACGGCGACGTGCGTGCAGGTGGCCTCGATCTCGGCCAGCAGGTGGGAGCTGACCAGCACGGTGGTGCCGGCGGCGTGCAGCTCGGCGATCACCCGCCGGATCTCCCGCGTGCCGGCCGGGTCGAGCCCGTTGGTCGGCTCGTCCAGCACGACCAGCCGCCGCGGCAGCAGCAGCACGGCGGCCAGCCCCAGCCGCTGCTTCATGCCGAGCGAGTAGCCCCGGTAGCGGCGGTCGGCGGCGTCGGCCAGCCCGACCCGCTCCAGCGCGTCCGACACCGAGGCGGCGATCGCCGAGGACGCCATCAGCGGCTCGGCGGCGGCGACCCGCCGCAGGTTCTCCCGTCCGGACAGGAAGGGATGGAAGCCGGGACCTTCGACCAGCGCGCCGACGTGCGGCAGCGAGATCTGCGCGCCGGCCGGCATCGGGTGGCCCAGCAGCTCCACCTCGCCCGCCGTCGGCTGCACGAGCCCGAGCAGCATCCGGATGGTGGTGGTCTTGCCCGACCCGTTCGGGCCCAGCATCCCCAGCACGGCGCCGTCGGGCACATCCAGGTCGACCTGGTCCACGGCGACCGTGCTGCCGTATGTCTTGCGCAGTCCCCGAGTCCGCGCCGCGAGGGTGGGGGCGGCCAGCGCCGCCCCCACTCCCGGCTCCACGAGGGAGGTGCTGGTCACTTCACGCTCGCCAGCGCGTCGGTCAGCGCCTGCTCCGGCACGGCTCCGACGGCGATGCGGCCGTCGTCGAGGATCAGCGCGGTGCCGACGGCGGTGCTGATCTCGTAGCCCGAGCCCCACGGACCGGTGACGCGCTTGCCCAGCTCGCCGAGCAGCCGCGACGGGTCGACGCCCTGCTGCCGCCCCTGCTGGGTGGTGCCGGTCTTGTCGGGGCTGGCGCTCAGCGCGCCGGCCGGCAGCTTCTCCACCAGGACGGTGTCCCAGCCGCTGCCCACGAGCTGCGGCTCGGGCAGGTCCTTGGGCGCCTGGCTGCGGTCCTTGGCCACCTGGTGCTCGGTGTCGCCGGTCTCGACCTTGGCGTTGGCCGGCGGCGTGAACGTGAACAGCGCCGGGTCCTGGGCCGCGACCTCCAGCTTGGAGAAGCCGATCTGCGCCACCGGCTGGGCGTTGCCGTTGGCCAGCACGCTCAGCCGCAGCGGGATCTTGGTCTCCGAGTCGACGGCGATGCGCACCTCACGCAGCATCGTGCGCTCGGTCGGCTTGGGCGCCAGCACCAGCTCGTAGGCCGAGCGGCCGGCGACGGTCGCGGTGCCGTCCACCTTGACCGTGCTGTCCTTGCTGATCAGCCCGATGACCTGCTTGGCCGCCTGGGCCGGGTCGGTGGCGACCTCGCCGCTGGAGGGCTTGTCCGGGTGCGCCTTGTCGGGCGCGCCGGTGCTCTTGCGCACGGTGTTGTCGGACGAGTTCCAGTCCCACACCGTGGTCCCGTCGAAGACGACGGTCTCCTCGGAGGTGCCGCTCGGCAGCGACAGCCGGCCCCGGCCCTTGCCGTCGGTCCAGACCTGGGCGCTGGTCGAGCCGTTGGTGAGGAACTTCGACGCCGAGCCGAGGCCCGGCACCGCTGCCAGCCCCAGGTTGTTGGTCGCGGTGACGGTGCCGGCCAGCGCCGGCACCGACTTCGCGGTGAGCACCGACTGCACCAGGTCCTCGGCGCTGACCGTGGGCAGCACGGGGGCGGGCCCCGCGCCGGCCGGCGCCGCGAGCACCCCCAGGCCGACCACGCCGGCCAGCACGCCGGCCGCCCCGACGACCAGACCTGCCTTCTTCCCGCTCATGGCTCCCCTTCCCATCGCGTCCAGTGAACGCTTCGAGCTTGGTCAAGGCCAGCTGAGACCGGGCTGAGGAGCTGAGAGAAAGCTGAGAGCGCAGGTGGGGGCGATGTCGGCGGCGACCGGCCGGGAGCTGGGCCGAAGCTGAGAACGGGAGCCGGCCGCGCCGACGCGGGCGGCTGAGAGATCCCTGAGAGCGGGCGCGGGCGTGGCCATACTGGCCGGGTGAGACCACGGGTGCTCGTAGTGGACGACGAGATGGGGGTGCGTCGGGCGCTGGAACGCGGCCTGACGGCCGAGGGGATGGACGTGGTGTGCGCGGCGGACGGGCCGAGCGGGCTGCGGGCGGCGTTGACCGGCAGCTTCGACGTGGTGCTGCTGGACATCATGCTGCCGGGCCTGTCGGGCTACCGGGTGCTCCAGCACATGCGGGCCGAGAACGTGGAGACGCCCGTGCTGCTGGTGTCGGCCAAGGACGGCGAGGTGGACCAGGCGGACGGCCTGGACCTCGGGGCGGACGGCTATCTGGTGAAGCCGTTCTCCTTCATGGTGCTGGTGGCGCAGGTGCGGGCGGTGCTGCGGCGGGGGGCGTCGAGCGAGGCGGCGGCGGTGCAGCTGAAGGTGGGGGAGCTGGTCATCGACCGCGCCGGGCGCGAGGTGCGCTGGGCCGGGGAGGTGGTGGCGCTGAGCCCCCGTGAGTTCGCGGTGCTGGAGGTGCTGGCCAGCCGGGCGGGGGCGGTGGTCACGAAGGACGAGCTGCTGCGCACGGTGTGGGGCGACGAGCTGGCGGCCACGCGCAACGCGGTCGAGGTGTACGTGGGCTATCTGCGGCGAAAGCTGGAGGCCGTGGGCGCGGGTGACGTGGTGCGCACGATCCGCGGCCACGGATACATGGCCAGCTCGCCGGAGCTGGACGCCGCGCTCCGCCGATGACCCTGGACCCACGCGCGTGGTGGCGACGGCGCTCGCTGCGTTCGAAGATCACGGGCTCGGCCACGCTGTTCGCGATGGCGTGCCTGCTGGTGCTGGCCCACTTCGGCGGCGGCGCGATCGGCTCGCTGCTGGTCGGGGTCGCGGACACGGAGCTGCACCACGCGCTGGATTCCGCGACCGTGCAGGTGGCGCAGGGCAAGCCGGTGGACTCGGCCGGCACCGACACGCAGGTGCGCGTGCTGGACACCGAGGGCACGCCGGTCGACGGCGGTCGGCCGCCGAACCTGAGCGAGCACGACATCGACGCGCTGATGGCGGGTGTGAGCGTGCTGCGCCAGGAGGACGATCCGCCGCACCGATGGGTCGGGCAGGTGGTCTACGACCCCACGGGCCTGCCGCGCCTGGTCGTCGGAAGCGCGGGCCTGGTCGGCTACAACGAGGCGGTGAAGGAAGGCGCGGCCTGGCTGTCGCTGGCGGCGGTGCTCGCGTCGCTGCTGATCGGCGTGGCGACGTGGTTCCTGGTCGGCTGGTCGCTGTGGCCGGTGCGCCGCATGCACGCCGCCGCGGGCGCGCTGCCGCAGGGCGAGCGGCTGCCGGTGCCGGAGGCGCACGACGAGCTGCGCTCGCTGGCCGAAGCGATGAACGGCCTGCTGGCCCGGCGCGACGAGGCGGTCCAGCGGCTGCGGCGTTTCACCGGTGACGCCGCGCACGAGCTGCGCTCGCCGGTGGCGTCGATCCGCGCGCAGGCGGAGGTCGCGGTGACGCACCCCGATCCGGAGTTCGCGCAGGAGGTGTTGGCCGCGGTCGAGGAGGAGTCGGAGCGCATGTCGACCCTGGTCGACGACCTGTTGGCGCTGGCCCGCTCGGACGCGGGGGAGTCGCAGCCGGTGGGTCGGGTCGACGTGAGCGAGGCGGCGATCGCCGCGGCCGAGCGCCTGTCAGCTGACGGCGGCCCGCGCATCCGGGTCGACGCCCCGAGGGCCGGGGCCGTGGTGCTGTGCGCGCCGGGGGAGGTCGCGCTGGTGCTGAACAACCTGCTCAACAACGCCCTCCGGTACGCGCGCGTGCAGGTGCGGGTGTCGGTGCTGCCGGCCGGCGCGACCGTGCGCCTGCTGGTCGACGACGACGGGCCCGGCGTGCCGGTGGAACACCGCAGTCGGCTGTTCGATCGCTTCTACCGCGTGCAGGACGACCGTGGCCGCGGGACCGGCGGCGCGGGTCTGGGCCTGGCCCTGGTGGCCGAGGCCGTGCAGCGCCGCGGCGGCACCGTGCGCGTGACCGACTCGCCCGAGGGCGGCGCGCGGTTCGAGGTCCGTTGGCAGGCCGCCGGCCTGGCGATGTGGGGCAGGATCTGATCGTGACCCAGATCGTCGTCGCCACCGCCATCGTGCGGAACGGACAGGTGCTGGCCCAGCAGCGGGCGTATCCGAGCGCGGACGCCGGTCGCTGGGAATTCCCCGGCGGCCGGGTGGAACCGGGGGAGTCCGAGGAATCGGCGGTCGTCCGAGAATGCCGGGAAGAACTGTGCGTCGAAGTGTCGGTCGGGCGGCGTATCGGTCCCGATGTTCCGCTGCGGAACGGCATGATTCTGCGGCTCTATTCCGCCGAACTGGCGGAGGAAAGCGCCGAGCCGATCGCCGTGGAGCACAGTGCCGTCATGTGGGTGAGCGTCGAGGAATTCGACGGCCTGCCGTGGCTGGACGCCGACCTCGCGTTCCTTCCGGATCTGGCCGAAAATGTTCGATTGGCCAGTCGAACAAACCTCTGACCTGCACGAACAAGACTTCGCACATTTCCGGCTTGAACCGGACGGCCCGGTCGGGCTTGGCTGTGCGCAGCGGATTTCCGCCAGTCACGAGGGGAAAACATGAACAAGGTCATGGCCGTTGTCACCGCCGGCGCGCTGGGTCTGGGCCTGATGGCCGTCGCGGCCCCGGCCGCCGACGCCGCCACCCACGATGCGAGCATCGCTTGCACCTCGCCCAAGGACGCGAAGGCCAACTACTCCTGGGGCGACGGCTTCACCACGGTGACCGTCTACTTCAACAACCACTGCTCGGGCGCGGTCTCGGCCGGCATCGTCACCGAGGACACCGACGACCGGCAGTCCATTTACTGCCTGAAGACCAACGGCGGCACCAAGGGCAAGAAGAAGTTCGACATCGGCGTGGACGAGCACGTCGTCAAGATCAAGAAGGGCTGCTCGCTCTGAGCTGAGCTGAGCTGAGCGGGCGGGTGACATCGGGGGGTGTCACCCGCCCCGCTCGTTCCGTCACGCATCGTTGACATACCCCCGGGTGGTTTATATTCCCGGCCCGTGACCAGTCCTCAGCAGCAGGCTCGGCGAGGGCGCAGGCACATCGTTCCCGACGCCGGCGACGGCCCGGCGGCCCGATTCGCCCGCGACCTGCTGGAGTTGAAGGAGCTCGCCGGCAACCCGTCCTACGACCGGATGCGCGCCGAGCTTGGGGCCGCGGCGTCGAAGTCCACGCTGTCGGCGGCCACCCGGGGCCGCACGCTGCCGTCCTGGGAGACCACCTGGGAGTTCGTGCGCTGCCTGGCCGGCTCGGGCGACGACGTCCGGCGGGAGTGGCGTTTCCGTTGGGAGACAGCCAATGCCGAGCTCGCGAACCCGGAGGAGCCGGTGGCCGAGGAGCCGGAGCCGACCAAGCCTCGACGGCGTCGGCGGGTCGTGTTGGCTGCCGCGGCCGTGGTGCTGCTGGCCGCCGCCGCGGTGCTGGTGCCCAGGCTGTTCCGGCACCTGCCGACCTGGGGCGCGGCCAACCCCTACCCGCTGCCCGGGGACGCCTCCGGCTTCGGCGGCGACGGCCTGTCCGGCGACATGACCTACCCGGACGGCTCGCAGGTGCTGGTCGGCCAGACCTTCACCAAGGTGTGGCGGCTGAAGAACATCGGCACGGTGCCGTGGCACGGCCGGTTCCTGGCCATCGCCGGCGGCACCACCGTGCTGTGCGAGTCGCCGACGCGGGTGCCGGTGCCCGACGCCGAGCCCGGCCAGATGGTGGCGGTGAGTGTCGCGGTCACGCCCAAGGCCGCCGGCACCTGCCACGTGCTCTGGAAAATGGTCGACGCCGAGGGCGCGCTGGTGCTGCCCGACCGCAACGGGGTCTTCTACGACGTCAAAGTGATCGCGCCCACGGGGTGATCAGGTGTGAATCCCGTCACGGGCGGACGGCCGTCCCGGCCGGTCGAACAAGATCGACAAACCGCCGCCCCCGCCGTGGGTCACGCCGCCTTCTTCTTGGCCTTGAGCAGGGCAAGGACCGGGCACCGCTTGCACCTCGGCTTGGACCGGCAGCATTTCTTCTTGACCTTGACCTTGCCCACCCGGCGCGCTCCCGTCCTCGACTCCGGACAGGATAGGTGAGCCTTGCCTTAGTCGGAACCCGCGCGTCCGAAAAGGTATGATGGAGCAGGACACGTGCGGGTATCAGAAGGCCGCCGGTGCCCACCTCCCACCTTCGTAGCTCTAGGAGTTCCGCGTGCCCACGGCCACCGCGAGTCAGATCCGCACGGACCTACGCAACGTCGCCATCATCGCGCACGTCGACCACGGCAAGACCACGCTGGTCGACGCCATGCTGCGGCAGTCGGGCGCCTTCGCCGCCCGGGCCGAGCTGGTCGACCGGGTCATGGACTCCGGCGACCTGGAACGTGAGAAGGGCATCACGATCCTGGCCAAGAACACCGCGGTCCGGCGCAGCACGCCCGACGGTGTGGTCACGATCAACGTGGTCGACACCCCCGGCCACGCCGACTTCGGCGGCGAGGTCGAGCGCGCGCTGTCCATGGTCGACGGCGTGCTGCTGCTGGTCGACGCCAGCGAGGGCCCGCTGCCGCAGACCCGCTTCGTGCTGCGCAAGACGCTGGCCGCCGGCCTGCCGGTCGTGCTGGTCGTCAACAAGGTCGACCGCCCCGACGCCCGCATCGCCGAGGTCGTCGAGGAGACCCACGACCTGCTGCTGGACCTGGCCGCCGAGCTTGATGACGCAGACGGCGCCGGCAGTTTCGATTCCGGGTCCGTGCTCGACCTGCCGGTCATCTACGCCTCGGCCCGCGCCGGCAAGGCCAGCCTGGTCCAGCCCGAGGACGGCGGCCTGCCCGACAGCGAGAACCTGGACCCGCTGTTCGACGTGCTGCTGGGCCACCTGCCCGCGCCGACCGGCGACCCCGAGGCCCCGCTGCGCGCGCTGGTCACCAACCTGGACGCCAGCAGCTTCCTCGGCCGTATCGCGCTGTGCCGCATCCACGCCGGCACCATGCGCAAGGGCGAGTTCGTGGCCTGGTGCCGCGAGGACGGCTCGACCCAGCGGGTCAAGATCACCGAGCTGCTGATCACCGAGGGCCTGGAGCGCCAGCCGGCCGAGCGGGCCGCCGCCGGCGACCTGGTGGCCATCGCCGGCATCCAGGACATCACCATCGGCGACACGCTGGCCGACGCCGAGAACCCCGAGCCGCTGCCCCGGATCACCGTGGACGAGCCGGCCATCTCCATGACCATCGGCGTCAACACCTCGCCGCTGGCCGGCCGCAACGGCGGCACCAAGCTGACCGCCCGCCTGGTCAAGGCCCGGCTGGACAGCGAGCTGGTCGGCAACGTCTCGATCCGCGTGCTGCCCACCGAGCGCCCCGACACCTGGGAGGTGCAGGGCCGTGGCGAGCTGGCGCTGGCCATCCTGGTCGAGCAGATGCGCCGCGAGGGCTTCGAGCTGACCGTGGGCAAGCCGCAGGTGGTCACCCGCACCATCGACGGCGTGCTGTGCGAGCCGTACGAGCGGCTGACCGTGGACGCCCCCGAGGAGCACCTGGGCGCGATCACGCAGCTGCTGGCCAACCGCAAGGGCCGCATGGAGCACATGGACGGCCACGGCACCGGCCGCATCAAGCTGGACTACGTGGTCCCGGCCCGCGGCCTGATCGGCTTCCGCACCGACTTCCTCACCGAGACCCGCGGCACCGGCATCGCCAACCACGTGTTCGAGGGCTACCACCCGTGGGCCGGCGAGATCCGCACCCGGCACTCCGGCTCGCTGGTCGCCGACCGCACCGGCCCGATCACCGCGTACGCGATGATCCAGCTGGCCGACCGCGGCACCTTCTTCGTGGAGCCCGGCCAGGACTCCTACGAGGGCATGGTCGTGGGCGAGAACCCGCGGGCCGAGGACCTGGACATCAACGTGGCCCGGGAGAAGAAGCTCACCAACATGCGGCAGTCCTCGGCCGACGTGATGGAGACGCTGGCCCGTCCGCGCAAGCTGTCGCTGGAGGAGGCGCTGGAGTTCTGCGCCAGCGACGAGTGCGTCGAGGTGGCCCCGACCGTGGTCCGGGTGCGCAAGCTGGTGCTGGACGCCACCACCCGCGGCCGCGAGCGCTCCCGCGCCAAGACCCGCGACGCCGCCGCCAAGTAGCGCCTTCCAGCAACCCCGGGTACCCCGAGCACGTCTTATCACCCGTGTGGTCCATAGTTGACGGCTGTGGACCACACGGGGCGTCGCCCCTGACTTTTCGGCGTCTGGAGGGGGATTCGTGCGCGGCAGGTCGGTGCTGCTCGCCCTCGCGGCGGCGGTCTCGCTGCTGACGGCGTGCACCGACTCCCCGCCGCCCCCGTTGGTTAGCGCCCCGCCGACCACGGTCACGCCCACGCATCCGACCGATCCCACCCAGCTGGTGGTCGGCGTGGACAGCGTGAAGGGCGGCTACAACCCGCATCTGCTGGCCAACCAGACCACGGTCACCCGGGCGCTGGGCGAACTCGTGCTGCCCTCGGTTTTCCACACCGGGCCGGACGGCTCGCCGGTGCTGGACCAGACGCTGATGGCCTCGGCCGAGGTGACCAAGGTCGCCCCGTACACGGTCACGTACACCATCCAGCCGCAGGCGGCCTGGGGTGACGGCGCGCCGATCGCCGCCGAGGACTTCGCCTACCTGTGGCAGAACATGCGCAGCCAGCCCGGCGTGGTCGACCCGGCCGGCTACCGGCTGATCACCGGCGTGTCGGCCCGGGACGGCGGCCGGGTCGCGGACGTGACCTTCAGCCAGCCCTACCCGGGCTGGCGGTCGCTGTTCAACGACCTGATGCCGGCTCACCTGCTCAAGGACGCCCCCGGCGGCTGGACCGGCGCGCTGAGCACCACGTACCCGGTGGCCGGCGGCCCGTTCTCGGTCCGGGACATCGACCAGGAGCGCGGCGAGATCCTGTTGCAGCGCAACGACCGCTACTGGGGTCAGTCGACCAAGTTGCAGCAGGTGCTGCTGCGCCAGGCCGGCGCGGCCGACCTGGTCGGCGCGCTCAAGGCCGGCGACGACCAGCTGGCGGTGCTCGACCCGAGCGACAGCACGATGCGGGCGCTCACCGAGCTGGGCAAGTCGGCGCAGCTGACCACCGTGCCCAACCCGGTGGTGGTCCAGGTGTTGCTGCGCCAGTCCAGTCCCCGGCTGTCCGACCCGACGCTGCGGGCCGCGGTGTTCGCCGCGATCGACCGCGAGGCGTTGGTCTCCATCGGCTCGGCCGGCGGGCCCTCGGCCGCGCTGCGGGCCGACTCGCTGGTTGTGGCCCCGTCGCAGCCCGGCTACCAGCCGACCATCCCGGCCGGCGTGGGCACGCCCAACGCCGACACCGTGTCCCAGCTGCTCACTCAGCTGGGCTACACCAAGACCAACGGATCGTGGGTCCGTGACGGAGTGCCACTGAACCTCGTGATCGGCGCGCCCAACGACCGTGCTCCCTACTCGCAGCTGGCCGGGGTGTTGCAACAGCAGCTGATGGCGGCCGGCATCGGGGCGACCATTCTCAACACGTCGGGTGACCAGCTGTTCGGCACGGTGCTGCCGTCGACCACCACGACCACGGTGACCGGGAGTAGCGCGACCAGCGCCAGCCCGACCACCGACGCGGGCGGGGACGCCGCCTCGACGGTGGACATCGCCATCGTCCCGCAGGCGGTCAGCGGGGACGCGGCGAGCGTGCTGGCGACCTCGTTCGGCTGCCGGGGCCCGTTGCCCGACGGCACGACCGCGCTGCCCGCGGCCAATCCGGACGGGTTCTGCGACCACGGCCTCCAGCCGACCATCGACGCCGCGCTGACCGGCGCGATGTCGCTGTCGGACGCCCTGGCCACGGTCGAACCGGCGCTGTGGCAACAACACGTGGCGTTGCCGTTGTTCCAACTCGCCGATGTGCTCGCAACCGGTCCCGAGATCACTGGGGTGAACGGCGGACCCCCCTTGGTCGGTCCCTTTGCCGGCGCCCCGACGTGGCGCCGATCAGTTCGGAAGTGACCCGTTCGTGTTGTTAATTGCTGTTAATTCGGTCAGCGCGGCGACACTCGCCGATTTCAACTCTTGACAGATTTTTCGCCCGTTCGGGTACCGGACGATCCCGGCCGGTAACGAGTCAATCGCTACGCGCTGTCACCGTGTCACCCTTTGGTCACGATCGCCGTGTCCCTGGTGACCGCCGGGTATTCCCCTTCTTACGGTGCCTGGCACAGGCGCGCAGGTCGAGTAGCTTGTGGCGCGCTATGGTCCCCGGGTGTGCACGTCGACTGATCGAGTCGCGGCCGCCCTGTGCTAGGAGGGCACGTGTCAATGAGGAGATCCAAGGCGATCCCCGCGATCCCCGCGATCGCGGTGATCGCCGGCGCCGCGCTCATGCTGACCGCATGTGGCGGCTCTGGTGGAGGCGATCAGAGCAACGGGGCGGGTTCGGGCAACTCGAACACTGCCATTGCCAAGGGTGAATCCGGTGACACGTACACCGCCCCCAAGGTCGCCGACATGGGCCCGGTCGTCGTTTCCACCGACAAGCCCTTTACCGCGTACAACAACGCGGAGGAGAGCGCGGTCCAGTCGTACAACACGTACGCCTTGATCCAGGTCCTCGCCCGTCCGTTCATCCTGGACGGCAACAACAAGGTCCTGCTGAACAAGGACGTCATGGACTCGGTCGACGTCACGTCGTCCAGCCCGCAGACGGTCACCTGGAAGATCAAGCCGGGTGTCGAGTGGTCCGACGGCGCGCCGTGGAACTGCAAGGACTTCTACCTGGCCTGGCTGTCGCAGAGCGGCCAGGACAAGAAGCCGGACGGCTCGGGCACCTACTTCCTGCCCGGCAGCACCACCGGCTACAGCTCCATCAGCTCGGCCAAGTGCGAGAACGACACCACCTTCGTGACGACGTTCTCCGAGCCGTTCGGTGACTACAAGGGCCTGTTCGGCATCGGCGACGACCTGCTGCCGGCGCACATCCTGGAGAAGCAGACCGGCGTCTCGGACATCACCCAGGTGACCCCGAAGAGCCCGGCCGACGTGCTGGACAAGGTCTCCAAGTTCTGGAACGAGGGCTGGAACGGCTGGAAGTCCGACCTCGGCCCCGCCTCCGGCGCGTACATGATCAAGGACTGGCAGCAGGGCACCTCGATCACGCTGGTGCGCAACCCGAAGTGGAAGGGCAACGCGGGCGGCCCGTCGCAGATCACCCTGAAGGCGATCCCCGACTCCAACGCCCAGGTCCAGGCGCTGCAGAACAACGAGGAGCAGGTCATCTCCTCGGCCCAGCCGGACAACAACGCGGCCCAGCAGCTGCAGCAGCTGGCCTCCTCGGGCATCACCTACGGCGCCACCTCGGGTCTGAACTACGAGCACCTCGACCTGAACCTGAAGCGGCCGATCTTCCAGGACGAGGCGGTGCGCAAGGCCTTCGGCCAGTGCATCAACCGCAACGAGCTGGTGGACAAGCTGATCAAGCAGGTCCAGCCGGACGCCAAGCCGTTCAACAGCGTCGTGTTCTTCCCGAACCAGACCGGCTACACCGACAACTACTCGGACAAGCTGATCAACAACCCGGCGACGGCCAAGTCGACCCTGGAGGCCGACGGCTGGAAGCTCGGCGCGGACGGCATCATGGCCAAGAACGGCCAGCGCCTGTCGTTCAAGATCAGCCACACCGACATTCCGCGCCGTAAGTCGACCGTCGCGCTGCTGCAGCAGGAGTGCAAGGCGGCCGGCATCGACATCCAGGACGACACCGACGCCAACTTCCTGGACAAGCGGGTCAGCCAGAGCGACTACGACGTCGCCCTGTTCGCGTGGTCGGTCCAGCCCTTCCACTCCTCGGGCCTGGCCACCTACACCACCGACGGCGGCCAGAACTGGAACGGCTGCGGCACCGCGGCCTCGGACGCGTCCTTCAAGAAGGCGGCCACCGAGACCGACGACACCCAGTCGATCGCCGACTACCAGGCGGCCGACAAGGCGATCGCGGCGACGTACTGCACGTTCCCGCTGTTCCAGCCGCCGAACATGTACGCCTACACCGGCGACATCGACCGGGCCTACTTCCAGTCGTACTACGGCGCTCTGTGGAACGCCAACGAGTGGCAGAAGCCCAACGCCTGATCAGTTTCTGATCGGCACTACGGTTGAAGGCTCCCCGGCGTCGGTCGCGGTCGCGATCGGCGCCGGGGCGCGCCCGTGCTGTACTGACCCCGTCCCCACCCGTCCAGGCAGACCTCGCTCCAGCCGGCTACCCGACCAGCGTCGGCGTGAGGTCGTCGAGGAGCAACCCGTGTTCCAGTACCTGATTCGACGGTTGCTGATCTCCATACCCATCCTGCTGATCGGCAGCTTCCTCGTCTTCATACTCGTGGCGTCCGCCGGTGACCCGCTGGCCGCGCTGAAGACCAAGCCCGGCGTGACCGCCGAGCAGATCCACTCCCTGTCCATCCAGCTGGGCCTGGACCAGCCGATCCTGATCCGCTACTGGAACTGGCTGACCGGCTTCCTGACCGGCAACTGGGGAGTCAGCGTCGCCCTGGGCGAGGCCCAGGCCCCCGTGTACACCACCATCACCAACGCGCTGTGGGTGACGCTGCGGCTGGTCATCGGGGCCGAGCTGCTGGCGCTGGTGCTGGGCGTGGCCGTGGGCGTGTTCTCCGCCGTCCGGCAGTACTCGATCTTCGACTACATCATGACCAGCGTCGCGTTCCTGATGTTCTCGATGCCCATCGCGTGTGTCGCGGTCGTGGTGAAGAACTACGGCATCCAGTTCAACGACCTGCTGGTCTCGCTGCACCTGCAGCGCTGGCTGACCACCGCGGGCCCGCCGACCAACGGCTTCGGCCACAACCTCGGCCAGGTCATCGTCAACTACACCGGCACCTTCCTGCTGCCGACGATCTCGCTGATGACCATCAGCTTCGCCGCCTACAGCCGGTTCCAGCGCGCCTCCATGCTGGAGACGCTCAACGCCGACTACGTGCGCACCGCCCGGGCCAAGGGCCTGTCGCAGGCCCGCGTGATCTTCCGGCACGCCATGCGCAACGCGCTGATCCCGGTCAGCACGCTGTTCGCGCTCAACATCGGGGCCATCATCGGCGGCGCCATCATCACCGAGCGGGTGTTCGGCTGGAACGGCATGGGCACCGTGCTGGTGAAGTCGGTCGGCAACTACGACCCACCGACCCTGATGGGCTGGTTCGCCGTGACGGCGACGGTGGTCGTCATCTTCAACCTGATCTCTGACCTGCTCTACGGCCTTCTCGACCCGAGGATCCGCCTTGGCTAACGCTACCCAGACCACCGCGGACGGCGGCGCCGCCGCCGACGCCGTGCGCCACGAGTTCGACGCCAAGGCGCGGTCCCAGACGTCCATCATCCTCGGCCGGTTCGTGCGCCACCGGCTGGCCATGGTCAGCCTGGGCGTGCTGGTGCTGCTGGCCGTGGTGGCCGTCGTGGTGCCGTTCTTCCTGCCCTACAACTTCGCCGACACCAGCTCCGGCGGCTACCTGCCGCCCAGCGGCCGGCACCTGCTCGGCACCGACCAGCTCGGCCGGGACGGGCTCGCGCAGCTGCTGCGCGGCACCCAGTTCTCGCTGGCCATCGCCTTCTCGGTGGCGATCAGCTCGACCGTGGTCGGCGTGCTCGTCGGCGCGGTCGCCGGCTACCTGCGGGGTTTCATCGACAACGCCCTGATGCGGCTGGTCGACCTGTTCCTGATCGTGCCGCAGATCGCCGTGGTCGCGCTGCTGGTGCACGCGCTGACCCCGAGCTGGTACGTGGTGGCCGGCGTGCTGGCCATCTTCAGCTGGATGCAGATCGCCCGCATCACCCGCGGCGAGGCGCTGTCGCTGGCGGCCCGCGAGTTCGTCGAGGCCTCCCGCGCGGCCGGCGCCGGCACCTGGCACATCGTGTTCAAGCACCTGATCCCGAACATGATCGGCACGATCACCGTGAACGCCACGCTGTCGGTGTCGGCCGCCGTGCTGACCGAGGCGGCGCTGTCGTTCATCGGCCTGGGCGTGCAGCTGCCCGACACCTCGCTGGGCCTGATCGTGCAGGACAACTACACCCAGGTGCTGCTGCGGCCGTGGCTGTTCTGGGGTCCGTTCCTGGCCATCGTGCTCATCTCGGTGACCATCAGCTTCATCGGCGACGGACTGCGTGACGCGTTCGACCCGAGGCAGACGAAGGTGCGTGCGTGATGACCGACTCGATCGACACGAACGAGCCGCTGCTGCGGGTGTCCGACCTGACCGTCGAGTTCCCCACCGACGACGGCGTGGTGCACGCGGTCCGCGACCTCAGCTTCGACCTTCGGCCCGGCGAGGTGCTGGGCGTGGTCGGCGAGTCCGGCTCCGGCAAGTCGGTGTCCTCCATGGCCATCCTGGGCCTGCTGCCCCGGACCGCGCGCATCTCCGGCTCCATCGCCTACCGCGGCCAGGAGCTCAACGGCCTGAGCTACAACGAGATGCGCAAGTTCCGCGGCAACTCGATCGCCATGATCTTCCAGGACCCGATGACCTCGCTGAACCCCGTGTTCACCGTGGGCGCGCAGCTGGCCGAGGCCTACCTGGAGCACCACAAGGTGTCCAAGAAGGTGGCCTGGGCCAAGGCGGTCGAGTCCCTGGAGCAGGTCGGCATCCCGCAGCCGGACCGGCGGGCCAAGCAGTACCCGCACGAGTTCTCCGGCGGCATGCGCCAGCGCGTGGTGATCGCCATGGCGATCATCAACGACCCGGACGTGATCATCGCCGACGAGCCGACCACCGCGCTGGACGTGACCGTGCAGGCGCAGATCCTGGAGACGCTGCTGCGCATCCGGGACGAGACGAGCGCGGCCATCATCATGATCACCCACGACCTGGGCGTGGTCGCCGGCATGGTCGACAAGGTGCAGGTGATGTACGCCGGCACCGTGGTCGAGGCCGGGGCGGTGGACGAGGTGTTCGACACCCCGCGCATGCCGTACACGGTCGGCCTGCTCGGCTCCAACCCGGACCCGAGCCTGATCGGCCAGCGGCTGACCCCGATCTCCGGCGCGCCGCCCTCGCTGGTCAACCTGCCCAGCGGCTGCGCGTTCTCGCCGCGCTGCCCGCTGGTGGCCCCGGTCTGCCACGAGGCGGAGCCGGAGCTGGCCGAGGTCGGCGGCGCGGTCGCGCACCTGACCCGGTGCCACCGCTGGAACGACCTGGCCGGCTACGAGGACCCGAAGAAGCTGTTCGCCCGCAAGGAGATCGGCGCCGAGGAGCCGATCGCGGCGCTCCTGATCGACAACCCCGAGGTGGTCGTCGAGGAGCACCTCGCGGACGGCGCCGACTCAACGAAGGAGGCCGCGTCGTGAGCACCGGCACCGAGACCAAGCCGGCGACCGGCGGCGCGGACACCACCGGCACGCCCCTGCTCCAGGTGAAGGACCTGTACAAGTCCTTCCCGGTCCGCGGCGGCGGCATCATCCCGCGCACCGTCGGCCAGGTGCAGGCCGTGCACGGCGTCAGCTTCGACCTGGCCGCCGGCGAGACGCTGGGCCTGGTCGGCGAGTCCGGCTCGGGCAAGTCCACCACCGGCCGGGCCATCCTCCAGCTGCACAAGCCCACCTCGGGCTCGGTGAAGTTCGAGGGCCGCGAGCTGACCACCATGGCCGGCAAGGAGCTCCAGGCGATGCGCCGGGACCTCCAGATCGTGTTCCAGGACCCGTACGCGTCGCTGGACCCGCGCTGGCAGGTCAACGACATCATCGCCGAGCCGCTGCGCATCCACCGGTTCGGCAGCCCGGACGAGATCCAGGCCCGGATCAACCAGCTGATGGAGATCGTCGGCCTGAACCCGGAGCACCGCAACCGGTACGCCCACGAGTTCTCCGGCGGCCAGCGGCAGCGCATCGGCATCGCCCGGGCGCTGGCGCTGAACCCCAAGTTCGTGGTGCTGGACGAGCCGGTGTCGGCGCTGGACGTGTCCGTGCAGGCCGGCGTGGTCAACCTGCTGGAGGAGTTGCAGCAGGAGCTCAACCTGGCCTACCTGTTCGTGGCCCACGACCTGTCGGTGGTGCGGCACCTGTCGCACCGGGTGGCCGTCATGTACCTGGGCACGCTGATCGAGGTGGGGCCGCGGGAGCTCATCTACAGCCGGCCCATGCACCCGTACACACAGGCGCTGCTGTCGGCCGTGCCGGTGCCCGACCCCAAGCGCGAGCGGGAACGCCAGCGCAACCGGATCGTGCTCACCGGTGACGTGCCCAGCCCGGTGAACCCGCCATCGGGCTGCCGGTTCCGCACGCGGTGCTGGAAGGCCCAGGACATCTGCGCCACCGAGGTGCCGGAGCTGCGCAAGCGCGGCGACAGCGAGCTGCTGTCGGCCTGCCACTTCGCCGAGGAGATGCCCGTCGCCTGAGCCTGCCGCTCACGCGGATGGCCGTCGGACCCCGGTCCGGCGGCCATTTCCTTTGCTGGGCCGGCCCGGCGCGGGAGCCCCAGAAAGCACACCGAGAGATCAGGCGAGCGCTCTCCACGAGCAGACCTCGCCCAACCTCTCGGCATTTACCGGTTCCTCCCCACGGTGTCTTCGACCCTAGCGAGGGGGTCTGACATTTTCGTGACGCCGTCGCGTCATGACCACACCGTGCCGCCGCTGTAGTCCGACGCCAGCGTCGAGTGCACCGAGGACAGCACCGCCGCGTCGGTGGTGATCAGGCCCAGCTCCCGGTTGGAGTTGAGGGAGGCATTGGAGAAGTTCTCCGAGCCCAGGAACACCTTGGCCCCGGTGCGGCCGTAGTCGGCGACGATGGCCTTGGCGTGGATGTAGAGCGAGGCGTCGGCGGCGTAGGTGGCGACCTTGGCCCCGGCGGCGGTGAGGGCGTCGAACTCGGTGGCGTAGTCGTCGGCGGTGTTGGTCATGACCACCTGCACGGCGACGCCGCGCTTGGCCGCGTTCTCCAGCGCGGTGGTGACGGCCGGCAGGCCCATCTCCTCGTTCTCCACCTGGAGCGTGGCGGTGGCCCCGTTGATCAGGGCCAGCAGGTGGGACTGGGAGTCGGTGGGGCTCCACACCAGGTCGGCGCCGTCGCCCGGGGTGACCGCCGAGTGGGCGTAGTCGGCGTTGAACACCTTCTCGATGGCGGCGACATCGGCGGCGGTGGTGTCGAGGACCGAGAAGTCGCGGCTGGTGGCGTAGTACTGGCTGGTCAGGTTGCCGGTCATGATCGCCGACGTGACCCCGTCGACGGTCAGCGTCTTCTGGTGGGTGGCGGCGTAGGTCGTGTTGGCCCAGACCACGTGCACCCCCTTGCCGGACAGCAGCGTGTAGGCGGCCTGGTTGTGTGACTTCTCCCGGTTGACGTCCAACACGACCCGCACCGTCACGCCGCGCGCGGCGGCGTTCACGAGGTCGTTCTCCGCGGTCGTGTCGGTCAGCTCGTACATTGTCAGGTCGAGGGTTTTTTGCGCGCTGTTCATCAGGTCGTATATGGCGGTGTAACCCTGTTGTGGCTGTGTGACCAGCGTCAACGCTGATTGTGGGGCTAAAGGTAATGTCATGGACAAGGCGGCGGGAATGGCGAGTAAAAGGCTCGTCTTCATGTCTTGTTGATAGCGCGAATCGTATTCTCGCGCGGGGCCGGTAATTCACGGTTGACCGGCCCGGGCCGCTGCGCCGCCACCGCGTCACGGAGACGTCACGCCCCCTTGGTTAGCTGTGACTCGTCGACGAAGGGCGTACCGAGTCGCTGCCGGCCTCGCGGCAGGGGGGAACTCGGTGCGCCCGGGTTGTCGACGCAAGGGGGGAAACGAGGCCGCGTTCGCAGATTCCCCAGTCCCCGGACGCGGTCTCGGCCTCCCCGCCACCGGCCCTTGTCGGGCCGGGCAACTACCCTGGGCCGGTGACCCTGACCGCCCCTCCCCGGCTCGCGCTGGTGCACGCGCACCCCGACGACGAGAGCCTGTGCACGGGGGGAACCATCGCCCACTACGCCTCCCTCGGCGTGCACGTCACCGTCGTCACCTGCACGCTCGGCGAGGAGGGCGAGATCATCCCGGCCAGCCTGAACGAGCTGCGGGCCGAGGCCGCCGACCAGCTCGGCGGGTACCGGGTCGGCGAGCTGCGCTCGGCCTGCGCCGCGCTGCGGGTCAACGACCACCGCTTCCTGGGCGGCATCGGGCGCTGGCGGGACTCGGGCATGGCCGGCACGCCGTCCAGCAAGCATCCCCGGGCCTTCGTCGGCGGTGACATCGCCGTGCAGACCGAGCAACTGGCCGAGGTGCTGCGCCAGGTGAAGCCCCAGGTCGTCGTGGGTTACGACAGCTTCGGCGGCTACGGCCACCCCGACCACATCCGCGCGCACGAGATCACCACCGCGGCGGCGGCCATGGTGCCCGAGGTGCTGCGCGTGTTCCACACGGTGTCCTCCCGCGACGCCGTGGCCGAAGGGATCGAAAAGCTGCGCGGCGTCGAGGGCGTGCCGTGGCGGATGCCCGAGCCGGGCGAACTGGCCGTGGTGGACGACGACATCATCACCACCCGGGTGTCGGTCGAGGACCACGTGCCGGCCCGGCTGAGCGCGCTACGGGCCCACGCCACCCAGGTCGGCGTGTGGCAGAACGGCGAAGGCGCGGCCTGCTACGCGCTGTCCAACGGCATCGCCCAGCCGGTCATCGGCACCGAGTACTTCGTGCTCGCCGCCGGGCCGGCCGAGGGAGCCGAGACCGACCTGTTCGGCGGCCTCAACGACGTGGAACGCTCGCGATGAGGCCCGGCGACTGGGCGGTCCTCGTCGTGCTGGTGCTCGACGCGATCCTGCTAGCGGTCGTCGACCTCGTGTTCCTGCCGGCCCGGTTCGACGGCACGGTGCTGCCGGACCTGGGCGGCTTCCCGTTCCCGATCACCATCGTGATCGCCGCCCTGACCACGCCGCTGCTGGTGCGGGCGGCCGCCCGGCTGCGGCCGGTGACCTGGGTCGGCGGCCTGCCGGCCTTCGCCTGGCTGGCAGTCACCCTGTGGCTGACCGTCGGCGGCCCCGGCGGCGAGTTCCTGGTCTATCCCGACTGGCGGATCCTCGCGCTGCTGGCCGCCGGCTCGCTGCCGTCGGCCGTCGTGCTCGGCAACGCGCTCGGCCGGGCCGCCCGCGCGTCCCTGGCCCAGCAGCCGGTGGGCAGTGGATGACCCGGAGGTCGTCGCCGCGCTGCGCCCCTTCGCCCGCGCCGCGACGCAGCTGCTCGCCGTCCTGACCGAGCCCGACCCGTTCCGGCTGCACGGCCGGGCCATCGGGGCCGTGGCCAACATCGACGGCGTCGACCCCAAGTACCTGGCCCGACTCGGCTCGCTGCCCGACGAGCTCAGCCACCGGGTCGCCGCCCTCATGCCGCTGCTGGTCGCCTCCACCGGCGTCGACCGCCGCGCCCTCGGCCTGGCCGGCGAGGCGCTGGTGGTGTGCGCCGAGGCCGACACCCTGGAGCTGCGGGTGCGGGTGCTGGCCGCCGTGCTCTACGACCGTGACGTGAACGCCGCCCCGGTCGGCGGCGACGAGGAGGGCCAGACCGCCTGGCTGCTGGCCGAGCTGGCCGAGGCCAGCCGCCGCCACGGCCGGGTGACCGTGCGGGCCCTGGCCGTCACCATCCAGCGGCTCGGCGACCTGTTGGCGACCATCGACGGGCGCGCCCGGCCCCTGATCGGTGGCAGGCTGGGGTTGTGGCGCCTGCGCTCGCGGGCGCGGCGCTGGATCCGGGAGCAGAGCGCGGTCCGCTGGGACCCGCGTGGGAGGAATTCATGAGTGTGCAGCGCAAGGACGACCGGCACTCCAACGACCCGGTCGACGCGATCAAGGCCCTGGTCGACGGCAAGGAGGGGGAGGCCAAGCCCAGCGTGAAGGGGCCGCAGTTCCGCATCGTCGGTGACCAACGTCACACCGACAAGAAGAAGCCGCGCTAGGGCTTCCAGTAGCCGTACCGATGGTGCTCGGTGAAGCCGAGCCCCTCGTACAGCCGGATCGCCGCGGTGTTGTTGACCTCCACCTGCAACACCGACCGGTCCGCGCCGCACTGCCGTGCCCACTCGCCCAGGGCCGCCAGCAGTCGCTTGGCGACGCCCTGACGCCGTGCCCCGGGGTCGACCGCCAGCCGGGCGATGTGCAGCGTCGAGCCGACCACACAGCCCCGGACCACGGCGGTGTCCTCGACGTACCCGAAGCCGAGCTGTGGACCCGTGCCGAGCACGTGTCGCTGCGCGGCCGTGGGCTCCCCGACGCTGAATTGCCACCACTGCCGTGACGGCTTGTCCAGGACCTCGCCCAGGGGCTCCCCCTCGGGCACCGGACCGGTCATCACCTGCGACACGGCGCCGCCCGGATGGTCGGTGGCCCGCTGCCATCCCTCGTCCCGGATCCGCCGTTCGGTCTCGGACCCTTGGATGACGTGTGCCTTGGGCTCGATGCCGTGCCGCGCCGCGAAGGCCGCCGTGGCGGCGAGGGCCTCGGCCACGGGCATGCCGGGATCGCCGATGGTCAGGGCCGTGTTGGCCCGGCCGGTGAAGCCGCCGGCGGCGCGCAGACGCCACTCGCCGAGGCGCTCGTCGACCAGCGCCGGCCACGCGTCGGCGCACAGCGATTCCAGCTCGGTGACGGTGTCCACGGGGTGACTGTGCCCGGGCCCACATGGCCGATCCAGCAATTTTCCCGGCTTTCGGGACGTACCGTTGCGGTTGGGGTGACCAGGTGCGAGCCGGACCGGCCGGCCGGGGGATACTGACCCGGTGCGCGCGGACCCCTGACGGTGTCTCGCGGCGGATGAACGAAGAGGGAAGCAGGAGAACGCAGTGACCTACGTGATCGCCGAGCCCTGCGTCGATGTGCTCGACAAGGCGTGCATCGAGGAGTGCCCCGTCGACTGCATCTACGAGGGTGACCGGATGCTCTACATCCACCCCGACGAGTGCGTCGACTGCGGTGCCTGTGAGCCGGTGTGCCCGGTGGAGGCCATCTACTACGAGGACGACGTCCCCGACCAGTGGAAGGACTACACCAAGGCCAACGCGGACTTCTTCGACGAGCTGGGCTCGCCCGGCGGCGCGGCGAAGATCGGCAAGACCAGCAACGACCCGTCGTTCGTGGCCCAGCTGCCGCAGCAGGCCGCGCACGAGTGAGTGGCTTTACGACGGGGCCGGCGCTGCCGGACTTCCCGTGGGACTCGCTGGCCGACCACACCGCCACGGCGCGGTCGCACCCTGACGGTGTGGTCGACCTGTCCGTCGGGACCCCGGTCGACCCGGTGCCGGAGCTGATCCGGGACGCCCTCGCGGCCGTCTCCGACCAGCCCGGCTACCCGACCACGCATGGCACTCCCGAACTGCGCCAGGCCGCCGTCGAGGCGATGGCCCGGCGGTTCGGGGTCACCGGGCTCGACCCGGTGGCCGTGCTGCCGACGATCGGGTCCAAGGAGATGGTGGCCTGGCTGCCCACGCTGCTCGGCGTGCGCGCCGGGGACCTGGTGGCCATTCCCGAGCTGGCGTATCCGACCTACGAGGTCGGGGCCCTGCTCGCCGGCGCCGAGGTGGCGCGGGTGGAGGGCCTCACGGCGCTCGGTCCCCGCACGCCGGCCCTGTTGTGGCTCAACTCCCCGTCCAATCCGACCGGCCGGGTGCTGCCCGTCGAGCACCTGCGCAAGGTCGTGGACTGGGCCCGGGAGCGGGGCGTGGTCGTCGCCTCCGACGAGTGCTACCTGTCCCTGACCTGGGACGCTTCCGCCGTGTCGATCCTGGACCCGCGCGTGAGCGGCGGCAGCACCGAAGGCCTGCTGGCTGTGCACTCGCTGTCCAAGTCCTCCAGCCTGGCCGGCTACCGCGCGGGGTTCGTCACCGGCGACCCGGTCCTGGTCAAGCGGCTGCTGGAGACCCGCAAGCACGCCGGCATGATCGTGCCTCGGCCCGTGCAGTCGGCCATGACCGCCGCCCTCAGCGACGACCAGCACGTCGTCGACCAGCGGGCCCGCTACGAGGCCCGGCGCAAGGTGCTGCGAGAGGCGCTGCTCGGCGCCGGCTTCCGCATCGACCACTCCGAGGCCGGTCTGTACCTGTGGGCCACCCGTGACGAGGACGCCTGGAAGACCGCCGGCTGGCTGGCGTCGCTGGGCATCCTGGTCGCGCCGGGCACCTTCTACGGCCCGTCCGGCGACCGGCACGTCCGCATGGCGTTGACGGCCACCGACGAACGCATCGCCGCCGCAGCCTCCCGCCTCACCGCCTAGGCGAGGCTAGCGCCCCCGCCACCGGGCACCCCAGCTTTTTGCCACATGCGCTTCCTACTTGGCGTCTGATGCCACATAGGAAGCGCATGTGGCAAAAGAGGGGGTGTCAGCGAAGGGCGGCTTTACCCTGGCGGTCGACCGCCAGCCAAGCCGCCTGCCAGAGGTCGCGGGTAGCCAACCGGCGGACGTGCTCCCGCTCGACCAGGCGTCCGGCGACGAAGACCAGGTCCCAGTCGACGACGTCGCCCTGGGCCGCCACCAGTCGCCGGACCTCCTGCTCGGCGACGCAGGCGTCTTGGTGCTCGCCCAGCACCTCCTGGAGCTCCTTGCTGGCTCGCACCAGCTCCTTGAGCCGCTTGCCGGTGATGGGCCGGACCAGCTCGGCGGCGTACCGCAAACGCTTGCCGAGGATGCGCAGCCGGTGCAGCTGCTCGTCGGGCGGATCGGCCGGCAGGGCCTGCACGGCCCGGCGGAGCTTCCGGTAGGGGGCGCGGACCAGGTCGAGCAGCTCCGGCTGCGGGGCATCGGGGTCGATCTCGGAGTTGGCGGCCTGGGCGAGGTGGGTGAGCAGCGTCCGGTAGCGCGGGCTGTTCAGCGCGGCGGTCAGGCGTTCGCGGGCGGCGAGGCGTTCGGCGACGAGGCCGTCGAGCAGCGTGGCCGCGACGGCCCGCTCGTCCTCGGGGAAGTCGTCGGCCTCGGCTCGCAGGCGGTCGATGAGCACGTCCAGATCCCGCACCGGCCCGAGCGCCCCGCCCAGCCAGCCCAGTTCGGTCCGCAGCCGGTCACAGTCGGGCACACTTCCGGGCGCTGATTTGAGGACGGCTCGCAGCCGCCGAAGGGCGACGCGCATCTGGTGCAGGTCCTCGGGGTCCTCACCGGTGCGGGTGCCGGGTTCGTAGTGCAGCATGGCCAACGTCTGGGCGTGCAGGGCGGCTCGGACGTGGCGGGCCACCGGATCCTTCGCGGTCGCCGGGACCGGGAGCGGGGCCAGGCCCAGCCGCTCGGGCGTCACGGGCCGGCGAGCTGCGGCGATGGTCCGAGGGCTCATCGAGTGAATGGTAGGTGAAGAACGTATGAATGGCTCCCCTGAAGGGATGCCGAGATCGTCGGACGCCGGGCTGCTCGATGCGGCGGTGCGGGAGGCGCGTGCGGGTCGCGCCGAGGGCGGAATCCCGATCGGGGCCGCGCTTTTCCACGTCGACGGCACGCTGTTGGGCAGCGGTCACAACCGTCGCGTGCAGGACGGTGATCCGTCGATGCACGCCGAGACCGCCGCCTTCCGCAACGCCGGCCGGCGCGCCACCTACCGTGACACGATCATGGTGACCACGCTGTCGCCATGCTGGTACTGCTCCGGTCTGGTGCGCCAGTTCAACATCGGCCGGGTGGTGATCGGCGAGGCGCGGACCTTCCACGGCGGTCATGACTGGCTGGCCGAGCACGGCGTGGCCGTGACCGTGTTGGACGACGCCGAGTGCGTGGGCATGATGACGGAGTTCATCGCGGCGGAGCCGCACCTGTGGTTCGAGGACATTGGGGAGACGCCGTGAGCGCAGTGCCGAGTATCGATCTCCAGGCGTGGTTCCACGGCGACGACCGGGACCGGGCCGAGGTCGCCGCCCGTGTCGACCAGGCCTTGCAGACCGCCGGCTTCCTGCTCGTCACCGGGCACGAGGTGAGCACCGAGCTGCGCGACGCCACCCGCTCGGTCGCGCGGGAGTTCTTCGCCCTGCCCGAGGAGACCAAGCAGCGCTACGCCACCGCCGTCGGCGGCCGGGGCTGGCTGCCGCCCGGGGCCGAGGCCAACGGCTACGCCGAGGGCACGCCCACGCCGCCGGACATGAAGGAGTCCTTCACCGCCGCCTGCGACACCCCGACCGGCGATCCCGCCGTCGACGCCGAGTGGTTCGCCCCCAACGTCTGGCCCGACGCCGAGCTGCCTCGGATGCGCGACGTCGTCGGCGAGTACCTGGACGAGATGCACGCCCTGTCCGACGAGCTGATGGCCCTGTGCGCCGTCGCCCTGGGCCTCGACGTGGACTACTTCGAGCCGTTCCTGAGCGAGCCCACCTACGGCTTCAACATCAACTGGTATCCGCCCCTGACCAGCGTCGGGCCCGCCGCCGACGGTCAGTTCCGCATCGGCCCACACACCGACTTCGGCACCGTCACCGTGCTCGATCGCGAGCCCGGCCTCGGCGGCCTCCAGATCTACACCCAGGACGGCCAGTGGGTCGACGCCCCGTACGACCCTGCGGCGTTCACCATCAACATCGGCGACCTCATGGCCCGCTGGACCGGCGACCGCTGGCGCTCCACCCGGCACCGTGTCCTGCCTCCATCCCCGGATGCGCCGAGCGAGGACCTGGTGTCCCTGGTCTTCTTCTACGAGGCCAACCACGACGCCGTCGTCGAGTCCATGGCCCCGCCCATCGGCCGCCGCAGCTACCCGCCCACCAACTGGGGCCAGTACCTGAAGGAAAAGCTCGCGGCGATCAGCGTGGGGTGATCGGCTGGGGGATCCGGCGTAGTCCGGTGGCCTGGTGGTGGGTGTGGTTGTGGTTCTGGTGCCCGCGCCGCGCGGTTGCCGGGGGTGGGGTTTGCGGTGAGGGGTTGGGCGTTGTTCGGCTGAGGGGTGGG
>NZ_JBIUAG010000039.1:0-88760 GCF_044547355.1 Kutzneria sp. NPDC052558
CGGCGCGGGTCCTTGTCCGCGGTGGCCAGGCCGTCGAAGACCTCGACCTCGTCGGCGTGCACGGTCACGCCCCGGTAGGTCTCCGGAACGGGCAGATGGGCGAGCGTGTCCAACTCATCGGCGAGGATGGCGTCGAGAATCTTCGCCATGCCGCCCTGACCCGTCGCCCCAGACACGGTGTCCACATCAACACCTTAGGGCGATCGGCCCGGATCTGACATGTGTCAAGGTATCCCAGTGCACCGATGAAGCGCCTCGGCTACCGATCCGGTGGTCACGGCTTGTCCGGTAGCGGTTTCAGTGCTCGCGGACCCGGGCGCTGAGCCTGGTCAGCCCGTACAGGGCGTCGACGGTCGGCGTGGGCACGCCGACCACCGCCCCGATCTCCCGCACCGCACCGACGAGCGCGTCCAACTCCAAGCTCCGCCCGGCCTCGGCGTCCTGGAGCATCGAGGTCCGGAACGCGCCGAGCTTGCGGGCGACGTCGTTGCGTTCGGCCGGGGTCTGGGTGATCGGGCAGCCGATGCGCTCACCGACACGCCGCACCTCGACCATCGCCGTCTCACACCACGCGCGAACCAGATCGTCGTCCAGGATGAGGTCCACGGTCGCCCCGGTCAGCGCGGACACCGGGTTGATGGTCATGGCGCCCCACAGCTTGTACCAGACATCCGCGTGAATGTTCGACGAGACCGAGACATCCAATCCCGCCGAGGAAAGCAGCTCAGCAACCGCACGCGCCCGACCCGACTCACGATGGTCGGGCTCCCCGATGATCAGCTCACGGCCGCCGTGATGCGCGACCACCCCGGGCTCGGGCCGGTCGCAACTCAGGTGCACGACCCCGCCCACCACCCGCCGCCCCTCAATGGCCGCCGCGATCGCCCCGTCCGGGTCGACACTGGCCAGCCTGAGCCCATGGCAGGCCCCGGCCACGTCGTTGAAGAACCACCAGGGCATGCCGTTCATCGCCGTCAGCACAACGGTTTCCGGCCCGAGCAGCGGCCCGATCGAGCCCACGACCCCGCGCAGCGACTGCGCCTTGACCGCGACCACGACCAGGTCCTGCGGACCGAGCTCGGCCGCGTCCCCGCTGGCCCGGGTCGGCGCGCTGTGCTCACCGTCCTCGTCCCGCAGCCGCCATCCGTTGTGCCGCAACGCCTTGAGCGTGGCGCCCCGAGCGAGAGCGGAGGTCCGCACACCGGCCAGGGCCAGCCTCGCCCCCAGGAACCCGCCGATCGCGCCGGCCCCGACGACGGCTACTCTCATTGCGTGTCACCGAAACGGTAGATGACGGTCTCCGTGCTGAAATGGGTGTCGGGCGTCAGACTGTTGGACACGGCCACCAGCGTGTCCTCGCCGTCGCCGATCACCGCGACATCGGTGCCACCGGCGGTCGGAAACTCCTCCACCACAACGAACCGACCGTCCTCCCAGCGGTAGACCTGGGACTGCAACGCGGTGGTCGGGTTCTCCCGGGGCCCGATGATGAAGTTGACCCGGATCAGGTGCAGACCGGCCGCGTTCTCGACGAGGGCGAACTCCCGTCCGCCCTTGCCCGCCAACACCTGGTGCTCGACGAACGTCGAGCCGTCCCACCGGTAGACCAGCGACTCCGCGGCGATCACCGCCACCGCCAGGTAGGTCTGGCCGTCGACGGCGAAGGTGGCGAACGCCCGCCCCTCCGACTCGGTCAGCGTCTGGAACTCGACGAAGCGCTCACCGTCCCAGCGGTACAGCCGCGACGGGTCCCGGTTGTCGGCGTGGGCCAGGTAGAACTGCCCGTCCAGCTCGAAGAAGTGCCAGTTGTACGCCCACTTGGACGCGATCTCCTGGAACGGAACGAACTTGGCGCCGTCCCACTCGAACACGACCGACGGCCGGTTGTCCTTCTCCGTGTGCGGCAGGAACACTCCCTGCGCCAGCGCCAGGAAGTGCCGCTCGCCCAACTGGAAGTGCCGCCACTGCTTGGCCGCGAACGTCGGCACGCGCTGGAACTCGGCGAACTTCCCGCCGTCCCAACGGTAGATGACCGAGTCGATCTGGTAGGAGTACGGCCCGCGGCCGGAGCGGATGCTGGCGGTGGCCAGGAACGCGTCGTCGCCGATGCGGAAGAACTCCGCGTCCTCGCCGCCCGGCGCCGGCAGCTGCTGGTAGAGGACGTACCCTTCCGCCTCCCGGCGGAACAGCAGCAGGTCGGTGTCGCTGTCCCCGCCGTTCATGCCGGGCGGGGTGCCGGGCGAGTCGGAGGAAAGCTGGGGCACGGCAAGGAAAGCGTGGCCGTCCAGCTCGAACGGCGCGACGGCGCGGGCGCCGGAGGTGGGGATGCGCTGGATCTCGGTCAGCATGGTGGTCAGCCTTTCCCTGGGGAGAAGCCGACTCCGGGCAGCCGCCGGCCGACCGCCCGCGGCGGCCGGACGACGGTGCTGGGCTGGTCAGTCCTGGTGCGGCGTGGACTGGTCCGCGCCGGCCCGGAGCACGGCGATGATGTTGGCCAGGTGGCCCCGGGCCGCCGACTCGGCGGCCGCGGGGTCGTGCCGGGCGATGGCCTCGATGGTGGCGATGTGCTCGGGCAGCCAGGTCTGCGGGCCCTGCGGTTGCAGGGCGAGGCGGAACTGGTGCCGGGTGACCTGTTCGTGCAGCCGTTCCAGCAGGCCGGTGGCGACGTTCTGGCCGGAGATCCGCCGGATGGCCCGGTGCAGTTCGAGGTTGAGCGCGGAGAACTTCAGCGGCTCCCCGTCCTCGACCGCGGCGGTGAGCCGGCGGCCGAACTCCCGCAGCTCCTCGACCTCGGCCTCGGTGGCGTGCTCGGCCGCCTTGGCCGCGCACAGGCCGTCCAGCACCATCCGGCACTCGTTGATCGCGATGGCCTCCTCCAGCGGCACCACCCGGACCCGCGCGCCCTTGTTCGGCACGCGTTCGACCAGCCCGTCGGCGGCCAGGTCGATCAGCGCCGCCCGCACGCTGGACCGGCTGACCCCGAAGGCCTCGGCCAGGTCCGGCTCGATGAGCCGCTGCCCGGCCACCAGATCGCCGTCCAGCAGCGCCTTGCGCAGCGCGTCCACCGCGATCCGCTTGGCCGCCTCGCCCGTCCGTGACGTCGTCATCTCGCCACCTCCTGCCGGCATGACATCACCCTACTGACACGTCACAGAAATCGTCAACGATTTCGTTCGCGATACTTGTGACGGAATCGTCAGCGCGCTACCGTTCGGCCATGGACTCCAGTCCCGAACTGGTGGATCTGTTCACCGCCTACACCCGCGACGCCCAGGGCATCGGCCCGCTGTTGTCGCAGGTCAAGCACCGCAGCCTGGTCGAGGATCCGCTGATCGTGGCGACCGGGTTCGACGTCGCCCTCTACCCCGGCGGCGGCCGGCCGCCCATGGTCGACGGCTTCCGGCTGTCCGTCCGCGGCTTCAAGGAGCTCTCCGCCGTCTCCCACCTCGGGCCGGCGGTCGCGTCCCTGGTCAGCATCGCCCATCACACCGGGGACGACTCGTGGCACCACCAGGCCGTGCGCCTGCTGGCCGCGACCGAACGGGCCCGGGCGGCCAACAGCCCGCGGCTGTGGCGGGACGTCATCGCCGTGGAAGCCTTCCGTGGCCGGGAGTTCGCCATCGCCGGCATGTGCGACTACGCCTGCGCGGCCACGGAGGAGTACCTGCGCCGGGCCCTGACCACGCCCGGCTACCTCAGCGCCGAGACGCTGCGCGCGGACTTCCTCAACCGGGACAAAGGCAAGGACGGCACCGGCCTGATCAACGACATGATGGTCGCGACGTTCTTCCTGGCCGGCCTGGACACCTCGTTCCGGCTGATCCGCTGGTTCCGCGAACAGCAGATCGACTGGGAACGGGCCATGGTCGTGGTCGCCGGCCGGCAGGGCCGCCCGACCGCCGGCGTCACCTGGAACACCAGCAGCGTCGCCACGATGCTGCTGGGGGCCAGCGAGTACCGGCTTCCGTTGGAGCGCATGTACATCGCGCCGCACGCGCCGGTGTTCGCGACGCCGAAGGACGGCGACCTCTCCGAGGTCGTGGCCCTGGAGGAGCCGCTGCGCACACTGTGGGCCGGCATGCGCGGCATGCAGGAGCTCGGCGAGATCATGTTCGCCGGCTATCCCCGCTACTCCCCCGACGCCCAGCAGTTCCCGGACGTCTGCGACCCGCGCGTGACCGAGGTCGGCGAGATGCCGGTGATCCACGGGCCCGACGACCTGCGGGCCATGGTCACCCGGCTGCGGGTCGTGCTGGAGGACGCGCGGCAGCTGCTGTCCGGCTGCGTCACCGACTACGCCGTGGCCCAACTCGTCAAGCAGGACAACGATCCCACCGCGGTCACGGTGCCGGGACTGGACAACGTCCGGTACCCGCGGCTGCCGTGACCATCCCCTCCGTCGCGTCTCAACTCACCGGAGAGTTGGTCGACCCCATGTTCAACGCCATCAAGAAGACTCCGACACCGCCCTCAGCCGACGCCCCGACCCGCCGCGGCGCGCTGCTGGCCGTGTTCAGCGCGGTGTTCCTGGCCAACTTCGCCATGGTCATGCCGGCCGCCCTCAGCGGTGTCATCCAGTCCGAGCTCCAGGCCTCCGGCACCCAGCTGGGCTGGATCTCGGCCATCTTCTTCATCCCCACCGCCGCCCTGGAGCTCACCTTCGGCGTGATCGGCGACCGCGTGGGCCGCAAGCGACTGCTGGTGATCGGCACCCTGGTGCTGGCGCTGGGCGAGGGCGTCAACATGGTGGCCCCGGCCGTGCCGGTGCTGATGGTCGGGCAGGCCATCGCCGGCATCGGCGCGGCCATCCTGTTCCCGACCTCGCTGGCCGCCGTCGCCGCGCTCACCCCTGACCCGCGCGCACGGGCCCGGGGCATCGCGACGTGGGCGATGGCGATGGCCATCGGCGCGGCGACGGCTCCGGCGATCAGCGGGGCCATCGGCCTGCACGCCAGCTTCCACTGGGCCTACGCCGTGGTGTTCGCCGTCGCCATCGGCTGCGCCCTGATCAACGCCGTGGCCATGGTCGACTCGCGGGCCACCGAGAACCGGGGCCTGGACATCGCCGGCCAGATCACCTTCGCCGTCGCGCTGACCGCGATCCTGTTCGGCGTCATCCAGGGCGCGGACGTCGGCTACACCACGCCGCCGATCATCGCCAGCCTGGCCGGCGGCGCGGCGCTGATGGCGGTGTTCGTGCTCATCGAGCTGCGCACCGAGCACTCGCTCATCCACACCGAACTGTTCCGCAGCCCCACCTACACCGGCGCCGCCCTGGTCGGGTTGATCAACGCGGTCGGCTTCTTCGCCTACAACTACTGCGTCTCCATCCGGCTCGGCGTCATCCAGGGCCAGGACAGCCTCACCGTCGGGCTGGCCAGCACCATCCAGGTCGCGGTGCCGCTGGTGGTCTGGCCGGTGTTCGCCAAGTTCCTGTTCCGCCTGGCGCCGCGCCGGGTGATGGTCGGCGGGCTGGTCGCCATGGCCATCGGCCAGTTCTGGCTGGCCGCCGTGCCGATCGCCGACACCTCCCTGCTCGACCTGACGCCTTCGCTGCTGCTGGCCGGCATCGGCTTCGTCGCCGTGGTGTCGAGCACGTCGGCCTGCATGGTCGACGTGCCCGCGCACAAGGAGGGCATCGCCAGCGGCACCATCAGCATGGCCCGCGACACCGGCGCGGCGGTCGGCATCGCCGCCATCGGCGCGATCGCCCTGGCCAACGCCGGCTCCGTGCTGCCGGAGTTCCTGGCCCGGGCCGGCATCACCGGCGACGCGCTGGCCACCGTCAACCACGTCGCAGCGGCCGGCGGGCCGATCGCCGTCGCCCACGCGAATCTCGGGCCGATCTCCGCCCGGTCGATTCCGGCGGCCCAGAACGCCCTCTGGCACGGCTTCTCGCTCGGCTTCGTGTGGTGCGGCGGCTTCACCGTCGTGTCCATCGCCATCGCGCTGCTCCTCATCCGCGCGCGGACGTTCGAATCGACTCCCCAGGAGACACCATGAGCACGGATTCGCTGCGGCACAACCCGTTCCTCGACCGACTACGGGCCGGCGACCTGACCCTGATGCTCTCGGTCCGGGCCGCCCGCGGCGCCGAGGTGATCCGGATCGCCGCCAGCACCGGCCACCACGCCGTCATGATCGACCTCGAGCACTCGACGATGCCGATCGACGTCGCCGCCCAGCTGTGCGCCACCGCCGCCGATCTCGGCCTGACCCCGCTGGTCCGGGTGCCCGAGCAGGAGTACGGGGCGATCGGCCGGCTGCTGGACGGCGGCGCGCACGGCATCGTCTTCCCCCGGATCGAGACCGCCGAGCAGGCCCGCCAGCTGGGCCGGGCCTGCCGGTTCCCGCCGGCCGGGCAGCGCTCGGCGCTGACCATGGTGCCGCAGCTGGGCATGCGCCCCACCCCGGCCAAGACGCTCAACCCCGCGCTGGACGAGATGACCATCGTGCAGATCCTGCTGGAGACGCCCGAGGGCATCGACAACGCCGAGGCCATCGCCGAACTCGACGAGGTCGACATCCTCGCCATCGGGGCCAACGACCTGACCGCCGAACTGGGCGCGCCCGGCGACTACGAGCACCCGCTGTTCCGGCAGGCGGTGGCGGCCGCGGCGAAGGCCTGCCTGCGGCACGGAAAGCTGCTCCAGCTCGGCGGCGTCGGCGATCTGTCCATTGTGGAATCCCTGCTGCCGCTGGGCATCTGCCCCCTGCACATGACCGGCAACGACACCGATCTGCTGTTCTCCGGCGCGCAGCTGCGGGCCGAGCGGTTCACGTCGTGGCACAACAGCCGAAACGAAGGGTAGACACCCATGGCCTACGACCCCAACGTGACCACGGTCCGGGACGCCGAGACCAACACCAAGCCGGTGTTCACCATGCCGCCCAACAGCTGCGACACCCACTTCCACGTGTTCGAGCCGGGCTACCCGCACGTCGCCGACGCGCAGTACCCCTTCCCCCAGGCCACCTTGGAGCAGTACCGGCAGGCCACCGAGGTGCTCGGGATCGACCGCGTGGTCCTGGTGCAGCCGACGTTCTACGGCAACGACAACAGCCTGACCCTGCACGTGCTGCGCACCCTCGGCTCCCGCTGCCGCGCCGTGGTGCGGATCTCCGACGACACCACCGACGCCGAGCTCGACTCCTACCACGAGCTCGGGGTGCGGGCCATCCGCCTGGACCTGTTCGCCCGCCAGTCCTGGTCCGACGCCGAGCTCATCGACTACATCCGCCGCATGGCCGACCGGACCCGCCCGCGCGGCTGGCACCTCCAGTTCTACTCGCCCGGCACCGTCGTGCGGAACCTGCTGCCGTTCCTGGCCGATCTCGAAGACACGTTCGTCATCGACCACATGGGCTACATGAAGGAGTCCGACGGCCTGACCGAGGACGACTTCGGGCGGCTGCTGGACGTGCTCAAGCAGGGCAGCTGCTGGGTGAAGCTGTCCGGGCCGTACCGGATCGCCAAGGACAAGCCGCTGTCCACCGTCGGGCCGCTGGGCCGGGCCCTCGTCGCCGCCCGGCCGGACCGGCTCATCTGGGGCTCCGACTGGCCGCACCTGTCGTTCTCCCAGCTCGACACCGGCGAGCTGCTCAACCTGCTGGCCGACTGGGCCCCGTCCGAGCAGGACCGCCAGAGCATCCTGGTCGACGGCCCCGAGCGGCTGTTCTTCGCCCAGTGAGACCGGTGAACGGGCCATCCCGCCGACCGGGATGGCCCGTTCGGCTCAGACGGTCTTCAGGACCCGTTCGAGGCGGGACAGGAAATCGGTCAGCTGGGCGTCCGGGGTGGCGAAGTTGACGCGGACGTGCCCCGCGCCGGCGGCGCCGTGGTCCGGGCCGGCGACGGTGGCGATCCCGGCCTCGTCCCGCAGGTGGACGTCGGGCCGCTCCAGGCCGAATCGGCGCAGGTCGAGCCAGCCCAGGTAGGTGGCGTCGGGGCTGGTCATCAGCGGGCCGTGGCCGAGCGAGTTGACCGCCGTCACGACCAGATCCCGCCTGCGCTCCAACAGGATCAGCGCCTCCCGCAGCCACGGTCGGCCTTGCTCGAAGGCGGCGATGGTGGCGGGGATGCCGAGCGGCGAGATGCCGCCCCTGGCCCCGGCCGGCATCTGGCGGGACCTCACCGCCGGCGAGTCCGCCGCATGCCCGCTGTACCGGCGTCAAGCGCGGCGGATCGCCGCCGACTACGGCGTCTTCTGCACACGGATCGCGCGGGCGGCGCGCCTCGTGGACCAGCTTCGGCAGCAGAACTCGGCGAGGTACTACGTGTTCGCGGTGCTCGACTACCAGCAGCAGCTGGTCGACAACATCGATCTTCGTGCCCCAGACGGGCGCCGACCGACCTAGCACGGGCAGGTGGTGCCGTCGGTTTCGCGGGCGGGTGTGGTGGGGAACAGTCGTTCGACGGCGGTGATGATGGCTTCTCGCCGGGCCGCTAAGAACGTGTCGCGGTCCATGCCGTCCGGGATGGGGATGTCGGGCAGGTTGGCCCAGGTCATGGCGATCTGGCTGACGATCACCAGGATGTCCATCGGGTCCCAGGCCGGGTCGACCAGCCCGGCCTGCTGGGCCTGGCGGACCTGCTCGGTCTTGCGGGCGGCCGACTTGCGCATCGGGTCGTCGGCGTCACGTTCGGCGTCGCCCAGCTCCAGCCGGCTCCAGGCCGTCAGCCGGTACCGCTCGGGATGGGCGGTGTAGTAGTCGAACAGACGGCCCGCGTAGCCCGGCAGGTCGGTGGGGTCCAGTCGGGTCGCCTCGGCGATCGCCGCGAGCTCCTGAGTGGCGACGGACCGGTAGAGGTCGTCCTTGCCGCCGGCGAAGTAGGCGTAGACGCGTTCCGTGCTGGTCTTGGCCCCTTTGGCGATGCGGGCGATGCGCGCGCCGGCGATGCCGTGCCGGGCGAACTCGGCCGTGGCCGCGGCGACGATCCGGTCGCGGGTGGAGTCGGGAACGGCCTGGTGAGTCATGACACAGAGCCTACCAAAACGTTCGTTTTGACAGCGGCCACGGAGCGTCGTAAGTTCAAAACAAAAGTTTTGGTTCGACGACAGGAGCCAGTCATGCACCAGCGGACACTCGGCAGCCAGGGCCTGAAGGTCTCGGCCATCGGCTACGGCTCGATGGGCCTGACCATGGCCTACGGCCCCAGCGACGTGGAGGCGGGCCTGGCCGCCATCCGGCGCGCCCATGACCTCGGCGTCGCCTTCTTCGACACCGCCGAGATCTACGGCTGGGGCGGCGTCTACGGCTGGGAGGACAACAACAACGAGGCCCTGCTCGGCCGAGCGGTCAAGGACTTCCGCGACGAGGTGATCCTGGCCACCAAATTCGGCTTCCAGCGGACCGAGCAGGGCCTGGGCCTCAACAGCCGCCCCGACAACATCCGCCGGGTCGCAGACAACAGCCTGCGCTACCTCGGCACCGACCACATCGACGTCCTCTACCAGCACCGCGTCGACCCCGACGTGCCGATCGAGGACGTCGCCGGCGCCGTCAAGGAGCTCATCGACGCCGGCAAGGTCCGGCACTTCGGCCTGAGCGAGGCCGGCCCGGAGACAATGCGGCGCGCGCACGCCGTGCAGCCGGTGTCGGTGCTGCAGACCGAGTACTCCCTGTTCGAACGGGACGTCGAGCAGCTGTTCCCGACGCTGGCCGAGCTCGGCATCGGCCTGGTCGCCTACTCCCCGCTGGGCCGCGGCTTCATCACCGGCGCGGCCAAGCCCGCCGCCGAGTACGACAGCACCGACATGCGCACCTTCGACCCGCGCTGGCAGCCCGGCAACTTCGAGCGCAACGTCGCGGCCGTGGAGCAGCTGGCCGAGCTCGGCAAGGCCAAGGGGGCCACCGTGTCCCAGCTGGCCCTGGCCTGGCTGCTGGCCCAGGGCGAGCACATCGTGCCCATTCCCGGCACCCGCAGTGTGGCCCGGATCGAGGAGAACACCGCCGCCGCCGACATCACGCTCACCGAGGCCGACCTTGCGGCCATTCGCGAGATCCTCCCGCACGGCGGCTTCGGCGCCCGCTACCGCGAGGGCGAAGTGCCCGCCTGGACCTGAGACCTCGGCCCGGCTCCGATGTGGTCAAGAAGGAGAAACCTATGCGGCACAAGACACTTGGCGCGCAGGGCAGGAACGAGTCGACCACCGGTCGTGGCCCGTGGGATGCGGTCGCCGCCGCCAGATACGCCCTGCTCACCACCTACCGCAAGGACGGCACTCCCGTCGGCGTGCCGGTATGGCTGGCCCGCGACGGCCAGAAGATCGTCATCTGGACCTACGCCGGTTCGGGGAAAGTCAAGCGCATCAAGCGCAACCCCGATGTCACCTTGCAGATCTGCGACACCTACGGCACGAGGACCAGCGGCGAGATCGTCCGCGGCCACGCCGCCGTCCAGGATGCCGCCGCCACCAGGCGCACACGTGCCGTCGTCGGCCGGAAGTACGGCCTGATCGGCCTGGCCATGATCTATGCCAGCAGGTATCTGCGCGGCGCGGACGCCACGATCGGCTTGGCCGTCGAGCCGGTCTGACCCCGTTGCGCACCATCGGAATCGAGGTTTGCTCCATGTCACGACGTGACCCCGGCATCGACCGGCGTGCCGCGTTCCAGGCCCGCGTGATGCAGGCGTTGAACAGGGTGATGGTGCCCTTGGTGTTCTCCTCGCCACAGCTGCAATTCGCCAGCGAGCCGACAGCGGACCCGACGACCGTGACCATCCCGACCCGGCACGGGCCGGTGCGCGCGCTGGTGTACGCCCCGACCGCACGGCAGCTCGACCGGCATGCGGCGGCCGGCACCCGCCCGCCGGTGCATCTGGCCTTCCATCCTGGCGCGTTCATCGGCCGACAGCCGGAGCAGGAGGACAACGTCGCCCGCTACCTCGCCGCCGAGATCGGTTGCCACGTCGTGGTTCCTGACTACGACGTGGCTCCGCAGGTGCGGTTCCCGGTAGCCGAGGAACAGGCCTACGACGCCTACCGCTGGGTGCGCGAGCACGCCGAAGATCGAGGGTGGGACCGCGACCGGATCTCCGTCGGGGGCGGCAGCGTCGGCGGCAAACTCGCCCTCACCGTGGCCCTGATGGCGATCGACGATGACTACCACCGCCCGGTCGCCGTGTCGGCCGAGTACCCGTTCGTCGACACGACCCGCGAGGACGCGGCGCGCACCTCCAGCAAGAAGCGTCCGCTCGCGTCCCCCTCGCTGATGTCGCTGGTGCGGCGCACGTACTTCGCCGGCGTCGACCCGCACGCCCCGCTGGTCGCCACCGCGCACCACCCGCGACGTGGCGAACTGCCCCCGACGCTGGTCATGACCGCCGAGTACGACACGCTTCGCCACGAGGGCAACGACTTCGCCCGCGACCTCGCCGCCCTGGGCGTCGAGGTCACCCACCGCGAGTTCCCCGGCGTCGACCACCAGTTCACCCACACCGCGCCGGCCGAGACCGCCAGGGCCGCGATCCAGATGATCGGCGACCACCTCGCCAAGGCGTACGCCGAGACCGCGGTCAAGTGACGCCGACACACAGTGAACGACCACCCCTTGGGAGGTGTGAGATGGGCTGGACCGCAGCCGACATCCCCGACCAGCACGGCCGCACGGCCCTGGTCACCGGGGCCAACGGCGGACTCGGGTTGGTCACCGCCAAGCAATTGGCGGCCAAGGGCGCGCACGTGGTGATGGCCGTGCGAAACCAGAAGAAGGCCGCCGCCGCGGTCGACCAGATCCGCGCGACCGTCCCCGACGCCTCGCTGGAGCTGGTCGCGCTCGACCTGTCCTCGCAGGCGTCGGTGAAACAGGCCGCCGACACGGTGCTGGCCGCCCATGACCGCCTCGACCTTCTGGTCAACAACGCCGGCGTGATGGCGATCGCCGAGGCCCGAACGGTCGACGGCTTCGAGATGCAGTTCGGCGTCGACCACCTGGGCCACTGGACCTTGACCGCGCTGCTGCTGCCCGCGCTGCTGCGCACACCCGGCTCCCGGATCGTGACCGTCACCAGCACCGCCCGCAACACCGGCCGTCCCGTCGACGTGGCCAACCCGCACCTGCGGGGCCGCTACGGGGCCTGGCGCGCCTACGGGCAGGCGAAGCTGGCCAACTACCACTTCGGGCTGGGGTTGCAGCGTGAGCTGGAGCGGGCCGGCGCGGGCACGGCCAGCCTGATCGCGCACCCGGGCATGGCCAACACCGACTTGCAAACAGCCAGCGTGGCCGGCTCGGGCGGCGGGGCCTCCCAGCGGTTCGGCGTCTTCATGGCCGAGCTCACCGGCATGTCGCCAGACGACGGCGCGCTGCCGCAGCTACGCGCCGCGACCGATCCCGCCGCCAATGGCGGCGAGTTCTACGGACCACGGTTCGTGACCAGCGGTGCCCCGGTCCGCCGGCCGGTGCTGCGCAGGATCGGCATGGACCGGGCCATCTCCAAGCTCTGGCAGGTCTCCGAACGCGAGACCGGCGTCGCACTCGACGTCCATGCCCCGACCCTCGACTGATCGCACCACCACAACCACGCCGAAGGAGCCGGACGATGACGACCACACCCGCGAACGCGGTGAAGGCAGGCGGCGTGGCGCTGGCCGTCGCGGCCCTGTGGTACCTGATCGCCGAGGCGATCACCGCGTCGGCCTGGAAGAACCCGCCCTACAGCTACAGCCGCAACGCCATCAGCGACCTCGGCGTGCCCTCGTGCGGCGGCGAACTCCAGGGCCGCGTGATCTGCTCCCCGCTGCACGGCGTGATGAACAGCGCCTTCATCCTCCAAGGCGTGTTGTTCGTCGTCGCGGCGGTGTTGCTGTTCCGCCTGCTGTTGGGACGAATGCGATGGGTCTACCTGTTCCTGGCCCTGGTGCAGGGCGTCGGCATCGTCGTGGTGGGACTGATCCACGGCTCGCCGGAGTCGCTGGCCAACGGCATGATGGTCTGGCACGGCCTCGGCGCGTTCATGGCGATCCTCGGCGGCAACCTGGTCTTCGTCGTGATCGGCGGGCACATCCTGCGCCGCCGCACCGAGACGTGGCTCGGCATCACCGAGGTCGCGCTCGGCGTCATCGGACTGGTGGCCGCCGTCGTGCTGGCGATGAACTGGGACGCCCCCTACGCCGCGGTGTACGAGCGGATTTCGGTCTACCCGATCATCGTCGCCCAGCTGATCGCCGGGATCGTCCTGATCGGCTGGCGGCGCACCGCGCCCGCCGCCGCCCACGCCCAACCCCTGCCCACCGGCGCGCCCGAATAGGCTCCCGCTCCACCGCCATGGTCGGCAAGGCCGGCGGTGTCATTGGCAGTCCAGGCAACCGGCATATCTTCGGCGGCCCGGCCACTCGACGCGAACGGCCCGCGAAACAACCACCGCGCAGCAGGAAGTTGCACAGACAATGGAATTTGGCGTCGCGACCTTCGTCACCGATGAGACACTGCCGCCGGCCCAACTGGGACGCGCGGTCGAGGAACGCGGGTTCGACTCGGTTTTTCTGGCCGAGCACTCCCACATCCCCAGCAGCCGGAAGACGCCCTACCCGCCCGGCGGCCCGCTGCCTCGGGAGTACTACCGCACCCTCGACCCGTTCGTGGCACTGTCGGTGATGGCCGCAGTCACCGAGCGGCTGCTGCTGGGCACCGGCATCGCGCTGATCGTGCAGCGCGACCCCATCCACACCGCGAACGAGGTCGCCAGCCTGGACGTGGTCTCCGGCGGCCGCGCGGTGTTCGGCGTCGGGGTGGGCTGGAACCGTGAGGAGATGGAAAATCACGGCACGGACCCGCGCACTCGCGGGGCGCTGGCCGACGAGCGAATGCTCGCGATCCGCGAGCTGTGGACCAAGGACGAGGCCGAGTTCCACGGCCGCCACGTCGACTTCGATCCGGTCAGCCTGTGGCCGAAGCCCGTGCGCAAACCCCATCCCCCGATCTACGTCGGGGGTGCCAGCGACGCGACCATCCGCCGCATCGCCGAGTACGGCGATGGCTGGCTGGCCAACGCCGCACCCCAGGCTGATCTCGCCCGCTTCATCGACAAGCTCCGTGCCAACGCCGGCCGCGAGGTCCCCGTCACCGTCGCCGCTTTCGGCACCTCACTTGACGTCGCCACCCTGGACGCCTACGCCGAACTCGGCGTGGAACGCGTGGCCCTGCACCTGCCCGACCTCTCGCCAGCCGACGGCCTCACCAAGCTCGACCAACTAGCTGACCTCGCCGGCAAGGCCCGCTGATCAGGCCGGACTGTCACGTCGACAGCCCTGAAGAGCCGCGATCGGCAGGTCTTCGTCGACGGCGACGCAGGTGTCCGTTCCTGTTCAAGTTGGCGGATGATCAAGCTTCTGACCAGCGGTTCGCCAGCTCGCCATGTACGTCGACAAATGGTTCGACGACGTGCGCACCTGGGCGGAGGTCGTGACCGGTCAGGACCTCGACCCACGTTACCGTGTCTATGACGCCGAGTCGGCCGGCACGGGCCTCACCTTCATCGAGCCGCCCCACGACGGCCCTCTGGGCCTCACGATCACTACACCTCGCATTCTTCCACTCCACGCACTGACCAGGGACCGGACTGGGCCGTCGGTGCACAACACCGCGTCGGCCAACTCGAACAACCCGCCCGCTCGCGTGGTCAAGCAGCCGTAGAACTCCAGCCGGAACCGGTCCAGGTCCCCGAGCGCCTGCTCCCGGTTGACATCGTGCACACTGATCACGCAGCCCTTGGTCGGTCTTCCTTCTGTCGCAAGAGGAATGATCAACCAAAGGCTGCGTCCATGATCAACCGGGGTGCGCCTGGCAGACACCGGTGACCTGTTGGTTCGGCTAGTTCGTTGCCAGCGCGTGGATGTCAGCGGCGATCCCGGACAGCGGCGCGGTGTGACCGATCGACGCGAACCAGTCCCACAGTTCGAGCGCGTGATAGAGCCGATAGAGCTCGATTCGGTCGGCCGCGTCGGCCGGCAGCGGCCCGTAACCCTCGAACAGCCCGGCACGTTTCACCGGCGAGGCATCGAGGTCGTACTGCACCGTTTTCGCCAGGTCAATGAGGGGGTCGGCAGCGATCATGTTCTCCACGTCGACGAACCCGGTGACCACGCCTGCCTCGTCGATGAGCACGTTGCCCTCGTGGAAGTCGTTGTGGCACAACACCGCACCTGTGCACGAGGCCAGCAGATGGGTCTGCGCAGCGACCCGGTCCCGCACCGTGTCGTGCAGTTGCATCGGGCCGCCCAGCCCGGCGAACTCGGCCAGCTTCGTGGCGAACTGCCGGCCCATGTAAGCCGGGTTGTCCGGCTCCGGGTCGAGGATCTCGGTCGTCAGATACCCGTACGCGGGCTGGGTGATCCGATGCAGCGCCGCAAGCAGCTCGCCCATCCGCCGGTAGGCGACCCGCAACGCACCCGGCTCCAACGCCACCTCAGACAAGGGGCGGCCCGACAGCAGCGTCAGCACGGTCACCGCTTGGTCGGTGTCGACGTGCACGACCCGCGGCGCCGGCCCGACCCCGTGCTCGGCCAGCAGCCGGTAGACGTGGACCTCCTTGGCCTGCTTCCAGCGCCACTTCTCGGCATACTGCTTGACGATCAGCGGATCGGCATCGGCGAACCGGACCTCGTGCACCGTGCTGAGCTGCCCACCAGTCCGCGGCACGACCTCGGTGACAACCGCACCAGGCGCCACGACCGCCACCACAGCCGGGGTACGCACGAGCGAAACCTACCGACGGCCTGACGACAAGGCGAGCGTATTTCGCGCGGCCATGGGACCAACCCTGACCCCGCCATGCCGATGGCTCTGAGGCCCCATCATCTCCACGCGGAGCCCGAACAGGTCGAGCGACCTTAAACGACAAGCTTAGATGATCTTTCCGGCGATGCCAGCCTGACCTTTGAGGTGAGCGCTCACCCCGAGCTGCGGGTCATATGTGCGGCCAGTTCGGCCACGTTCGGTGTGCTGCTCATCTCGTCTGCGACGCGCTGAGCGGCGCTGCTGTAGGAATCGTCTTCCAGCACCTGTCGGATCGCGGTCCGGATCGCGGGTAGGTCGTCGGGGCCGAACTGGCCCATCGTGGCCTCGGTGCCACCCAGCGGCTCAACCATCCGACCGACGCCGGACGCGGCGACCAGCCGGCCGTTGGCTGGTTGGTCGGCGAACATCGGCAGGATCACCACCGGCACACCGGCGGCGAGGGCGCCGAACGTCGTGCCGGAACCACCATGACAGACCACAAGTCTCGCCTCCGTCAGTACGTCCGCTTGCGGCACCCAGTCGGTGATGTGCGTGTTCGGCGGGACCGGGTCGAGACTGGCGGCGTCGAAGGTGCGGCCGACCGTGAGCAGCACACGGACCGGCAGACCGGCGAGCGCGGCCAGAGCGGTGCGGTAGGCCGGGATACCCGCCGGCAGGCCGCCGGCGACGGTGCCCAGCGTGAGGTAGACGAGCGGGCGGGTGTCGTTCGGCCACCAGTCTGGCAGCGCGCCGGTCTGTTGCGGTCGTTCGTGGAAGCGGCGGGTGGCCGGGAAGGGGGACGGGTCGAGGGATTCGGGGAAGCGGGTGAGGTAGGGCGCGGTGCGGATGCGCTCGCCGATGCCAGTCGGCAGAACGGGCGCGACCAGGTCGAGCACGTGGGTTTCCACTGCGGCGAGGGAGATGGCCACCTGCGCGTGCGGGATGCCGTTCTCCTCGGCGACGATGGCGGAGGCGTATTCGCAGGGTTCGCGGAGGACCAGGTCGGGCCGCCAGTCGCGACAGGTCTCGGCCATGGTGGGAAGCATCGCCGTGGTGGTGAGGCGACCGAAGACCTCGCGGTCGATGAGGACGGTCGCTTCGGCGTGCGGAACAGTGGGGAGGCGCTGCTTGATGGCGTCAAGTTCGGTCCGGGGCGGGGTGGCGCCGATGCGGGCCGGGTGGCCGCGGGTGGCGTCGCGCAGCGACGGCGGACCGATCAGCAGGACGTCGTGGCCCTGATCCGCGTAGGCATCGGCGAAGGGCAGTAGCGGGTTGATGTGGCCGGAGCCGCCGGTGGCGGCGATGAGAATCTTGGACACTCCGGGCAGTGTATGGCGTGCCCTCCAGGTCGGTTGTCCTGTCCGGCTCGACCTCGTGGAGCCGCGCCGGGGTCAGCTCGGCGACTGTCCTGTCCGGGCGAACCTTGCGGACGCGCAGGTCGTCGACCTGCGACACGAAATCTAGATCCGGTCGGCGGCCGCCCGGGTTGTTCGGGGAAACCTTGCGGATTCGGGGCCGCTAACGACTACCTGCCGACGGGACGATCGCGAGTGGCATCGAGGGCTTGTTGCACGCGAATGGCTTGCTCGTCGCGTCCCTGCTGGCTGAACAGATGCAGCGCCTCCTGCCAAGCCTCGCGAGCGTGGTCGTGCTGGCCGACCGCAGAGTGGGAACGAGCGAGCCGGTCAAGGGTATTGGCGTAGTCCGAGGTGTTACCAAGGCTGCGATAGACGACGAGGGCCCGTTGGTAGTACGCGATGGCTTCGGCGTCGCGCCCGATTTGGTGGGCGAGATAGCCGAGGCTGTCCAGTGTGTTGGCTTCGCCCTCAGCGTTGTGGTGCTGCTGGTGTAGGACGAGGGCGGCTTGGCAGTGGGCGTGGGCGGCGTCGTAGTCGCCGAGGCTGGCTGCGAACCAACCCATCTGGTTCAAGGCGTCGGCTTCCCACACCGGCTGAGCGAGATTGCGGTACAGGTTAACAGCGCAGGTGACGTGGTCCAGTGCCTGCCGGTCGTCTCCTCGCAGCGTCAGGGCCCGTGCGATTACGCGATGCGTGTGCGCCTCCTCGATCTGCTCGTGGTGGCGCCGCGCCAGGTCTAAGGCCTTGCCGAGGTGGTCAGCCGCTTCCTGATGACAGGCCAGTTCGGCGTAGGCGCGACCGAGGTGGCGGTGAGCGAAGGACTGTGCCGCAGGATCAGGCAGATGCGCGGCGGCGTGCACTCCGGCCTTCCAGACGTCCATTTCGTCGCGCAGACGCCCGCGGCGAAGGTGGACGCTGGTCAGTGCCCAGGCCAGCTGCCACACGGTGTCGTGCCACTGGCGGTCGGTCGCCATGTGTTGAACGGCAATCAGGTTGGCGTACTCCCGGTCGAACCACGCTGCTGCGGCGCGGGCATCGGCGAGGTGGTGGAGGTGGTTGCCCGGTGCGGGATGGGTGGCCACGATCATCGGCCGGTGTGGCAGGAGGTGGTTGGCCGCGGCCTGTGCTGTGTGGGTGTAGAAGTCGGCCAGCCGCCGCAGTGCAGCCGCTCGGTCGTCGTCGGCGAGGTTGCGGCGGGCGGTGGTGCTGGCGTAGTCGCGGACGAGGTCGTGCATGGCATACCGCTCAGCAGGCTTGCGGTTCAGCAGGGAGGCGTCCACGAGGGCCCGCAGCACCGCTCGTGTCCGGGGCGTCGGCAGGCCGATGAGGCTGGCTGCAGCGGGCAGGCTGATGTCCGGGCCCGGGGCGACGCCCAGCAGGGCGAATGTCGTGCTCTGCTGGGCGGTGAGGTCACGCAGGGAAACCGACAGCACGGCGGGCAGGCTGGCAGTGGGATCGCTGTCGTCCAACGCGTCCAAGCCCGGTTCGCGAAGCTCCGCAGTGAACTCGGCCAGCGGGATGTCCGCACAGGCGTGTGCGCGGGCGGCCATGATGGCCAACGCCAACGGATATCGGCCACACAACTCGATCAGCTCGGTCACGGCCTCGAGTTCGACGGCGATGCGTTTGTCGCCGAGACGGCGCGCGAGCAGCGCCTGGGCCTCATCCTCGTCTAAGACGGTCAGCGTCAGGTGCCGGGCCCCGTGCCGATGCAGCAACGCCGTGAGGGCATTGCGGCTGGTGACCAGCACGGTGCAGGTCGGCGTGCCGGGAAGCAACGGAATCACCTGGTCGGCGGTGGCGGCGTTGTCCAGCACGATCAGCATCCGCTTGTCCGCGACGTGGCTTCGGTAGCGGGCAGCGTGCTCGGCCAGGCCGCCGCTGATGCCGGCCGGGTCAATGCCGAAGGCGTCGAGGAATCCACGTAGTGCGGTCAGCGGCTCAACCGGATTGCTGGTGGGGCTGAAGCCGCAGAGGTCGACGAACAACTGCCCGTCAGGAAAGCGATCCGCGTGCTGGTGCGCCCACCGCACGACCAACGAGGTCTTGCCGATCCCACCGGGTCCAGCGACGACAGTAATCGTGATGGCCTCGGACGGGCCAGCAGTTGCGTCGAGGCTGGCAGTAAGAGCAGCCAGTTCCGTGTCGCGACCGGTAAACCCGCATGGTGGCGCAGGAAGTTGCCGTGGCGGGCTCGGCGCAGGCGCGCTCTGCGGGCCCAGGCCCAGTGCCGACGCCATCAACTCCTCCCGCTCGTCGGTGGACAGGTTCATCGCGTCGGCCAGGCGGCGCAGCGAGTCGAGCTGGGGATTGCGCCGTGTCCCGGTCTCCATCCCACGGATCGTTCTGGCCGACACCCCGGATCGCTCGGCCAACTCCTCCTGAGTCAATGCCGCACGTTGTCGGTATCGGCGCAGCACGGCGCAGCCCGGGTCTCCCATGCAGACCTCCCCCGTCGCGTCCCAGACCCGAACGGTAGCGCGCTCACCGGACACACATTGCCGGTCCGTGTCCTGGTCCCACCATCGGCGCAACGCGACCATAGGTCTGTCGGGATATCCGAATTAGACGCAGAACCTGCAAGGGTACGCCACACCCTGAGCACCATCGCGAATCGCATGACGGACCGAAAAGCGTGAATGGCCAAGTTAGCTATGCGTTTGGCGCGAGACGGCAGATGCCTGCTACTGACAGTAGGTAAGGACGACCTGTCAGCGGGCACGGGCAGTGAAGACTGTCGTTCGGCCTCGGCGCATCCAACCCCGGACAATCCCCGTCGCTACAACCGTGCGACACGGCAACCAACGAAGGAAATCAACGTGAAGCGAGTACTCGCAGCGCTATCCATCGCATCGCTCAGCGCCGGTATCGGCGTCATCAGCGCCACGCCGGCCGACGCCGCCCCCGCGGCCTACTGCGCCTCCGGCGACATCTGCGTCTACAACGGTTTCAATTTCACCGGATCCATGCATCCCTCATGGAAGTGCGGCCAAATCGACAACATCGGCCTCAGTTGGGGATCCGACCAGGTCCGCTCGTACATCAACAATCAGACCGGTCACGTCACCGCGACCTTCTACAACTGGGACGGATCCAACTGGATCCCGATCGGCTACTCCACGGCCTACGACAGCCGCGCCTATGCCCCGGCCGCGTACTACAACGTCCCGGACGGCGTCGACGGGATCAAGCCCTGCTGAGTGACCCTTGCGGCCGGTAGCGGCGAGACGAGTCGCGGCTACCGGCCGCACCGCCGGCCACCTTGCGGCGTTCAGCAGGACGAGGCCGGACTAGCGACTACGTTCGGGCTCGGACCGGACGCCGTGCTGCCCACGGGCGCGAGAACCGCTCGGCAAACGCGGGCGGGGCACCACCGGGCACAAAATCAAGCTCCGGCACCGGGACACTGTCCCGGCCCGTCCCGGCCGGTCTTCAGCGACCCGCAAGGTAGACCCGAACACCCGCAAGCAGTCCCGCAACCTAGACCCGAACCCCGCAAGGTTCATCCGAACAGGACAACAATGCAGGCAGGCAGCACGAAGCGATTGTCGATCTTGGTGTCAGTTGTCGGCCACCATGTGTCAGATAGCGCCTTCAGTCACGCCCGGTCGCCATCGGCACCTCGACCGTCGGCCGCCGAGCCACGAACATGGCGGCGAAGGCCTGGCGCTCCACCGAATCCCGCAGCGCGGCCATGATCGGCTCGGCCACGGGCAGGTCCATCTCGGCCACCGTGAGGTCCAGGACGTCGGCCGGAAAACGGCCCCAGCGCTTGACTCCACGGCGGCGGGAGTCCGCCACCGTCCAGCCGGCCAGCCCGCTCTCACCCATGCTCAGACGTTCCCCCAGGTCACGGCCGTGCCGTCGGCGCGGTCGCAGGGCTTGTCGGTGTGGGCCATCAACACGATCGGGTCCGAGTCCTTGCCCGGGCCGCTCTCGATCGTCACCGAGGCGCCGCCCGACACTTTGCTCTCGCCCGACGTCCTGCTGGCTATCGTGCAGCTCGTGACGGCCAACACTGCCACGGCGACAGCGATGGCACGACCGGTTCTCCACTGTGTGCGCACGTCCGGCTTCCCCCTGAAGTCACTGGTCAGCCGACCTTACCCAATGCGGCCGGGGAGACCGGTGTGAGCGGGATCAACGCGCATCCCGACCACATCCGCCGCTCGGGCGGCAAGCTCGGCGACTTCGGCGGCAAGCTGGCCGAGGGCGGCGAGAAGCTCCAGACCTCCGGCCAGAACCTGGTGTCGCACGCCGGCGGCGACCGCTCCGGCATCGGCGCGGTGGTGGCCAAGGCCATGGGCCGGGGCATCCAGGTCACCGGCAAGGTGTTCAGCGAGGGCGGGCGGGTCGTGCAGGGCGCGGGCAAGCGGCTGGGCGCCACCGCCGATCTGTACGAGGAGGCCGACGGGCAGGGGGCGAGCCGGCTGCGGCGGCTGCACCCGGACGCGGCCAAGGGCGACATCGACCCGCAAGGCGGGCGGCCGGGCCGCCGGGTCGGGGGCTCGCCGCGCTCGGGGCGTCGGCAACTGGGCGACACCACGCGCCCAGGCGCCATTCCCAGGACCAAGAAGTGCGTCGGCGGCGACCCGGTCGACCTGGTCACCGGCGATGTGCTGATGACCCAGCTCGACCTGGCCCTGCCGGGCGCGCTGCCGCTGCTGCTGTCCCGGACCCACCAGTCGTCCTACCGCGCCGGCCGCCTGTTCGGGCCGTCCTGGGCGTCCACGCTCGACCAGCGGCTGGAGATCGACGCCCAGGGCGTGGTGTTCCTCGGCGAGGACGGGCTGTTGCTCGCCTTCCCGACGCCGGACGGGGAACCCGTGCTGCCGGCCGACGGGCCGCGCTGGCCGCTGCGGCGGTCCGGCGACGGCTACGTGCTGGCCGACCTCGACGCGGGCCGGGACCTGGCCTTCGCCGCCGACGGCTCGTTGACGGTGATCAGCGACCGGATCGGGCACCGGGTCGAGCTCGACCGCGACGAAGCCGGGAATCTGGCGCGGCTGCGGCATTCCGGCGGCTACGTCGTCGACATCGTCACCGCGAACGGCCTGGTAGTCGGGCTGTCGGCGGCCGGCGCGCCGGTCGCCCGCTACACCTACGACGAGGACCGGAACCTGGTCGAGGTTTCCGATCCCGAGGGTCGCGCGTACCGCTTCGCCTACGACGCCGCCGGTCGGCTGACGCAGTGGACCGACCGTGGCGGCCACTCGTACCGCTACACCTACGACAGCGCGGGACGGTGCGTGGCCGGCGAGGGCGACGACGGTCTGCTCAGCGCCGTCTTCGAGTACGGCGAGTCGGTCACCACGATGACGAACTCGTTGGGGGCGGCCACTTCCTACCACTTCAACGACGCGCTCCAGGTCGTGCGGATCGTCGACCCGCTGGGCGGCGAGACCGTCTCCGAGTGGGACCCCTACGACCGATTACTCGCCCGCACTGATGCCCTGGGCCGCACCACCCGGTACGAGTACACCGAATCCGGCTTCCTCCACCGGCTGACCCGCCCGGACGGCACGCAAACCGTGGCCGTGTATGGGGAAAACCGCCTGCCGGACATCGTGGTCGAGCCGGACGGCACGCAGTGGCGGCGGGCCTTCGACCACAACGGCAACACGATCGCCGTCACCGACCCGACCGGGGCGACCACCCGCCTGGACTACGACGAGAGCGGCCACCTCGCGGCCGTGACCGATCCGACCGGCGCGACCACCCGGCTGGTGTGCGACGCCGCCGGCCAGGTGATCGCCGCGATCGACCCGCTGGGCGCGTTGACCCGGCAGGAACGCAACGAACTGGGGCAGGTCGTCGCCGTCATCGACGCCCTCGGCGGGATCACCCGGTTCTCGTGGACCATCGACGGCCGGCTGACCGAACGGGTCCTGCCCGACGGCACCAGCGAGCGATGGACGTACGACGGCGAGGGCAACGAAACCTCGTACACCAACGGGATCGGGCAGGTCTTCGGCGCCGAGTACGGCGGTTTCGGCCTGCCGCTGGCCCGGATCGAGCCCGGCGGCCGGCGCACCGAATACCGCTACGACACCGAACTCCGGCTCACCGCCGTCACCGATCCGGCCGGGCTGGTGTGGCGCTACGACTACGACACGGCCGGCAACGTCGTCGGCGAGACCGACGTCAACGGCCGGACCCTGACCTACACCCGGGACGCCTGCGGCCAACTTCTCTTCCGCACCAACGGCGCCGGCCAGGCCACGCGCCATACGCACGACGCGCTGGGCCGGCTGGTGCGGCGGGAATCCGCCGACACCGTCACCACCTTCGAGTACGACCCGGCCGACCGGCTGGTGCGGGCGGCCAACGAGGACACCGAGCTCACCCTCACCCGGGACGTGCTCGGCCGCGTCGTCGCCGAGACCTGCGACGGCCGGTCGCTGCTCAGCGCGTACGACGCGATGGGCCGCAAGATCGCCCGCACCACCCCGACCGGGGCCGTCTCCCGCTGGGCCTACGACCCCACCGGCCTGGCCGCCCGGCTCACCGCCGGCGGGCAGAGCATCGGCTTCGAGCACGACGCCGCCGGCAACGAGACCAGCCGCCAGTTCGGGGCCACCACCCTGACCCAGACCTGGGACGCCAACCACCGCCTGCGCACCCAGGCCCTGACCACGCCCGGCGCCGGCGGCCAGGAGCGGCTGCTGCAACGCCGGGCCTACCGGCTGCGCGCCGACTCGGCCGTGACGGCGATCGTCGACCAGCTGGCCGGGATCCGGGAGTTCGACCTCGACGCCGTCGGCCGCGTCACCGTTGTCACCGCGCCGCAGCATCGTGAGCAGTATTCCTACGGCCCCAACGGAATTCTCACCGGACCCGACCGCGCCCACACCGGCGCCCTGCCGCGCGCCGCCGGCGGCAGCCGGTACGAGCACGACGGCCAGGGCCGGGTCATCGCCCGACACTCGCGGACCCTGTCCGGCCAGTCCCGAACCTGGCGCTACACCTGGAATTCCGACGACCGGCTCACCGCCGTCACCACGCCCGACGGCGTCACCTGGCGGTACCGCTACGACCCGCTCGGCCGCCGGATCGCCAAGCTGGGGCCCGCCGAGCAGATCGCCTTCGTCTGGGACGGCGCGACCCTGGTCGAGCAGATCCACTCCGGCGGGCAGGCCCTCACCTGGGACTACCACCCCGGCGGCTTCACCCCCGTCGCCCAGACCGAACGGATCCGGGCCTCGCAGGAATGGGTCGACAGCCGCTTCTACGCCATCGTCACCGATCTCGTCGGCACCCCGTGCGAGCTCGTCGACGCCTACGGCTCCGTCGGCTGGCGGCAGCAGACCACCTTGTGGGGCGGGCCGCTCTCGCCGGCCGGGCAGCCGACCTACTGCCCGCTGCGCTTTCCCGGCCAGTACTTCGACGCCGAGACCGGCCACCACTACAACCTGTTCCGCCACTACGACCCCGAGGCCGCGGCCTACCTCTCGCCCGACCCCCTCGGCCTGGACGCCGGCCCCAACCCCCACACCTACGTGCCCAATCCCCTCGGCTGGCTCGATCCCCTGGGCCTGGCCGGCTGCGACGACCCGCGTAACCAGCCCGGCGCCGCCAGCGGGGCCGACGGGCTGCCCGACGTGCAGGGCAAGTGGCTGCGCGGCTCCCACGGCAACGCCGGCCGCATCCCCGGCCAGATCGCCCGTCAGCTCCAGGGCCAGCAGTTCACCACCTTCGACGACTTCCGCAAGGCCTTCTGGACCGCCGTCGGCAACGACCCCCACCTGTCCGCCCAGTTCGCCCCGCACAACGTCAGCGCCATGAGGGACGGCCTCGCTCCGCACGCGCACCAGAGCCAGCACGTCGGTAAGGTGGGCTACTACGCCCTGCACCACTCCACCCCCATCCAGCACGGGGGCGCCGTCTACGACATGCGCAACATCGTCGTGGTGACTCCCCAGTTCCACCGCGACGTCCTGGACCGCACGTACCACTACGGATGAGAGAGGCCATGACCCGCGAAGAGATGATCGCCCTGGTCGAGCGCGTCATCCGCCACGAGGGCGACGAGGACCAGATCGGCGAGTGGCTCGACCAGCTCGCCCGGGCCATCCCCAACCCCCACATCAGCGACCTCATCTTCTGGCCGGCCAAGGGCGAGGAGAACCTCACCGCCGAGCAGATCGTCGACAAGGCCCGCCAGTACCGGCCCATCGAACTCTGACCCGCGCTCGGTCCCGACGCCGTAGCTTCATCGGAGTCTGTCGGTTCGACCAGGGGGATTCGGTGAAGACACTCGTCATCACGGGCGGCACCGACGGCATCGGCCGTCACCTCGCGAACACCCATGTCCGGCAAGGTGATCACGTCGTCGTCATCGGCCGGGACGGGGCCAAGGCGAAGGACATGGCCGACGGGCCGGGCCGGCTGGAGTTCGTGCGCGCCGACCTGAGCCTGCTGGCCGAGACCAGGGCGGTCGTCAAGGACCTGCTGGCGCGGTTCGCGGCGGTGGACGCGCTGGTGCTGTGCGCGCGGAACTACCGCTCGGCCCGCACGGTCACGGCCGAGGGGTTCGAGGAGAACTTCGCTCTGTTCTACCTGAGCCGGTTCCTGGTGAGCCACGGGCTGCGGCCGGCGCTGGAGGCCGCGTCGGCGCCGGTCATCGTCAACGTGGCCGGCCCGGGCGGGGATCTCTCGCTCGTGCGATGGGACGATCTCCAGCTGGAGCACGGTTATCAGGGCGGGCCGGCGCTGGGCCAAGGCGGCAAGCTCAACGACCTGCTCGGCGTGTCCTTCGCGGCGCAGCACGCCGACGGCGCGACCCGGTACGTCCTGGTCCATCCCGGCGTCACCGCGACCGGCTTCGCCGGCGCCTACGACCAGGAGACGCTGGCCCACATCAATCACATGAAGCAGCACGGCCGACCGGTCGAGGACAGCGCCGAGCCGATCCTCCGGCTGATCGCCCAGCCGCCGGCCGAGCCGCTCAGCGCCTTCGTCGAAGGCGAGCGGATCTCCGTGCGCACCACCGGTTTCGACCCCGCGGCGGCGGCACGGCTGGACCGGCTCACCCGGAACCTGTTGTCCTGAAGCACTGCCGGCCTGGCGTCCTCTACGATCGCGCCGTGGCCAGTGGTCCGACCGAACGCGCCCGACTCTTGGGCCTGACCTGCGAATTCGTCCTCACCCGAGGCGTGGTCGGGCTCTCCTTGAGTGAACTCGCCCGCGGCATCGGCTCCAACAACCGCATGCTGCTCTACCACTTCGGCTCGCTGGAGGAGCTGCTCGCCGCCGCCGTGGAGGAGATCCTGGGCGGCACCGCGCTGCTCGACCGGCTGGCCACGATTCTCGACACGCCCGGCGCCCGGGCCGAGCGGATCTCGGCGGCGTGGCGACACATCGCCGACCCGGCCCGGCGGCCGCACCTGCGGCTGTTCTTCGCCCGGTTCGGGATGGCCGCCGACGTGCCCGGGCGGGATCCCGAGTTCCTGGCCCAGACCCGGGAGCGCTGGACGGCGGTGGTGGCCGGGGCGCTGCGGCGCGCTCCGGCCGTGGCCGACCCGGACGAGACGGCGACGGCGATCGTGGCCCTCTGGCGGGGGCTCCAGATGATGCTGATCTGCGGCGAGTCGGCGGCCGTGGTCGACGCCGCGCACGACCGCGCCGTTGCCGCCCTGGTGTAGCCTCGTCCACAAAAAGTGAATTGATCAGTTCACTTCGGGTTCGAGGAGGCTGCTGTGACCGCGTTGCCCAAGGCCGAGCTGCATGTGCATCTTGAGGGCACGCTGGAGCCGGAGGACATGGCCCGGTTTGCGCGACGCAACGGCCTGGCGCTGCCGTGGGTGACTCCGGACGAGCTGCGGGCGGCGTATTCGTTCACGGGGCTGGAGAACTTCCTGGCGGTGTACTTCGCCGGGTGTGGGGTGCTGCGGACCCGGGCGGACTTCCGCGAGCTGACGGCCGCCTACCTGCGCCGGGCCGCGGGCCAGGGCGTTCGGCGCGCGGAGATGCTGTTCGGGCCGCAGGCCTTTCTCGACCACGACGTCCCGATCGACGACCAGCTCGGCGGCATCACCGACGCCATCGCCGAGGCCCGCGAGGAGACCGGCATCGAGGGGGCGCTGCTGGTCAGCGCCCACCGGCACCGCACCGAGGCCGACGCGCTCGAACTGCTCGACCTCATCCGGCCGTGGCGCTCCCACGTCCTCGGCGTCGGCCTCGGCAGCGCCGAACGCGGCAACCCGCCGGCGAAGTTCGCCCGGTACTTCGCCGCCGCCCGGGGCCAGGGCTACCGCACCACCTGCCACGCCGGCGAGGAGGGGCCCGCCGCCTACATCCGCGAGGCGCTGGAGGTCTGCGACGTCGACCGCATCGACCACGGCTACACCGCCACCGACGACCCCTCCCTCGTCTCCCTCCTGGCCGACCGCCAGGTCACGCTCACCATGTGCCCGCTGTCCAACCTCCGTCTGCGCGTCACCGACGACCTCCGGACCTACCCGCTGAAGCGCCTGATGGACGCCGGGGTCCCCGTGACCGTCAATTCCGACGATCCCTCGTATTTCGGCGGCTACGTCAACGAGAACTACGAGGCCGTGACCGAGGCCCTCCAGCTGTCCGACGCCGACGTGATCACCTTGGCCCGCAACAGCTTCACCGGCTCCTTCGCCCCGGCCGAGGAGACCGCCAAGGCGTTGGCGGAACTCGGCTGAAGTCGAACTCGTCGCCCACGGCCGGCATCACGGTGATCAGCGCAGGTCGTCGGTGGCGACGGATTCCCAATGGGCGCTAAGGGTGTTGAGCAGGGCGGCGATGTCGAGACCGTCGGGCACGCCGGCGCCGGCGAGCAGGGCCTTGTCCAGGCGGCGGGCACGGCGGTTGACGCGGGCGAGGGCGGCCTTGCCCTCCTCGGTGAGGGAGAGCAGCTTGCGCAGCACGCCGACGGCGCGAACGGCTGGACCGGCTCACCCGGAACCTGTTGTGCTGACGGCGGGTTCGAGGAACAGGGTGCACCAGATGATCTCGGCCAGGGCCTGGGCGAGGGCGGGGTCCTGGTCGGGGTGGGTGAAGCGGACGGTCTGGTGCACGGTGCGCTCGACGGTCCAGGTCAGGGCGCTGGCAGTCTCGGCGGCGGGCAGGGTGTGGCGGATGGCGCCGTCGGCCTGGCCGCGTTCGATGACGGCGCGGGTGCCGAGGGCGATGTCGTCGAGCAGGCGGTGGTAGAACTCGCCGACCTCGGGGTCGTAGGCGGCCATCTCGATCACGGCGGTGAGCAGGGCCTGGTGCCGGCGGTAGATGGCGATGATGGCGGCCATGGAGCGGCGGGCGTCGGCGGGGTCGTGCCGGTCGACGACGTCCCACCAGGTGCGCGCGCCGTCGGCGAGTTGGCCGAAGACCTGGGCGGCCATCATGCGCAGCAGCTGGCCCTTGTCCTCGAAGTAGACGTAGAACGTGGCCCGTGAGATGCCGGCCTCGGTGGCCAGGCGGTCCACGCTCAGCTCGGTGTAGGCCAGCCCCTCACCCATCAGCCGCTCGGTGGCGTCGAGCAGCTGCCGCTCGATCTCGGCTCGCCGCTGCTGGCGGCTGGCCTGGGTCTTTCGGGACAGTGCTGGCATGAAACGGGCTCCCTTCGCCGTGCTCACCGTAACGCCGACACAATGCCTGGACAGTATGTCTTGACGTCGTGTCTTGAATTGCTACGCTCGGGGTTTCGCCATGGACGGGCCTGCGACGAAGGAGAGCCCGATGCGGATCACGGGGGCAGTGCTGCGCGAGAACGACGGCCCCCACCAGATCGAGCAGGTGGAGCTGGCCGGCCCGGCGTCCGGGGAGATCCTGGTGCGGGTGGTCGGGGCGGGCCTGTGCCACACCGACCTGCTACCCCGCTCGCCGAAGTTCATGGGCCAGCCACCGGTCATCCTCGGCCACGAGGGATCCGGCGTCGTCGAGGCGATCGGCCCGGGGGTGACCGGGTTCGAGCCCGGCGACCACGTGGTGCTGTCCTTCGACTCGTGCCGGGCCTGCGCCAACTGCCGCACCGGCCACCCCGCCTACTGCGACACCTTCTTCCCCCGCAACCTGGTCGGCCACCACCTCGACGGCTCGACGCCGGTCGTCGACGGCGACGGCCAACCGGTGGCCGCCCGCTGGTTCGGGCAGTCATCGTTCGCGACCCACGCCCTGGCCTCGGCCCGCAATACGGTGAAGGTGGACCGCGACCTGCCGTTGGAGCTGCTCGGACCGCTCGGCTGCGGGGTCCAGACCGGCGCCGCCTCGATCCTGATCGCGTTGGGGGTGACGGCCGGTTCGAGCGTCGTCGTGTTCGGCGCCGGCGGCGTCGGCCTCTCGGCCGTGATGGCGGCCCGGGTCGCCGGCGCGGCGGTGATCATCGCGGTGGACATCAATCCCGCCCGGCTCGACCTGGCCGCGGAACTCGGCGCCACGCACACGTTCCACGGCGCGGAAGAAGATCTACTGTCCCGTGTCCAGGAGGCCGCCGGCGGCGGCGTCCAGCACGCCCTGGACACGACCGGTCGGCCGGAGGTGATCACGACCGCGATCAACGCCCTGCGCCCGACCGGGACCTGCGGGCTGGTCGGGGTGCAGCAGGGCGACCTGTCGCTGGAGCCGTCGACGCTGGCCGTCGGCCGCAACGTGATGGGCATCCTGGAGGGCGACGCGGTGCCGGAAGTGTTCATTCCCCGGCTGATCGCGTTGTGGCGGCAGGGCCGCTTCCCATTCGACAAGCTGATCAGGACCTTCCCGCTGAGCGAGATCAACGCGGCCGAACGGGCCAGCCTGGCCGGCGAGGTCGTCGAACCGGTTGTCCTTCCCTGATCGCAGGAGCGCGCATGATCGAACACGATTCCCTCTACATCGGCGGGCAGTGGCTGCGCCCGGCCGAGAACGGCGTGATCACCGTCGTCTCCCCGGCCGACGAGCAGACCATCGGCGCCGTGCCGCTGGCCACCGCCACCGACGTGGACCACGCGGTCGCGGCGGCCGGCGCGGCCTTTCGCGGAACCTGGCCGCGCCTGACCCCGGGCGAGCGGGCCGACGTGCTGGAGCGGCTGGCCGACGAGCTGGCGAAAAACCGCGACGAGCGGGCCGCGTTGACCAGCAGACAGAACGGCATGCCCATCGCGATCGCCGCCTCGGCCGAGGGCGACTCCCCGGTCGGCCTGCTGCGCTACTACGCGGCGCTGGCCCGCGCCACGCCGCTGGAGGAACGGCGCCCACGCCTGGACGGCAACGGGGAAACCTTGGTGCGCAAGGAACCCGTCGGGGTCGTCGCCGCCATCGTGCCGTGGAACTTCCCGCAGGCGCTGACCATGTTCAAGCTGGCCCCGGCGCTGGCGGCCGGCTGCACCGTCGTGCTCAAGCCGGCCCCTGAGACCACAGTGGACGCACTCGAACTGGCGGCCGCCTGCGAGCGGGTCGGTCTGCCGGCCGGCGTGCTCAACGTGGTGACCGGCGGCGCGGATGTCGGCGAATACCTGGTTTCCCACCCCGGCGTGCACAAGGTCGCGTTCACCGGCTCCACCGCCGCCGGCCGCAGGATCGGCGAGGTGTGCGGGCGGCTGCTGCGCCCGGTGACCCTGGAGCTGGGCGGCAAGTCGGCCGCCATCGTGCTCGACGACGCCGACCTGGCCGCCACCGTGCGGGGCCTGGCCACCAGCTCGCTGCTCAACAGCGGCCAGACCTGTTACCTGTCAACGAGAATCCTCGCGCCCCGGACCCGGTACGCCGAGGTCGTGGACGCGGTCGCCGGGCTGGCCGGCTCGCTGACCGTCGGCGATCCCCTCTCCCCCGACACGCTGGTCGGGCCGATGGTCAGCCGCCGGCAGCGCGACCGCGTCGAGTCCTACATCGCGGCCGGCAAGGCCGGCGGGGCCACGGTCGCCACCGGCGGCGGGCGGCCGGCACAGGACCGGGGCTGGTACGTGCAGCCGACGGTCTTCGCGAACGTGGACAACGACGCCAGGATCGCCCGCGAGGAGATCTTCGGCCCGGTGCTGGCGGTCATCCCCTACGGCGACATCGACGAGGCCGTCGGCATCGCCAACGACTCCGACTACGGGCTGGGCGGCACCATCTGGACGTCCGATGTGGACAGAGGGGTGGAGCTGGCCCGCCGGGTCGAGACCGGTTCGATCGGGGTCAACTTCTACGGCCTGGACGTCGGCGCGCCGTTCGGTGGCGTGAAGGCCAGCGGCATCGGCCGCGAGCTCGGCCCCGAGGGCCTGGCCGCCTACCACCACCTGAAGTCGATCTACCTGCCCGCCTAGGAGCAGCCATGACCTCGACCGAAGCCCGGCCCTACGACGATGTGGACCTGTCCTCGCGAGCGTTCTGGAGCACCACCGCGGCCGACCGGGAGCGCACGTTCGCGCTGCTGCGCGAGCAGCGCCCGGTCAGCTGGCATCCGCCCGTGCAGGACGCGCTCCTGCACGACCCCGACGACCCCGGCTACTGGGCCGCGGTCCGGCACGCCGACATCGTGGAGATCAGCCGCCGCAACGACGTCTTCGCGTCCGGACACGGAGTGCTGTTCGAGAACATCCCGCAGAATATGCTCGAGGCCTCGCAGTCGTTCCTGTCCATGGACGCGCCCCGGCACACCAAGCTCCGCCGACTGGTCGGCTCGGCGTTCACGCCGCGGCAGGTGGCCCGCATCGAGGAGCGGATCCGGGCCGACGCCGCGGAGATCGTGCGGGAGCTGGCCGAGGCCGGCAGCGGCGCCGACTTCGTCGAGCACTGCGCCCGGCAGCTGCCGCTGCGCACGTTGTCGGACATGCTCGGCGTGAGCGAGGAGCAACGGGAGCAGACCTGCGAGGCGGCCAACGACCTCATCTCCTGGGCCGATCCGGCGCACCTGGGCGACCGCGCCCCGTTCGACATGATCCTGACCGCGCAGGCGTTCCTGCACCAGGTGGCGTTCGGGCTGGCCGAGGACCGCCGGGCCCGGCCGGCCGACGACCTGATGACCAGCCTGGTGCGGGCCGAGATCGACGGCGAACGGCTGACCGACGAGGAGATCGCCGCGTTCTTCGTGCTGATCTCGGTGGCCGGCAACGACACCACCCGCCAGACCACCAGCCACGCGCTCAAGGCGCTGACCGACTTTCCCGAGCAGCGGGCGTGGCTGGCCGCCGACTACGACGGCCGCGTCGGGCCGGCGGTCGAGGAGTTCCTGCGCTGGTCCTCGCCGGTGATGACGTTCCGCCGCACCGCGACCGCCGAGTTCGAGCTGAGCGGGCGACGGATCCGGCCCGGCGACAAGGTCGTGATGTTCTACCCGTCGGGCAACTGGGACACCGAGGTGTTCGCCGATCCGAACTCGTTCGACCTGTCCCGCGACCCCAACCCGCACATCGCCTTCGGCGGGGGCGGCGTGCACTTCTGCCTCGGCAGCCAGCTGGCCAGGACCCAGCTGCGGGCGCTGTTCCGGGAGCTGCTGCGCCAACTGCCCGACATCACCGCCGGCGAACCCGAGTACCTGGCCGGCAACTTCGTGCACGCCATTCGCGCCATGCCCTGCCATTTCTGAGGCCGGCACGCGTCGGTCGGGCACCGCGTCGCGGGCGACTTCGTCCGCCACGATCGCCCCGTGGCCAGCGGCCCGACCGAACGCGCCCGGCTACTGGGCGCTGGCCGAACTCAGTTGACGTCGAACTCGTTGCCCTCGGGGTCCTTCATCCCGACCGCGTAGTGGTCGATTCCCTCCTGGTACAGGACAACCGTGATGGTCGCGCCCAGTCCCACCAGCCGCTCGGCCTCGGCGTCCACCCGGCTCCGCCGCACCGGGAGCGGATCCGACCGGTCGCCGCCGGCGTGGATGTCGATGTGCAGCCGGTTCTTCACCGTCTTCGCCTCCCCGACCGCGTTGAACCAGATCGCCGGCCCGCCGCCCTTCGGGTCGCTGATCCGGTCCACGCCGTCGGTCAGCGCTTCCTCCGGCAGCCCCAGGTCCCGGTAGTAGTCGCGCCAGGTGTCGAACCCGGCCGGCGGCGGCGCGAGCTCGTAGCCCAGTGCCGCCGCCCAGAAGCGGGCCTGCCGATCGGGATTGGCGCAGTCGATCACCAGTTGGTAGCGAACGGACATCGGGGCTCCCTCCCAGCCGCTGTGCCGGTGATCGTGCCAGAGGCGGCGCCGGTCAGCCGCGGGCGAAGGCGGCGAGCGGGTCGGTGCGGGTGACGGCCCAGTCCAGCTCGCGTTCGGCCTTGGCCGGGGTGAGCTGCTGGTCCAGGGCGAAGGCCTCGGCGATCGGCCCCATGTCGGCGCGGGCCTGGTCGAGGGTGATCGACACCGTCTTGCCGGCGAGGCCCACGCCGTTCGACAGTGCCTCGGCGACCTCGCGGGCGGTGGGGTTGACGCCGCCGACGCCGAGGTAGACCGAGCCGGGCCGGGCGGCCAGGGCGGCGACGTAGAGGGTGGCGATGTCGTCGATGTGCGCCAGGGCCCAGTGGTTGGCGCCGTCGCCGATGTACGGGATGGCGCCGTGGCGAAGTCCGGGCTGGACGAAGAAGATGTCGATCAGACGGTTGTCGCCGCCGTAGAGCAAGCCGGGCTGCACGATGACCGGACGGCCGCGATGGGCCAGCACGGCGTCCTCGACGGCCCGGCGCCACGCCACCACGGCGGGCGGGTTCCACGGGGCGGTCTCGTCCCGCACACCGTCGGTGTCGCCGTAGACCCAGCTGCCGCCGGTGTGCACGTAGGCGCCGGACCCGACGCCGTCCTGCATCGCGGTGGCGGCCGCGAGGTCCTCCTCGGCCGTGCCGGCCTGGGCCAGGTGGATCACCGCGTCGGCCCGGCCGGCGGCCTGGTTGAGGATGTCCAGATCGGTCAGTCCACCTTGGACGGAGGCGGCGCCGGCCGCTTCCACCGCCTTGGCCGCCTTCGGGCTACGGGACAGGGCTTCCACGGTGTGGCCCTGCCGCCGCAGCTCGGCGATCGTGGCCCGGCCGAGGTAACCGGATCCGCCCGTGAGAAAGACCTTCATCGTCGCTCCTTGGTTCATCGGGTTCGCCTCAACCCTGCGCCGCGCGCATCCCCGGCGTCCAAGACCTCTTCCGTCCGCTGTGATACCCGAAAGACATCTCCAGGCGCCCGAAGCCATCGAGGACTTCGATACGTCGATCGACCGCAGCCCGTTGTCCGGCCCCGACCAAGGCTCCTAGCGTGGCGGTCACCGCAGCCGAGCGAGGGAGACGCCCATGGGTCGGTACGTCATCCAACCGCACCACCGCCTGCAGGAATGGGTGGCCGAGGAAGAGGGCTACTTCACCGCCGAGGGGCTGGACTACGAGTTCCAGGCCGAGGGATTCGCCGCTGCCGCCAAGCAGACCTCGCCGGTGCGGTCGGCGGACGAGGCGCCGGTGCAGCTGCGGGCCGGGGCGTTCGAGGACATGTCGGCCGGCCGGGCCTGCGACGTCTCATCGGCCTGCCACTGGGCGGTCAACGGCGTCGCGTCGGCCGGGGCCGGCAAGATGTGGGGCCACGCCTACACAATCACGCCGGCGGGCATCTTCGCGGCCCCGGGCACCGGGTACCGGACCGCGGCGGACCTCGCGGACGTCCCGGTCGCCGTCGGATACCACTCCGGCAGCCACTACGCGACCGTGCAGGCGCTCGAACCGTTCGTGGCCCGGCCGCGCATCAAGCTGGACTTCGCCGGCCTGCCCGTCGACCGGGTGCGGCTGCTGATCCGGGGCGAGATCGAGGTGGCGACGCTGTTCGGCGCGGAGTGCTACATCGCCGAGCAGCTGGGTTTCCGCAAGGTCGCCGACGCCACCTTCATGGTCGGCTTCCTGATCGCCCCGACCGCGGACCTGGCCGACACCGCGAAGTACTTCCGCGCGCTGCGGCGGGCCCAGACCGCCATCGACCTGCACGTGGAGCCGTACAAGCACTACTGGTCCCGGGAGATGCCGCCGGACCTGGCCGAACTGGTCGACGTGCGGCGGTTCGGCCCCGGGGAGCGCATCGTGTTCGAGCCGTACACCAAGGACATGTTCGACCGCACGCAGCAGTGGATGGGTGCGCACGACCTGCTGGACCTGCCCGCCGACTACGGTCAGGCCGTGCTGACCTGACGATACTGGGTGGATGAACCTGGACCTGTTCCGGCTGCGCGTGTTCGTCACCGTCGTGGACAGCAACGGCTACTCGGCCGCGGCGCGGCGGCTGGACCTCACCCAGTCCACGGTGTCCCACCACGTCGCCGAGTTGGAGCGGAGCTGCGGCGCGACACTGCTGGACTACCGGTCCCGCGCGGTGCACCTCACGGCATCCGGCCGCGAGGTGTACCGCGCCGCGCTGGCCATGCTGATCGAACAGGACCGGCTGCGAGCCTCGCTGGACGACCTCACGCAGGGCCGGCACGGCCGGGTGCGCCTCGGCGTGAGCATGGCGTTCGAGCAGAAGCACTTCTTCCGCGCGGTGATCGCGCCGTTCTGCCGTGCGCACAAGGGAACCCTGCTGTCGCTGCGGTTCGGACACAGCCGCCGCGAGGCGCAGGCCGTGCTGGACCGTGAGCTCGACCTGGCGTACGTGATCCGCTGGCACCTGCCCACCGGCGTGGAGTTCGAGCCGCTGACCGAGCTGCGCCTGGGCTTCCTGGTCACGCCCGACCATCCCCTGGCCGCAACCCCGCGGCCGACGGTCGCCGAGATCGCCGCGGCCGGCCTGATCACCGCCCCGCTGACCAGCGCCGAGACCGGCTTCTACCTGGAGGCCCTGCGCGCGGCCGGCATCAGCGGCGACCGCTCGGTGCTGGAGATCGACGGTCTCCAGTCCCGGGTCCTCGCCGCCGCGGCCGGGCTCGGCGTGCTGGCGACCTTCCTCCTGGACGGGGCCACGGTGTCGGACGACCTCGTGGTGCTGGCGTCCGCCGCTCCCCTGCCGCAGGTCGAGGTCGGCCTGGTGCGCCGCCCCGGCGAGCCGCTGTCGGGCAGCATGGAGGCCCTGGCGTCCTGGCTGCGCTGAACCGACAGCGGCTCAGCGCAGGTCGTCGGTGGCGACGGATTCCCAGTGGGCGCTGAGGGTGGTGAGCAGGGCGGCGATGTCAAGGCCGTCGGGCACGCCGGTGCCGGCGAGCAGGGCCTTGTCCAGGCGGCGGGCACGGCGGTTGACGCGGGCGAGGGCGGCCTTGCCCTCCTCGGTGAGGGAGAGCAGCTTGCGGCGGGCGTCGCGGGGGGACTCGACGCGGCGGATGAGGTCGCGGCGTTCCAGGCGGCGGCAGAGGTCGGCCATGGTGGAGGTGTCGAGGGCGACGGCCTCGGCCAGTGAGCTCTGGTCGCTGTCGGGATAGTCGCGCACGGCGGTGAGCACGGCGAACTGCGGCCCGGTCAGCACCGGGTCCACGTGCCGGGTCCAGGCGGCGAGGTAGGCCTGGTAGAGCCGCCGCGCGCCGTAGCCGGGGGCGGCCAGCAGGTCGGCGGGGCGGGCCGGAGTGGCGGCGTCGCCCCGTCCGCGTCGGCCCGTGCGCGCCTGCTCCACCATCGTGTTCCTCCCGTCGAACGGTCCCCGGTGATCATACGGGCGATGCCCGCCAGCTGCGGAATCGCCGCCAACTCTTGCGTACCCAGATAATACGTGCTCGGATGAGTTGGGAGGTGCGCGAACGATGGACCAGAACCTGTTCAACGAGATCTGCCTGCGCCAGCTGACCTTGTCGGGCGTGCGCGAGGACGAGACGGTGGTGGTGCTGACCCGCGGACACGATCGGGCGGAGTACGCCGACGCCTTCCTGTGGGCGGCGCAGCGGCTGGGCGCGGCGACCTACCACCTGCGGCTGCCCTCCCCCGCCAGCGCCTCCGGCGCGTGGGCGGTGGGCGACTCCGGGCTGGCCGAGATTCCCCTCGCGGTCGAGGCGCTCAAGGCGGCCGACATGGTCGTGGATTGCACGTTCCTGCTGTTCAGCAAGGAGCAGTTCGCCATCCAGGACGCCGGCACCCGCATCCTGACCGCGGTCGAGCCGCCGGAGCTGCTGGCCCGGCTGATGCCGACCAAGGAGCTCCGTGAACGGGTGGAGATCGGCGCCGAGCTGCTGGCCAAGGCCGGCACGATGCGCATCACCAGCCCGGCCGGCACCGACGTCACCTACCGCCTTGGCGTCTATCCGACGCTGTCGGAGTACGGCTACACCGACACCCCCGGCCGCTGGGACCACTGGCCGGCGGCGTTCGTGTTCACCGGCGGCGCGGACGACGGCGTGGACGGCAGGATCGTGCTGTCGCCCGGGGACGTGCTGCTGCCGTTCAACACCTACGTGCAGACCCCGGTGGAGATCACCATCGAGCAGGGCTTCATCCGCGACATCCGGGGCGGGGCCGGCACTTCGGGCCTGGACGCGGACCTGCTGCGGTCCTACATCGAGAGCTTCGACGACCCGCGCGGCTACGGCATGAGCCACGTCGGCTGGGGCCTCGACGAGCGGGCGCACTGGCACGGCCTGACCCAGTTCCCCGGCGGCATGGGCATGGAGCTGCGCAGCTTCTACGGCAACGTGATGTTCTCCATCGGCCCCAACAACGAGCTCGGCGGCCCCAACGACACGCCGTGCCACTTCGACATCCCGATGCGCGGCAACTCGCTCTACCTGGACGACGAGCTGATCGTGGACCGCGGCGAGCTGACCGTGGCCGAGATGCGCCCGGCCGGCCGGCTGCTCAACTGACAAGGGAGGTTGGTGTGGCCGCGAGTCAGTCGTTCGAGGTCGTGGTCGTCGGCGGCGGGTTGGGCGGCCTGTGCGCCGCGTTGTCGCTGCGTCAGCGGGGTCTGCGGGTCACGGTGGTCGAGGCGGCGCCGCAGCTGGGCGAGATCGGCGCGGGCATCCAGACCGCGCCCAACGCCAGCCGGGTCCTGTTCGGGCTCGGCCTGCGCACCCGCCTGGAGCAGGTGCGTTGCGTGCCGCAGGACCAGGTCCGCCGGCGGTGGGCGGACGGCAGCATCATCGCGCAAATCCCGCTGGGGCAACGGATCGTCGAGCAGTACGGCGCTCCGTACTGGCACTACCACCGGGCGGACCTGCACGGCGTGCTGATGGACGCCTGCCTGGACCCGGAAGGGCCCGGGCCGATCGTCCGCGTGGCGACCGATGCCCGCGTGATCGACCTGGACCGCACCCAGCCCGAGCGCCCGGCCGTGCTCACCGCGGACGGCCGGCGGTTCGAGGGCGATGTGGTGATCGGGGCCGACGGCATCCGCTCGGCCGTGCGTGATCTCGCCGGTTTCGACGACACCCTGGTGTTCTCCGGCGAGATGGCCTACCGCGCGCTGATCCCCGGCGACCTCGTCGCCCAGGATCCGGCGACCCGCTTCCTGGTCGACCGCTACCACTCCACGATCTGGTACGGGCCGGACAAGCACCTCGTGCACTACATGATCCGCGGCGGCCAGCACCTCAACGTGGTGGCGATCGTGCCGGCCAACGACACGATCGCCCGGTCCTGGAGCGAACCGGCGACCGCCGCCGAGCTGGCCGCGCAGTTCGGGGACTGGGACGACCGCGTGCCGACCGTGCTGGCCAAGGCCAAGGACGAGGACGTCTCGCTCTGGGCGATGTACCGGCGGCGGCGCAACCCCGTGTGGGTGGACGGCCGGGTGGCGCTGCTGGGCGACGCCTGCCACGCGATGCTGCCGTACCAGGCGCAGGGGGCGTCGCAGGCCATGGAGGACGCCGCCGTGCTGGCCGAGGAACTCGGCCGGGTGACCCGCGACGGCATCGACGCCGCCCTGGTCCGGTACGTCGACCGGCGGGCGAAACATGCCGGAATGGTCCAAGACGCCTCGCTGCGGAACATGAGCTTCTACCATCTGCCGGACGGGCCGGAACAGCGCGAGCGCGACGAGAAGCTGCGCCGGTTCGACGGGGAGTCCGACGTCTCGTACCACTGGCTGTGGAGCGGCAGCCCGCTGACCGACCCGGACACCGAGTCCGTGCACTACCAGTTCGCCCGCTGATCGGCCCGCGATCCCAGGGAGCGACCCATGAGAACCGGAGACCAGATCGTCCAGGACCTGCCGTGGCGCTGGCGCGTGCAGGGCAGGATCTTCCTCATCGGCGGCCTCGGCTATCTGTTCGACGCCTGGGACGTCGCCCTCAACGGCTTCCTGACACCCCTGGTCGGGGCCGAGTTCGGGCTCTCGCCCGGGCAGCGGGGGCTGGTGGCCACGGCCAACCTGATCGGCATGGCGGTCGGCGCGGTCGCCTGGGGCACGGTGGCCGACCGCATCGGCCGCAAGCGGGCGTTCGGCGTGACCCTGGTGCTGTTCGCCGGGTTCTCCGTGCTCGGGGCGCTGTCGCCGAACGTGGAGACCTTCCTGGCGCTGCGGTTCCTGGCCGGGATCGGGCTCGGCGGGTGCATTCCCGTCGACTACGCCATCGTCAGCGAGTTCTCGCCCCGCCGGCAACGGGGCCGGGTGCTGTCGGCGATGGACGGCTGGTGGCCGATCGGCACCACGCTGGCCGGCCTCGCGGCGACGGTCCTGCTGCCGGTGTCCGGGAACTGGCGGTGGATGCTGGCGTTGATGATTCTGCCGGCCCTGCTGCTGTTCTGGGTGCGGCGCGGCATTCCCGAGTCCCCGCTGTACCTGGTCCGCACGGGGCAGGAGGACCGGGCCCGGGCGGTGATCGACGATCTTGTCCGGCGGACCGGGGCTGTGGCGGAGCCGTACACGATCCCGGAAGCGCCGCCACGGGCCCTGAGTGGAGCCGCGACCGCCGCGTTCGACCAGCTTCGTAAGGTGTGGCAGGAATATCCCAAGATCACCGGCGTCGCCTGGTCGCTGTTCATCACGGTGTTGTTGACGTATTACGCGGCGCTGAGCTGGATGCCGTCGATCCTGCGGGCGCAGGGATTCGGGGACATCGCGGCCTTCGCCTCGACCGCGTTGATGAACGCACTGGGCATCGCCGGGGTGGCGGTGGCGGTGCTGCTGGTGGAACGGGTGGGGCGCAAGCGAATCATCATGGTCGCCGGGCCGTTCTCGGCGTTGTCGCTGGTGGCGTTCGCGCTGCTGCTGGGCTCCCCGACCGCCGCGGTCGTGGCCATCGCCGTGTTCGGATTCTCTTCCCTGGTGGTGATTCCCGTGATGTACGCCTATGTTTCCGAGCTGTATCCGACGGAGTCACGGGCCTCGGGCTTCGGTTGGGCCTCGGCATCGAGCCGGGCCGTCACCGGGTTCGCCCCGCTGTTGTTCGGCAGCGTGCTGTGGCCGGTGCTGGGCCTGCCGCTCACCTTCACCGTGTTGACCGTCCTGGTGGTGGCAGCAGTGGTGTTCATGATGGTCGCCGCACCGGAAACCCGTGGCCGCGAACTGGATCACGTCGTCGCGGAGACGGCTGCGGCATGAAGGCCGCCGCGTTCGGCTACCACCGGGCCTTCGACGTCGCCGACGCCGTCGGGCTGCTCGACGGGCTGACCAGGGCCGGCGAGGATCCGAAGCTCATCGCCGGCGGCCAGAGCCTGCTGCCGATGATGAACTTCCGCCTGGCCCGGCCGACCGCCCTGATCGACCTCGCGCCGCTGCGCCGCGATCCGGCGCTGGGCACGTTCCGCCGGCAGGGCGACGAGCTGGTGGTCGGGGCGCTGGTCACCCACCGCCAGATCGAGGTTGCCTTGCTGGGCCGGGACTTCGACGTGCTGTCCCGGGCCATGCGGTGGGTGGGCCACCTGCCGATCCGGTCCCGGGGCACGGTCGCCGGCAGCATCGTGCACGGTGACGCCACCGCCGAGTGGTGCCTGCTCGCGCTGCTGCTGGACGCCGTGATCGTGGCCGAAGGTCCCCATGGCACAAGGGAAATCCCCGCCGCCGAGATGTTCTACGGGTTCTACGCCACGGCGGTCGACCCCGGCGAGGTGGTGACCCGGGTGCGCTTCACCCGTCCCGCGCCGAGGGCCGCCCTCACGGAGTTCGCCCGCCGCCATGGGGATTTCGCCACTGTGAGCGCCGCTGTCTCGTTGGACGCCGAGGGTGGCCGGGTGGTGCTCGGCGGCGTGGCCCCGGCCCCGATCCGCGTGCCCGAAGCCGAAGCCGTGCTGGCCGGCGGAACTCCCGGGCCGGCGTTGTTCGCCGAGTGCGCCGAGGCTGCCGCGGCGGCCATCGACCCGCCAGAGGACGGTCCTTATCGCTGCCGGCTCACGCGAACCCTGGTGGCCCAGGCGTTGGAGCAAGCATGGGAGAGGCGATGAGCGGGCCGCGATTCGACGGGCGGGGCGGGCGCTGGGTCGGGGCCTCGGTGCCGCGGCGCGAGGATCCGCGCCTGCTCACCGGGCGCGGGCGGTTCGTCGATGACATCCAGCTGCCCGGCATGCTGCACGCCGGGTTCGTCCGCTCCACCGTCGCCCACGGCGCCATCCTCGACGTCGACCTGTCGGCCGTGCGGGCGGTCGACGGGGTCGTGGCCGCTTATGCCGCAACGGATCTGGCACTCGGGGACATCGTGGCGCTGCTCGACCGGCCGCCCGAGGAGTTCGTGCCGACCGCCATGCCGATCCTGGCCCGGGACAAGGTCCGGTTCGTCGGCGAGCCGGTGGCGTTGGTGGTCGCCCGCGACCCCTACGCGGTCGAGGACGGCATCGAGGCCGCCGCCGTGACGTACAAGCCGCTCGACGCGATCGTGTCGCAGGAGACGGCGTTCGCCGAGAACGCCGCCCTGGTGCACGAGGAAGCCGTGGGCAACGTGCTGCTGGACGTGTCGATGTTCGACACTCCCGGCGTGGACGAGGCCTTCGCGGCGGCGGGCTGCGTGGTCGAGGTGATCACCAGGACCGGCCGGCAGAACGCGTTGCCGCTGGAGACCCGGGGCGTGGTCGCGTCCTGGGACGACCACGACGACCAGCTGCTGGTGCAGACCTGCACCCAGGTCCCGCACCAGGTCCGGACGGTGCTGGCCCGCTCGCTGGGGATGCCGGAGCGGGCGGTGCGGGTCGTGGTGCCGGACATGGGCGGCGGCTTCGGCCAGAAGTGCGTGGTGGGCCGGGAGGAGATCGCCGTCGCGGCGGCGGCCAAGCGGCTGGACCGGCCGGTGAAGTGGATCGAGGACCGCCGGGAAGCGCTTACCGCCGGCTTCCTGGCCCGGGAGCAGCATTACCGCACCCGGGCCGCGTTCGACACCGACGGGCGGATCACCGCCCTGGACGTGGACATCGTGTGCGACATGGGCGCGTACTCGTGCTACCCGTTCACCGCCGGCATCGAGCCGCTGATGGCCTCGGCCGAGATGCCCAGCGTCTACCAGGTGCCGGCCTACCGCGTCCGGGGCCGGGCGATGGCCAGCAACAAGGCCCCGACCGCGCCGTATCGCGGGGTCAGCCGGCCGCAGTACGTGATGGCGATCGAGCGGGTCATGGAGCGGGCCGCCCGCGAGCTCGGCATGGACCCGGTGGAGGTCCGGCGGCGCAACCTGATCACCGACTTCCCGTACACCGGGATCAACGGCGTCACCTACGATCCCGGCAGCTACCGGGAATCGCTCGACCTGGCCGAGACGATCCTGCGCGACGAGGGCTGGCCGGAGTACCGTGACCGGGCCGCCGCCGAGGGCCGGCACATCGGCATCGGCTACTGCTGCTTCTCCGAGCGCACCGGCTACGGCTCGGACGCCTTCGCCAAGCGGAAGATGCGGGTGGTGCCGGGTTTCGACATCTCGGAGATCCGCATGGACACCACCGGGTCGGTGGTGGTCACCAGCGGCACCATGAACCACGGCCAGTCCCATGAGACGACCTTCGCCCAGATCGTCGCCGACCGGCTCGGCGTGCCGTTCGAGAAGGTCAAGCTGCGGCAGGGCGACACCGAGCGCATCGCTTACGGCTGGGGCACTTTCGCCTCCCGCTCGGTGACCATCGGCGGCTCGGCGGTGGCGTTGGCGGCGACCCGGCTGGGCGAGCTGCTGTGCACGATCGCCGCGCACCTGCTGGAGACCGACCGTGACAACGTGCGCCTGGACGGCGACGGCGGCGTGATCCAGGTCGACGACCCGGAGCGGCGACTGTCCTTTGAGGACATCGCCGACGTGGCCTACCTGCGCAGTCACCTGCTGCCCAAGGACGTGGAGCCGGCGCTGACCGCCACCGCCAGCTTCGACGTCGCCGGCGACGGCACCTTCTCCAACGCCACCCATGCCGTTGTCGTGGAAGCCGATCCCGGCACCGGGAAGATCACGATCCTGCGCTACGCCTGCGTGGAGGACTGCGGTGTGGTGATCCACCCCAAGGTGGTGGACGGCCAGTGCCGCGGCGGGATCGCACAGGGCATCGCCGGCGCGCTGTTCGAGGAGATCACCTACGCCGACAACGGCGAGCCCTCGGCCGCCAGCTTCATCGACTACCTGGCGCCGACGGCGACGGAGGTGCCCGACATCACCGTGACCCATCTCGAAACCCCTTGCGCCTTCACCGAAAACGGGGCGAAGGGCGCCGGCGAGGGCGGCACCATCGGCGCCCCGGCGGCGGTGCTCAACGCCATCAACGACGCCCTGCGGCACACCGGCGTGGAACTCGACACGACGCCGGTGCACCCGAGGACCGTGCTCGCCGCGCTCGAAGGGAGCACTCTCGTATGAGAGAACGACATCTGATCGTGCTGAGCGTCAACGGCACCGAGCACGAGGCGCTCGTCGAGCCGCGCGAGACGCTGGTCGACGTGCTGCGGCACAAGCTCGGGCTCACCGGCACCCATGTCGGTTGCGAGCACGGCGTCTGCGGGGCGTGCACGGTGCTGGTGGACGGCGATCCGGTGCGGGCGTGCCTGATGTTCGCCGTACAGGCCGAGAACTGCGACATCCGAACCGTCGAGTCCTTGGGACGCGACGGCGAGTTGTCGGATCTGCAACAGGCTTTCAGCGATCATCACGGCTTGCAGTGCGGGTTCTGCACGCCCGGATTCCTCATGCTGGCCGAGGGATTCCTGGCCCAGCAGCCGGATGCCGGCCGGGAGGAGGTCCGGGAGGCGATCTCCGCCAACCTGTGCCGCTGCACCGGGTATCAGACCATTGTGGACGCCATCGCCGCCACGGCCGTGTCCCGACGGGAGGCGACGTCGTGATCCTGGAGAACCAGCTCACCGTCGACGCCGACCCGGACGCGGTGTTCGCGCTGGTCAACGACGTCGAGCGGGTCGCGGGCTGCCTGCCAGGGGCCGTGCTGGAAGGCCGCGACGGCGACGCCTACCTCGGCCACGTGAAGATCAAGGTCGGGCCGATCAGCGCCGCCTACGCCGGGCAGGTCCGGTTCGCCGAGGTCGTGCCGGCCGAGCGCCGGCTGCGGCTGCTGGCCCGGGGCGCGGACAGCCACGGTAACGGCGACGCCGAGGCCGAGGTGACGCTGACCGTGCGCGAGGCGCCCGGCGGCGCGACCATCGACCTGCGCACCGACCTGGCCATTCGCGGCAAGCTGGCCCAGTTCGGCAAGGGCGCGATCGGGGCGGTGTCCACGCGGCTGCTCGACCAGTTCGCCGGCAACCTCGCCGGCCAGCTGCACGGAGAGGACCCCGTTGTGCCCCAGGCCGCCGATTCCGTTGACGGGGCGGCGGCCATGTTGCTGCCCCCGGCCGTCAAGCGCTACGGCCCGATCGTGGCCGCGGTGGCGTTCGGCCTGGTGCAGGGGTGGCTGCTGGGCCGGGTCCGGACCCAGCACAAGCTGATCAAGGAGTTGCTGCGTGCCCGTCGATGAGCAGCTGCACGAGGTGTACGACCGGGCCGGCTTCGGCGCGGCGGTGCCCCGCGGTTCCCGGCCGGCGCTGGTGGTGGTCGACCTGACCCGTGGCTTCACCGAGCCCGACTTCGCCTCCGGGGCCGACCTCACCGCCGAGGTCACCGCGACGGCCGCCCTGGTGGCCGCCGCCCGCCGGGCCCAGGCGCCGGTGATCTACACGGCCATCAGCTACAGCCCGGCCGAGGCCGACGGCGATTCCGTTGCCTGGCTGCGGAAGGCCCCCGGCATGCGGGCGCTGCGGGACGGCAGCCCGGCGGTGGCCCTCGATCCCCGGCTCGATCGTCGCGAGAGCGACCACCTCATCGTGAAGAAGGGCGCGTCGGCGTTCCACGGGACCGACCTGGCGGCGTTGCTGGCCGGGCTGGGCACCGACACCGTGATTGTCTGTGGTGCCACCACGTCCGGGTGTGTGCGGGCGACGGCGGTCGACGCCGTGCAGTCGGGGTTCAACACCCTGGTCGTGTGGGAGGCGTGCGGCGACCGGGCCCGTGGGCCGCACGACGCGGCGCTGTTCGACCTCCAGCAGAAGTATGCCGACGTCGTGCCGTTGGCCGATGCCCTGTCGTATCTGGATGGGTTGGATCCGCGTACTCTGGGCCAGCCCGCGCTGGCCGACCTCGCCGCCGTGCCCGCGAGCAGCCGCTGGGTCCAGTCCGGGGCGATCCGTCTGCACCTGCTGGACTACGGGCCGGCCGACGGGATTCCGCTGCTCATGCTGCCCGGGATCACCAGCCCGGCCATCACCATGGACTTCGTGGCGCGGGAACTCACCGACCTCGTGCGCCCGATCGTGCTCGACGTGCGGGGACGCGGCCTGTCCGACAGCGCTGCGGAGTACGACCTGGCCAGCTACGCCGAGGATGTCGACGCGGTCATCTCACAGCTGGGCCTCGATCGGCCGATCCTGCTCGGGCACTCCATGGGCGCGCGGATCGTCGCCGTGGCCGCGCCCGGTCACGAGCTGCGCGGGTCCGTGCTGGTCGATCCCCCGATGAGCGGCCCCGGTCGCGGCCCGTATCCCACGTCCCTGGACGCCTTCCTCCAGCAGCTGGCCCAGGCCCGGCGCGGCACCGATGCCGACGAGGTGGCGCGGTCCTGGCCGCGCTGGCCCCGCCGTGAGCAGGAGCTGCGGGCCCGCTGGCTGTCGTCGTGCTCCCGCACGGCGATCGCCGCCACCCACGCCGGCTTCGAGTCCGAGGACTTCTTCGCCCACTGGCCCAAGGTCCCCGCGCCGACCGTGTTGATCTACGGCGGCGACAGCCCGGTCGTCACCGCCGCCGGCGCGGCCGAGGCCTCGGCGACCAACCCGTCCGCGCAGCTGGTCGAGGTGCCGGCGGCCGGGCACATGGTGTTCTGGGACCAGCCCGAAGCCGCCATGGCCGTGCTGCGCGACCTTCTCGAGAGGCTCAGGTAAACACGATGTGACGGCGGTGACGGCTCACGGGTCAGCCCCGGAACGCGGTGTTCACACGGCCGACCCGATCGCGACACGGCCGGCCGGTGCACTTGTGGCGACCCGCGGCAGCGCGGGGCGCGTCTAGGGTTCCGCCGCGAACGCGGGTCTGGTCCGAGAGACGCAGGCGGTCCGCGTCGGGACCGTTCCACGGCGGGAGAAAAGCCCGGGAGGCCATTGGCCCCGGACTGCGCGCGTGGGCGGGGCCCGCACAACGCGGAGGCTGTCGTGAGCGTGACACCCATCGACGTGGAGCCCGAGTCCGCCGCGGACGCCGGGGACCTGTCCACCTTCGGCTACGGCCAACAACTGCGCCGCAAGATCGGCGGCTACGGCTCGTTCGCCGCCGGCTTCTCCTTCGTCTCCATCCTGACCACCGTGTTCCAGCTGTTCTTCTTCGGCTTCGGCTTCGGCGGCCCGGCGTTCTTCTGGACCTGGCCGATCGTCCTGATCGGACAGTTGCTGGTCGCGCTGTGCTTCGCCGAGCTGGCCGCCCGCTACCCGATCTCGGGCGCGATCTACCAGTGGGCCACCCGGCTGGGCGGCCGGATCTGGGGCTGGACCGCCGGATGGCTGATGATGGTGGCCCAGGTGGTGACGCTGGCCGGCGCGGCGATCGCGTTGCAGGTGGTGCTGCCGCCGGTGTGGTCGGGATTCCAGCTGGTGCCCGGCGACAGCTCGCTGACCAGCCCGACCGGCGCCGCCAACGCCGTCGTGCTCGGCGTGCTTCTGTTATGTGTCACCACGGCGGTGACGGCGACCGGTGTGCGGCTGATGTCGGTGATCAACAGTGTCGGGGTGACGTGCGAGCTGGTCGGCGTGGCGCTGCTGTGTGTCGCGCTGTTCTCCCACGCCGAACGCGGCCCCCAGGTCGTGTTCCAGGCCCAGGGCACCGCCGGGCACAGCTACCTGTGGTCGTTCGCGGTGTCGGGGTTGATGGCGGCGTACGTGCTGGTCGGGTTCGACAGCGCCGGTGAACTGTCCGAGGAGACCCGGGATCCGCGCCGCACCACCCCGCGCACGATCATCCGGGCGGTGCTGGTGTCCGGTCTCGGCGGCGCGCTGATGTTGCTGGCCACGCTCATGGCGGCCGGCAGCGTGACCGACGGCAGCCTCGGCGATCCGGCCCGTGGCTTGCCGTTCGTGCTGACCGACCGGCTCGGCGAGACGCTGGGCTCGGTGTTCCTGATCGACGTCGCCATCGCGGTTTCCGTGTGCACGCTGGCCATTCAGACCGCCGCCACCCGCATGGTGTTCTCCATGTCGAGGGACGGCGTGCTGCCGTTCTCCGCCGGCCTGGCCACCGTCAACCCGCGCACCGGCACGCCGGTCCGGGCGTCGGTCCTCGTCGGGGTGCTGGCGGCGGCGCTGCTGCTGGTGAACGTCGGCAATCCGGCCCTGTTCACCACGATCGCCAGCGTCTGCATCATGTTGCTGTACTTGGCCTATCTCATGGTGACGCTGCCGATGCTGGTCCGTCGGCTGCGCGGCGGCCTGCCGTCTCGACCGGGCGAGTTCAGCCTGGGCCGGTGGGGCGTGGTGGTCAACGTGCTCGCGGTCGCGTGGGGCGCGCTGATGGCCATCAACCTCGGCTGGCCCCGGGACGAGGTGTTCGATCCGACCGGCGGGCACCTCTATCTCCTGTGGTTCGCGCCGCTGTTCCTGATCGGCGCCCTCGCCGTCGGCGCCTTGGCCTACCTGACCCGGACCCGTCGGCTGGCTCTGCCGGTGCTGGCCCTGGACGTCGCCGAATGAGCGATGTGCTTGTCTCCCATGAGATCCCGGCCGGCGCCGCGTGGTCGGTGCTGGTGCGCGCCGGCCGTGAACTCCGGCTCACCGCCCTCGGGCCCGGGGCCAACTGCTCGACGCTGCTGTTCGCCGCGCACCACCCGGTCGATCGACTGAACGTGCCGGACACGTTGAAGGCGCAGATGTCGGCGGTGATCCGGCCGCCGATGGTGCTGATGTCCGACCGTGGCCTGGCCCTGTGTTCGGTCACCGGGTCATCGCTGGCGTGGCACGACGCGTTGTGCGGCCACTCGACCGATGCCCACGTGGGTCCGTCCAGCTACCAGCAGGACGGCAACAACTGGCGTCGGTCCGCCCGTACCGGCCTGCTGTCCGAGCTGCGCAAGCACGGCCGGGACACGGCGGACCTGCACGGGTGCGTCAACTTCTTCGCCAAGGCTGCCACTTCCGATGACGCGGCCGGATCTTTGAGTTTCGAACCCGATCACGCTCTGGCCAACGACTGGGTGGCGCTGCGGGCCGAGATCGACGTGTTGGCGGTGCTGTCGACGGCGCCCCACCCGCTGGATCCCCGATGGAATCCGCAACCGGTGCGGGTCGAGGTGCTGTCCATCCCACCGGCCGGACCGGACGACCCGTCGTGGGCGTTTCGGGCCGAGAGCGAACGGGCCCTGCTGCTGGCCAAGGAGGTGCTGGCGTGACCGAGAATCCCGTGCTGGACACGGTTGTCGACGCGGGCGACGGTTTCCTCGGCGCCATCCCGGCCGGCGGCACGTTCCGCATCGTCGACCTGCACGGCAACCAGGCCGTGGACACGCTGTTCTACGACGCCGCCGACATCGACAACCGGTACAGCGCCTTCGACACCATCCGCGAACAGGGCGCGGTCTACCTCACCACCGGCTCGCGCCTGCTCTCGACCCGTCTGGACCTGCTGGCCACGATCACCGACGACACCTGCGGCCGGCACGACACCGTCGGCGGCGCGTGCGCGCAGGAGTCCAATGTGGTCCGTTACGGCGAGCACACCCGCCACCAACACGCCTGCCGCGAAACCTTTCTCCGCTACGGCGCCGCCGCCGGCATCGACGCCCGCCACCTCGGCCACAACATCAATTTCTTCATGAACGTGCCGCTCACCGCCGCCGGCGGCCTCACCTTCGCCGACGGCGTCTCCGCGCCCGGCAAACACGTCCAGATCCGCGCCGAACGCGACCTGCTGGTGCTGATCAGCAACTGCCCGCAAATCAACAACCCCTGCAACGGCTGGAACCCCACACCCGTGCGGCTCCTGGGCTGGTGGTCCCCGTGACCGCTGTCTTGCGAGCTACCACCCTGACGGTGCTCTCGGCCGGCACGCAGACCACCGTGCAGGATCTTGCCGGCCGTGGCGGCATGTGGGACGTCGGCGTGCCGCCGTCCGGCGCATGGGACGACTTCTCCTTCGGCCTGGCCAATGTCGCGGTGGGCAATGCGCCGTGGGCCGCCGGCCTGGAGGCCGTGGCGACCGGCCCCGTGGTGCGTTTCGACCGGCGGGCCACCATCTGCGTCACCGGCGCGGCCCATCAGGCCACAGTGGACGGTCGTCCCCTGGCCGCGGGCATGGTCACGGTCGTCGCCCCCGGCTCGGTCGTCGACCTCGGCCCGTGCGGAGGGCCCGGTTTCCGGTCCTATCTCGCCGTCGGCGGCGGCATCGCCGTGCCCCCGGTTTTCGGCAGCCGCGCGACCTTCCTGCTCGGCAAGTTCGGCGGGCTGGACGGCCGAGCCCTGGAACCGGGCGACGCCCTTACCTTGGGCCGCGAGGAAAACCTCAGCGCCCCCGTGGACGTCGCCTCCGTGCTGCCATCCTTGAGTCCGATGTGGACTGTCCGCGTGCTGGCCGGCCCCCACGGCGCCCCCGAGCACCTCACCCCCGCCGGCGCTTCGGACCTGCTGGCCGCCACCTGGACCGTCGACCACCGCGCCGACCGCACCGGCGTCCGTCTCGTCGGCCCGCGCCCCCAGTGGGCCCGGTCCGACGGCGGCGAGGCCGGCCTGCACCCGTCCAACATCCACGACAGCGCCTATCCCATCGGCGGCATCATGCTGTCCGGCGACACTCCCGTCGTCGTCGGTCCCGACGGCCCCAGTCTCGGCGGCTTCGTCGTGCCGTTCACCGTCATCCGCGCCGACCGCTGGGTGTTCGCCCAGGCCCGCCCCGGCGACTCCGTGCGCCTCGTCCTGGTGTCCCCCGACGAGGCCGACGCCGTCAACTCCGCCCGCGACACCCTCCTCACCGACCCCACCGCCGCCATCTCCGAGGCGTTCGAACGCTCCCTGGCCCGCGTCCCCACCCCACGCCCGGCCACGCCCAGCATCCGGCCCGAGCTGCTCCGGGACCACGGCCTGCTGCTGTCCCGCGCGGCCACCGCCCATGCCCCGGCGATCGTGGTCCGCCGGGCCGGTGATCACCATGTGCTGCTGGAGGCCGGTCCCCCGGCGCTCGACCTCGACGTGCGGATGTGGGTGCACCTGCTGGCCAACGCCCTCCGCGGGGCGGCGGTCGCCGGTGTCCGGGAGATCGTCGAGGGCGTGCGGTCGCTGCTGGTCCGGGTCGACCCGAGCGCCTGTCCCCTGCCGCACCTGGCGCAGACGCTGCACGAGCTGGCCGCGGACGTCCCCGACCCGACGACCGTCACCCTCGACGTGCGGGAAGTGACCCTGCCGATCGCGTTCGACCATCCCGCGGCCCACGAGGCGATGGCCCGCTACGCCCGATCGGTCCGCCCGGACGCGCCCTGGTGCCCCGACAACGTCGAGTTCATCCGCCGTGTCAACGCCCTCGACGAACGAGCCGACGTCTTCGACATCGTGCGGGCGGCGACCTACCTGGTGGTCGGCCTCGGCGACGTCTACCTCGGCGCGCCGGTGGCCATCCCCATCGATCCCCGCCACCGCCTCGTCACGACCAAGTACGACCCGGCTCGCACCTGGACCCCGCAGAACGCCGTCGGCATCGGCGGCGTCTACCTCTGCGTCTACGGCATGGAGGGCCCCGGCGGCTACCAGCTGGTCGGCCGCACTGTCCCGGTATGGCGGCACGTCCCCGGCTCCGATGAGCGACCGTGGCTGCTGCGCCAGTTCGACCGGCTGCGCTTCCGTCCGGTCGGCGTCGACGAGCTGGCCGACCTCCGCGCCGACATCCTCGCCGGACGATCCACATTGGACACTCGCCCGGCCCGGTTCGGCCTGTCCGAGATCGCCGACCTGGAACGGGATCACGGCGAGGAGATCAGCCGCTTCCGCACGGCCCGCGAAGCCGCGTTCACCGCTGAGCGGGACCGCTGGCGAAGGCAGTGACGCCTTCGCCAGCCCGGTCCCCTACCTAACGATCGCCCAGATACGCCATCCACGACCCGTACCGGGTGATGTCCACCCCGCCAGCGGCCGTCTCCGGATCGCAGTGGAAGCCCAGGACCTGTTCCCCGTCCGCCAGCACGATCCGCCCCAACGCCATCGGCGCCGGCAGCCCCGCCAGGAACCGGCCGAGCCCGGCCGCCGACAACGTCCACCGCTCCCCCGCCAACGACGCCCCGCCGGCGGAGTCCCGCACCACCCCGGGCTTCGCCGGCTCGGTCGGCAACGCGACCATCCGATACTCCGGAGAAGTCCTGACCTCGCCGGCAAAACGCCCGCCCAACTCGGTCAGCTGGCTAGTGAGCGGCTGCCCCCGCAGATGCGCCCCGAACACCACCAGATCAACGCCGCCGCCCGGATACACGTCATCCACCGGCTCACCGGTCAGCAGCGCGGCAACGTCGATCCCGACCTGGTCGTCGAACGCCCGCGTGATGACGCTGACCCCGAACGGCCCGCCGTCCGCGTCCCCGGCCGGCACCGCCACCGCCGCCAGATCCAGCAGGTTCACGAAGTTGGTGTACGTCCCCAGCCGCGAGTTCACGCCGACCGGATCGGCCGCCACCTCGGCCAGCGTCGGATGCCCGACCGTGGTCGGCAGCAGCAACGCGTCGTGCGCCGCGAACACCGCCCGCGCCCCGGCCCGATAGCCGTCCAGGCGTTCGAGATCGGCGGCCAGCCGGTGCGCCGGAATGTCCCGCGCGGCCCGGATGATCCCCGCCACCACCGGATTCGCGTCGACGGGCTCAGTGTCGAGGAACGCCCCGACCGCCGCGTACCGCTCCGCCACCAGGGCGCCGTCGTAGAGCAGACTCGCCGCTTCCAACAGCGGCGCGATGTCGATGACCGTGATGACCGCCCCCTCGGACCGCAGCCGCTCCACCGCGTCAGCAAAGGCAACCCGCGCGGCCGTCGACAGCGGAGCCAACCCGGCCTCATCCGGCACCGCCACCCGCACCGCCGGCGACGCCCCGAACCGCGCATCCGCCGGCCAGTCCCGACTGCCGGAATCCCCGGCCTCGGGCCCGGTCATCACGGCCAGCGCCGGCAACCCCGAACCCAGCGTGCGAGCGAAAACCGTGACGCAGTCATAAGGACGGGCCGCCGGCACCACCCCGGCGGTCGGCACCAGCCCCCGAGTCGGCTTCAACCCGACGATGCCGTGCAGCGCGGCCGGAACCCGCCCGGAACCGGCGGTGTCCGTGCCCAGCGCGAAATCGACGATGTCCAGCGCCACCACCACGGCCGACCCCGAACTCGACCCGCCGGAGATCCGGTCCGCCAGCTCCGCGTGCCGCACCGCGCCGTACGGGCTGCGCGTGCCGACCAGCCCCGTCGCGAACTGGTCCAGGTTGGTCTTCCCCAGACACAACGCCCCCACCGCCAGCAACCGCGCCACCGCCGGGGCGTGCCGACTCGGCTGGTAGGCGTAGGACGGACAGGCCGCCGTGGTGGGCAGTCCCGCCACGTCGATGTTGTCCTTCACCGCGAACACCGACCCGGCCAGCGGCAACCGCTCCCCGCCGGCCACCCGTTCGTCGAGGCTTTTGGCCTCTGCCAGCACATCCTCCTCCGGACGGAGCGTGATCCACGCTTCCGGCCGGTCGGTCTCCCCGAGCCGGCGATAGGCGGCACGGACGCGATCGGTGGCGGTCGAGGTGCTCATGCTGCCTTCCAGGGCTGGGAAACGGTGAACGCTTCGATGATGCCACTGTGGACCGCGGCAACCGACTCTATGTGGGAATGCCGACTTCCCCCGGAGCCCTAGCGCCCGCTCGGCCGGGCCAGGCCGAGGCGGTCCCGCTGTGTCCGGCCGCTGTGCTCGGTGCGGAACCGGCCCTTGGACCCGACATGGTCGATGAACGCGGCCAGCTCGCATGGGTGGCCGCGCGTTGTCGAGCCGGCGTCGATCAGTCCACTGTGGTCGGTCACCGCGGCCGGCGCCGACCGCACCGAGATCGAGTCGGACCGGGTCCGCGGCGGACGGGTGACCCGAGCCGCGCCCCCGGTCGACACCCCTCGTGACCGGCTGATCCGATTTACGTAGTGTCAATTTCTTGCATTCACTTGTAACCACTTACGTGTGAATGCTCGACATATTGCGCGATCATGTCGTCGGGATTACGGTCCAGAACACCTGTCCCTGCTCGGAGTTCCGCCGTATCAGCCGCTCAGGTCGAGCTGTCGACGCCGTTGTCCAGCCATCCCTGCCGAGAGTGAGCGCACCATGGTCCGACTCATCACACGTCTGCGCCGCACAATGGCCATCGCGACGGGCGCCGCCCTGATCGCCGCCGGCGTCGCCACCGTGACCGCCCCGTCCGCGATCGCCGCCACCGGAGGCGGCGGCGCCACCCTGCCCTACGTCGAGGTGCAGGCGGAGAACTCCGCCACCAACGGCACCGTGATCGGCCCCAGCTACACCCAGGGGCAACTGGCCGACGAGGCGTCCTACCGCAAGGCCGTGACCCTGCAAGGCACCGGCAAGAACGTCACCTTCACCACGCCGGTCGCCACCAACACCATCAACTTCCGTTACAGCATCCCGGACACCGGCGGCGGCTCGGTCTACACCGCGCCGCTGTCGCTGTACGTCAACGGGGCCAAGCAGGCCGACTTCACCCTGACCAACGCCTACAGCTGGTACTACGGCAGCTACCCGTTCACCAACACCCCGGGCAGCAACCCGCACCACTTCTACGACGAGGCCCACCGGCTGTTCACCACCACCTACCCGGCCGGCACCACCTTCACCCTCCAGGTCGACGCCGGGGACACCGCGTCCTCCTACACGATCGACTTCGCCGACTTCGAGCAGGTCGGGCCGGCCCCGTCCCAGCCGGCCGGCTCGGTCTCGGTGACCAGCCAGGGCGCGGACTCCACCGGCGGGGCCGACGCCACCGCCGCCTTCAACGCCGCGATCAGCGCCGCCGGCGCCGGCGGCACGGTGTGGATTCCGCCGGGCACCTTCAAGATCCCCGGCCACATCGCCGTCAACAACGTCACGATCGCCGGCGCCGGCATGTGGTACTCGACGGTCACCGGAACCGCGCCCGGCTTCTACGGCAACTCCGCGCCCTCCGCGAGCACCGGCGTGCACCTGCAGAACTTCGCCATCTTCGGCGACGTCCAGGAGCGCTGCGACAGCTGCCAGGTCAACGGCATCGGCGGCGCGATGAGCAACTCCACCGTCAGCAACCTGTGGATCGACCACATGAAGGTCGGCGCGTGGATGGACGGCCCGATGACCGGCCTGACGTTCAGCGGCATGCGCATCCGCGACACCACGGCCGACGGCGTCAACTTCCACGGCGGCGTCACGAACTCGTCGGTCACCAACAGCGACTTGCGCAACACCGGCGACGACGGCCTGGCCACCTGGGCCGACGCCGCCATCGGCGCGGACGCCAACGACTCGTTCACCAACAACACCGTGCAGTTGCAGATCCTGGCCAACGGCATCGCGATCTACGGCGGCCACGACAACACCGTCAGCGGCAACCTGGTCAAGGACAGCGGCATCAGCCAGGGCGGCGGCATCCACGTCGGCCAGCGCTTCACCTCCACGCCGGTCGGCACCACCACCATCGCCAACAACACGTTGATCCGCAACGGAAGTCTCGACCCCAACTGGCAGTTCGGGGTCGGCTCGCTGTGGTTCGACGGCAGCCAGGGCGCGATCACCGGCCCGATCAACGTGACCAACGCGCTGATCCAGCAGAGCCCGTTCGAGGCGATCCAGTGGGTCGAGGGCACGGTCAGCGGCGTCAACCTCAACAACGTCACCATTTCCGGCGCCGGCACCTTCGCCTTCCAGGAGCAGACCGGCGGCTCCATGTCCGCGACCAACGTCGTGGCCACCGGCATCGCGCAGAACCCGCCCAGCTACAGCTGCGAGGGCGGCAACTTCACGATCACCGACAACGGCGGCAACTCCGGCTTCACCCCGACCCAGTGCGGGGCCTTCCCGGCGCCGGTCTACCCGCCGTACCCGCCCGAGGGCGTCACGACCGCGCCGAGCGCCCTGAACTTCGGGGCGGTGGCGACCGGCGCGACCAGCGCCCCGCAGACCGTCACGGTCTCCAACCCGACCGGCGCGGCCGCATCGGTCTCCGGCATCTCGATCAACGGTGACTTCGCGCAGACCAACACCTGCGGGTCGTCCATCCCGGCCAACGGATCGTGCTCGGTCAGCGTCACCTTCAAGCCGACGGCGGCCGGCAGCCGCGCCGGGACCCTGACCGTCAATGCCGGCGGCGTCACCAACACCGTCAGCCTCTCGGGCACAGGCACCGCCCCCGGACCGGTGCTCGGCGCCAACCCTGCGAGCCTGTCCTTCCCCGGCACGGTTGTCGGCTCGACGGCGACCGCGCAAACCGTGACCGTGACCAACAGCGGCACCACGGCGGCGACCGTGTCCGCCGTCTCGGTGACCGGGGACTACAGCCAGACCAACAACTGCGGCACGATCGCGGTCGGCGGCTCCTGCGCCGTGACGGTCTCGTTCAAGCCCACCACCGGCGGCGCGCGCAACGGCGCGGTCACGATCACCAGCAACGCCAACAACAGTCCCACCTCCATCGCCCTGTCCGGCACCGGCATCGACAGCACCACCAACATCGCCGCCGGCCGGCCGGCGTCCGCGAGCTCGACCAACGGCACGTTCGGCGCGGCCAACCTCACCGACGCGGACGCCTCCACGTACTGGGAGAGCGCGAACGGCGCGTTCCCCCAGTGGGCCCAGGTCGACCTCGGGTCGAGCTACAGCGTCGGCAAGGTGGTCCTCAAGCTGCCGCCGTCGACCGCGTGGGGCGCCCGCACGCAGACCCTGTCCGTGCAGGGGTCGACCGACGGCTCCACCTTCGGCACCATCGTCGGCTCGGCCGGCTACACCTTCGACCCGACCGCCAACAACAACACCGTCACCATCACCTTCCCGGCCGCCACCGCGCGGTACGTGCGGGTGAACATCACCGCCAACACCGGCTGGCCGGCCGGGCAGCTCTCGGACTTCGAGGTCTTCCCCAGCGGCAGCGGCGGCACCGGAACCACCCTGTCGGTCGCGCCCTCCTCGCTGACCTTCGCCAGCCAGGCGGTCAACACCACCAGCCCGGCCCAGTCGGTGACGGTGACCAACACCGGCGCCACGGCCGCGACCATCTCCGGCATCACCGCGTCCGGTGACTTCGCGCAGGCCAACACCTGCGGGACGTCGATCGCCGCCGGCGGGTCCTGCACCGTCACCGTCGCCTTCACCCCGACGGCGTCCGGCACCCGCGTCGGCACCCTCACGATCACCAGCAACGCCAGCAACAGCCCCACCACCGTCGCCCTCACCGGCACCGGAGCCGGCGGCGGCAACACCAACCTCGCCTCGGGCAAGCCGACCAGCGAGTCCAGCCACACCCAGACCTACGCCTCCGCCAACGTGACCGACAACAACCAGGACAGCTACTGGGAAAGCGCCAACAACGCGTTCCCGCAGTGGGTGCAGGTCGATCTCGGCTCCGCCGCGAGCGTCAGCCGCGTCGTCCTCCAGCTGCCCGCCTCGTGGGGCTCGCGCAGCCAGACCCTGTCCGTGCAGGGCAGCTCCGACGGCAGCACCTTCAGCACCCTCAAGGCATCGGCCGCCTACACCTTCGATCCCGCCGGCAACAACACCGTCACCATCACCTTCACCGCCGCCACCACGCGGTACGTGCGGGTGAACTTCACCGCCAACACCGGCTGGCCCGCCGGCCAGCTGTCGGAGCTCCAGGTCTGGAACTCCTGACCCGGTGACAGAATGCACGGCACCCTCCACTGTGGAGGGTGCCGTGCCTGCATTCCGGTCACCCGCACGATGCGCTCCACCACGACGTCGACGTCCTCGGCCGTGGCCCGGGAATCGAGCAGGCACAACCGAAGCCAGCCGTTGCCCTGAACCGGGAACACATGGTCGACACGGGCCAGCAAGCGCACAATCCGCTCGCTGCCGCTCGCCAGCCGGAACATCACCGACGGCAGCGACGTTGCCGTTTGGTGCCCACCCGCAGGTGCGGGTGGGCACCCTATCTGCCGCCGACAGGAACTCCGCTCACCGGATTCGAGCCCCGCTCCTCACCATCCGACTCCATCCAGATCTCGACTGGCTCGGTTGTCGTCGAACCACAGCCCGACCCCACGCCACCGACTTCGGCCCGCCTGTGCCTACACCGTGGCCAGGGACTCTTGCCCACCCCTGCCCGTTGCCGGCAAGGCCATCGCCCGCCGGATCCGGTCCCTCCTCCTCATCTGCCACCTCCTTGCCACTTGAGCCCCGGTTGCCGCGAGTCAGGTGGGTGGCGGGGTCCGTAGCGCGGTGGCGGGAGGGTGGGTGGCGGGAGGGTGGGTGGCGGGGTCCGTAGCACGGTGGCGGGAGGGTGGGTGGTGCGGTTTACAGAGGGCTTGGGACGTGGGAGGGGGGTGGCGTTTGTTGTTTGCTTGCGGTTTGGGGGTGGGGGCGGCGAGTCAGGTGGGGGGCGGGGTTCGTGGCGCGGTGGCAGGGGGTGGGTGGTGCGGTTTACAGAGGGCTTGGGACGTGGGAGGGGCGTGGCTTTGGTTGTTTGCTTGCCGTTTGGGGGGTGGGCGCGTTGCTAGCTTGGAAAGCGCTTTCCTGAAGGAATCTTCAGGGTGGACACGATCGGGTAATCCTTGTCTGGCAAGGAGATTGGTGTCGAATGGGTGGTAAGATGGGGGTATGTCAGCGAACCCGGAAATGTTGGTCGACACCGAGAGGTGGCGACTGAGCGACGGGGGGCTGCGGGAACGCGGGAAGTGGCTGGAGGAGCGACGTAAGGCCGACTACCTGGAGCAGATCGAGGTCGTGCGGGAATGGTGGAACCGCACCAGCCGCACCAAGGATGACCGGGCCGCGATCGTGGCGGATCTGGCCCTGGGGTGGAACATCACCCGAGGTGAGGCTCGGGAGCTGGTCCGCTTTGCGGAACTGTTCCAACGCGATGCCGTTCGGGACGTGGCGCAGGAAGAGCAGCTCAGCAGGCAGCATCTGGTCATCATGGACAAGACGCTGGCTGAAGCGCCCGAGCCGGACCGGGATCGCGTTGAGGCAGCGCTGGTGGAACACGTGGCGACGCTTGACCTCGGCCAGTTCAAGGACGCCGCCCACCGGATCCTGCTGCTGCTCGACCAGGACGGCAAAGCCCCCGACGACCGGGAGTTGGCCCAGCCCACCCGAGAGCTGAACATCCGCAAACGCCACAACGGTGCGAAGATCGACGGCTTCCTCGACCTGGAAAGCACCGCGCTACTGGAGACCCTCGTCAGCGGCCTGGCCAAGCCGACCTCGGCCGATGACACCCGCACCACCCCGCAACGGCAAGGCGACGCGCTCGTCGAGATCCTCGAACTGGCGGCCGGCTGCAAGGACCTGCCCGAGGAGGGCGGGGAGAAGCCGCACATCGCCCTCACCATGCCCCTCAAGGACTTCCAGGAGCAGCGAGGCACTGCCGATCTGGAAGGCATGGGGCCGCTCAACGCCGCCTCCGTTCGGCGGATCGCCTGCGACAGCACAATCTTCCGGGTGGTGCTGGGAGCCAGGTCCGAAGTCCTCGACATCGGACGCGCGTCCCGGACAATCCCCAACGCGATACGGAGAGCACTGATCATCCGGGACAAGGGGTGCGCGTTTCCGGGATGTGGAAGGAAACCTCGGCAGTGCCACGCGCATCATGTGGTGGAATGGGCTGAGGGAGGGCTGACCAGCCTGGACAACCTGGTGTTGCTGTGCAGCGCCTGCCATCGGCTGATTCATCACAGCGGATGGACCGTGGAGATCCACCAAGGGCTGCCGGAGTTCAGCAGCGGCCGTGATCGGGATCCTTGGGCGGCCTGAGGTTGCGCATTGGGTGCGGTGCGGCGGACAGGGGACCATCGGACCAGGCCCACGCCGTCCCGCGCAGCGACTCGCCAACAGAAGGCAGGGCGGGGGGTTCGGCAGCGATGGCTAGGTCCAGCGGACCGGGAGGTGCTCTGCGCCGAGGATGTTCTCGTACTCGGTGAAGCGCAGGTCGTGGAAGGGAACGGCGAGTCGCAGGTCGGGGGAACGGCGGGCGAGGCTGGAGAACACCGCGCGGAGTTCGAGGCGGGCGAGAAGCCGGCCCGGGCAGAGGTGCGCGCCGTGGGCGAAGGCCAGGTGGGGGCGGGGCGGCGTCGCAAGGGAGAGGACATCGGGCTCGGCGAAGACGGCCGGATCGCGGTTGGCGGAGTCGAGCTGGATCAACACCCCCTCGCCGGCGGCGATGGGGTGGCCGCCGATGACGAGGTCGGCGGTCGCGACCCGCTGGCGGGCGCTGTGCGAGACAGTGATGTAGCGCAACAGTTCCTCAACCGCGTGGTCGACATCGACAAAGGCTAGGCGCGCAGGGGCGCTGCCGAGGAGGGCGGCTACGGCGGAGGTGATCATGTAGGCGGTCGGGCCATGGCCGGCGAAGAAGAGGAGCTGAAGCATGGCGGCGGCGTCGGGGGCGGAGAGGCGGCCGGAGCGGACGTGCCGGGAAATGCGGCCGGCGAGGCCGAGGGTGGGGTGGGAGGCGACGAGAGACTGGAAGTAGTGGTCCATCTCGGCGAGGGCAGCGGCGGCCTGGTCGGGAGTGGCGGTGCGGGAGCCGATGGTGCGGCTCAAGGTGTGCAGGCGAGAGCGGTCGGCATGGCCGGCGCCGAGGAGATCGCAGACGACGGTGACGGCGACGGGAAGGGCGAAGTCGGCCATGAGGTCGGCGGGCTGGGGCAAGGCAAGGAAAGAATCGAGGGCGGCCTCGACGGTGAGCTCGATGGACGGCAGCAAGGCGGCGATGCGGCGGGGAGCGAACTCGGGGGCCAGGAGCTGTCGCTGAACGCGGTGATCAGCGTCGGGCCGCAGCGAATACGGCAGCACACGCTCGGCGCGGCGGGCGGACGAAGCGGAAACGTGGGGATAGCCGGGCGCGGTGGCGTCGGCGGACAGACGGGGATCTCGGAGGGCGGCGTTGACCTCCTCGTACCTGGTGACCAGCCACGGGGTGCTGCCGTCCCAGATGCGAACCCGAGTGATCGCGGGGAGTTCGCGGTACCGAGGCGGCGGATCCAACGGGCGCAAGGGATCGCGAGGCAGCGGATAGGTGGGAAGGTCGGTCACGGCAGCTCCTCGACGAGATCATCCAACAGTGTGTCGACCCAGGCGGCGTCGACGGAGTCGACGGCGTACTCGGCGCGGACGAAGGCGTCGTCGGCACGGATGGTCAACGGGAACTTGGCCGGGGCCGGGACATGGTGTTCGAGCGCTGGGGAGTCCAGGTGGAGCTGGCCGAGGGCGCCGTGAGGGTGGTAGACGAAATTGACCTGGGAAGGCGGGAAGGCGATGCCGTTGTGGTCGTGGGCGGCGGTGATGGCGGCGGAGACGTAAGCAGTGAGGTCGGCGGCGGTCAGGTCCACGACCAGAGGGACTGAGTGGACGAAGAAGCCGAGCATGAGGTGGGCTTCGGGACGGGAGCGGTTGGCGGTGGCCAGCCCGATGGTGAGGCGGGACTGGCCGGTGCGGCGGCCGAGAGCGCGGGCCAGGGCGGTCGCGAGGACGACGGAATTGGTGCGAGGGCCCGGATTCAGGCGGATCGGGCGGCAGGCCTCACCGGGGCCACGGGTGCCGGGAGCGGGGATCGGCAGCGTGATGGGTGCACCGGAAAGCCTTTGAGACCACCAGGAGTGCAGGTGCGCGATGGGTTGGTCCCGGTGCCACAGCGCCCAGTCGACGTACTGCCGGTCCAGCTCGGGCAACTCCACGCCCCGGTAGGCGGCGCTGAGGTCGTCGCAGAGGACTTGCCAGGACCAGGCGTCGGCGACGAGGAGATGCGCATGCACGACGAGTCTGTTGTCGGACAAGGACAAGCGGAGCAGGGGCCCGGTGGTGAGATCGAACGGCTCCGGGGTGAACTCGGCCGAGCGCACGGGGATGTCCATTGCGGACAGAATGCGTTGACCGTCGCCGTAGACGGTGCGAAGGGGCTCATGGCGTTGCACAAGGGCATCGACGGCGCGTTGTAGGCGGTCGGGATCCACGCCAGACACCGAGAACGAGCGGACGGTGCTCTGGAGGAGGCGGGTGGGGTCGGCGGCGTGCAGGCGGACGACGTGTTCCTGAGCCGAGGACAGGGGGTACCAGTCGGTCAACGGGGCCGCCGAGGCAAGAGCTGGAACGTATCGGCGGCAGCGACGACTTGCGCCAGCTCGGCGACGGTGGGGCTGGCGAACACCGAGGCCAAGGGCACGTCGCGGCCGAGGCGAGCCAGCAACCGCAATGCCTGCAAGGAATGCAGGCCGAGGTCGAAGAGATTGTCGTGCACGCCGACGCGGTCCCGCCCGAGCAGCTCGGCGGCGATCTCGGCCAGGCGTGCCTCCTCGGTGGTGCGGGGCGGGACATGCCCGGCAGCCGGCGGGGCGGTGCGGGGAAGCCGAGAGCGGTCGACCTTTCCGTTGGGGGTCAAGGGAAAGGAGGGCAGGGCGTGGATGACGGCCGGCACCAAGGAAGCCGGCACGAATGCGGCAAGGGCCCGCCGGAGTTGGGTGCCGTCGAGCTCGGGCACGACGTAGCCGTGCACGATGAGCTCGCCGTGGGCGTCACGGTCGGCGACCGCTTCGGCCGCGGAGACGCCGGGCAGCCGGGCCAGCGCCGCGCGCACCTCCCCCAGCTCGACCCGAACGCCCCGGATCTTCACCTGCTCGTCGCGGCGGCCGAGGTAGGCCAGCACGCCGCCGGGAAGCCACCGCCCCAGGTCACCGGTTCGGTAGAGCTGTCCGGGGCCGAAGGGGTTGGGCACGAACCGTTGGGCGGTAAGGGATGGATCACCGAGGTAGCCCTCGGCGAGGGTCGGCCCGCCGAGGCAGATCTCGCCTACCGCGCCAGGAGGGACCGGGCGGAGGTTCGAGTCCAGCACGGCGACGACGGTGTTCGGCAAGGCCGTGCCGATCGGAACCGGGTCCTCGGCTGCCAGCACCCGGTGCACGGCGCCGATCACCACGGCTTCGGTCGGACCATAAGCGTTGCGCAGCGCGGTGATTCCCCGCTCCAGCAAAGCGGCGACCGGCCCGGCCGGCATCACGTCGCCGCCGACCATGATGTCCTTCATGCCGTCGAAGACCTCGGGCGTGCGGGCGACCAATTCGCCGAACACCGCCGGGGTGAGGAAAGCGTGGCTTACCGGCTCCCGAACCGTCAAGTCGGGGGCCAAGAAGCTGACCGCCGCCCCGCTGGTCAGCGCACCCCAGATCTCGTAGACGGAGACGTCGAAGGTGCTGGCCGCGGCGGCCAGCATCCGGTCGCCCGGCCCGGTCTCGACCAGACCGGCGAACCGGGCCAGCAGCGCGGCATGCGACACGGCCACGGCCTTGGGGGTGCCGGTCGAGCCGGAAGTGTAGATGACGTAAGCGAGATCCGAGCCGGAGCCGACGACAGGCGGCAGCGGCGCGGGCAGGTCGTCCAGGGTGATCACGGTCCGGCCGGCGAAGCGCGGGGCCAGCTCCGCAGAGGTGACGACGGCAGTGGCGCGGCTGTCGTCGAGCAGCCACTGAAGCCGCGGCGACGGATCGGCGGGGTCCAGATTCAGGAAGGCCGACCGAGCCTTGAGCACACCCAGTTGCGCGACAACAAGATCCGGCCCCTTCGGCAGGCATACCGCGATCGCGCCGCCGGGATCGAGGGCGGCGGCCACGCGGTCGGCCCGGGCGACCAACTCGCCGTAGGTCAGGGGGCCGACAGCCGGGGCGTCCGGATCGCGTGTCGCCCAACCGTCCACCAACGACGGCAGCCAAGAAGCCTTCGCGGGCACGGAAACACCGACCTGGATGCTGCCGGGCCGCACCGGAAGCTCGGACAGGCGCAGGGATGGGTGGGCGACGATCGTCCGCAGCACATCGGTGTACTCGGACACGATGCCGTCGATGATCTCGGCGTCGAACAGGTCGGAGTCGATCTCCCACGCCAGCGTGATGCCGTGCAGGCCGGCCCGAGGGCTGGGGCCCAGGGTGTCGTCGGACCGCGGGGCGACGATGAGGTCGCCGTCGAGGCGGCTGATGTGGCCGGGCCGGGCGTAGCGCGGCACGGCGACCACGGCGAGGTCGAACTTGGCGGAGCCGTTGCTGACGCCCTGGATCAGGCTGGTGTCGAACGGAGCGCCGGCGAACGGCCCGAGCGGCGCCTCGTGCAGGCTGAACAGGGCCTGGATGAGCGGATTGGCGCCGGCGGCCGACCGGGACACCGGCGTGGTCCCCAGGATCTCCTCGAACGGCAGCTCCTGGTTGTCGTACACCCGAAAGGACATCTCCCGCACGCGGGCCACCAGCTCGGCGAAGGTCGGGTCGCCGTGGGTCCGGCCGCGGAACACCACGGTGTTCACGAACATGCCGATGACGTCCTCGACCTGCCGCCAGCGGCGATTGGCCACCGCCGACCCGACCAGCAGGTCGTCGGCGCCGGTGTAGCGCCGCAGCAGCACGAAGAACGCGGTCAGCAGCACGATGAACAGCGAGGCGTTGACGCGGTCGGCCAGGTCGACCAGCCGGCCGGCGAGCTCGGCGTCAATGTCGACACGGGGCGCGACGCCGCGGAACCGGCGCGGCCCGGTCAGCGGCCGGCGCGGCAGCGCCAGGACCGTGCTGGCCCCGTCGAGTTCCTTGCGCCAGAACGAACGCTGGGCCTCGGCTTCGGCGGTGCGGCACCAGGCGCGTTGCCATTCGGCGTAATCGTGGTAGTTCACGGTCAGCGGCGGCTGCCGACGTCCCCGATAACCGTCGAACAGCTCCCGCACGAACAGGTTGAACGACCAGCCGTCGTGCACGATGTGATGCTCCACGTGCACAAAGATGTGCTCGTCGGGGGCGAGTCGCGCCAGCAGCCACCGGACCGGCGGCCCCACGGCCAGGTCGAACGGCGCGCAAACGGTGTCGTGCACGATCCCGGCGAGTTGATCGTCCACAGTGTCCACCAGCGGCACCGTGACCGGCGCGGGCTCCATCGCCTCCACCTGGAGTTCCCCGCCCACCACGGGAAACCGGCAGCGCAGCACGTCGTGCCGGCGCACAAGCTCGGTCAGGCTCGCCTCGAACGCGGCGAGATCGAACTCGCCGTGGAACCGGAACACCGCCTGGGTGTTGTAGGCACAGGCGGACGGATTCAGCTCGTGCAGCAACCACACGCGTTCCTGGGCGAACGACGGCCGGCGCGACGACGCCGTTCGGGTCGGCCCCGGCTCACGGTCGCGCAGGCCGGCGGCGATGGCGGCGACGGTGCCGGCGTCGAGCACGGTGCTGAGGTCGACCTCCTTGCCGGTGGCCGTGCGGATGCGGGCCACGAGCTGGGCCGCCAGCAGCGAATGCCCGCCGAGCTCGAACAGGTTCTCGTCCCGGCCCAGCCCGTCCACGCCGAGCAGCTCGGCGGCGATGGCGGCGATCTCGCGTTCGACCGGGCCGCGCGGCGACTGCCGGCTCTCGCCGGTCGGCGCGGGCAGCGCCGACCGGTCGATCTTGCCGTTCACGGTGAGCGGCAGCTCGTCCAGCACCACCACCGTGTCCGGCACCAGATGCCGCGGCACCCGTGCCGACAGCAGCGCCCGCAGCTCGGGCCCGGTCCGAAGGCCGTCGGCGACGACGTAGCCGAGCAGCACATCCCCGGCGACCGCGGCGGCGACCTGCCCGACGCCGGGCAGACTCAGCAGCGCGGCCTCCACCTGCCCGAGCTCCAGCCGGACCCCGCGCACCTTGACCTGGTCGTCGGCGCGGCCGAGGAACTCGACCACGCCGTCGTCGCGCATCCGGCCGAGGTCGCCGCTGCGGTAGAGCCGGCCATCGGCATCGGTGACGAAGCGTTCCGCGGTGAGGTCGGGCCGGCCGAGATAGCCACGGCCGACGCCGGCCCCGCCGATGCAGATCTCCCCGGCCACGCCGGCCGGCACCGGCCGCAGTTCCTCGTCCACCACCACGATCCGATAGCCGGAAAGCGGTTTCCCGATCGGCACGCGCCCGGGCTCGTCCGGATCGCACACGTGCAGGGTGGCCGCGATGGTCGTCTCCGTCGGCCCGTATCCGTTGACCAGCAGGTGGCGGCCGCTCCACCGGCGAGCGGTCTCCGGCAGGCAGACGTCGCCCATGCTCATCACCACGCGGAGATCGGGAAAACCCGGCTCCAGCGTCCGCAGCACGGCGGCCGGCAACACGGCGTGGGTGATCCGCCGCTCGGTCAGCACCGCGGCCAGCGCCTCGCCCGACAGCTCGTCCGAGGAGATCGTCTCCAGGCGGGCCCCGGTCGGCAGCGCCATCAGCACGTCGAACAGGGCAGCGTCGTAGGACGGGTGGCAGAACTGCACCACTCGGTCGCCCGGGCCGACGCCGTCGCGCAGGAATTCCCGTTGCGCGTCGGCCAGATTGGCCACGCCGCCGTGCTCGACCATCACCAGCTTCGGCTCGCCGGTCGAACCGGACGTGCTGATCACGTACGCGAGGTCGCCGGGGGCGAGCTCGGCCGGCGACGTCCGCGCCGAGGGCGGAGCCGTGGCGTCGTGCAAGGTCAGTACCGAACCGGCCAGGTCCGACAGCCGGCGCCGCCACTGCTCGGGATGCTGAGGGTGCAGCGGCAGGTAGGCCGCGCCGACCCACCACACCGCCAGCGCCGCGCGGACGAAGTCCAGGCCCCGGTCCATGACCAGCGTGACCAGATCGCCCCGGCCGACCCCGGCCTCGCGCAGCCGCTCGGCCAGGTCGCAGACCTCCTGGGCCAGTCGGCCGTACGTGACCTCGACGGTGTCGTCGGCTATCGCCACCCGGTCCGCGTGCACGGCCCAGCTCTGGTCGATCATGGCGGTGATCGGCCGCCATCCCCGGTTCGCCGTCGGGCCCGTCGACCGGGACGGCCGCGCGGCCCGCAGTGTGGCCAGGAGCTGCTGGTATTCCGGGTGCATAGTGCCGCCGAGCCTACTGCCCCAGGTGCTCCAGCAGAATGCGCGCGAAGTTGCGCTCGCCGAGCCAGGTCGGGTGCAGCGGCACGGGGCCGAGGGTGGTGCCGGGCAGCACGACGTTGACCCAGTTCTGCGTGAGGTGGCAGCCGTCGTGGCCGACGCCGGGGGCGACGAAGTCGACGTACTCGGCGTTGTGCTGGGCGGCGACCGCCTTGGTGACCTCGCCGAGCTGGTTGACCAGGCCCTGGATGTAGTCGGCGTCACGCGGCCACACCGGCTGGAGCGGGTAGCAGCCGCCGGGCTGGATGTAGTTGGCGTAGCTGGTGATCACGATGCGGGCGTGCGGGGCCTTCTGGTGCACGGTGTCGAGCACGGCGGCCAGGTGCGGGGCCTCGGCGGCGACGGCCTCGGCCCCGCGGTCGACGCCGCCGGCGGTCGCGGTGTCCTTGCAAGAGGTGCCGTTCGGCTCCGGCAGCAGGTTGAGGCAGGTCAGGGCGAGGCTGGCCAGCCCGATGTCGTTGGCGCCGATGGAGATCGTCACCAGCGTGGTGGTCGGCGTCACCGCCCCGATCTGGATCGGCACGCTCGGACTGATCGGCAGGTCGGGCTTCTGCGGCGTGGCAAGGATGTTGTCGGTCGTCGCGCCGCTGCACGTGACGTCACGGAAGGTCTTGGCCTGCAACGCCTTCGCCACCAGGTGGGCGTAGTCCACCGTGGACTGTAGGCATGGGTCGAAATGGTATCCGTCCTGCGGCAGCAGCAGCGGGCCGGCGGCGAAGGAGTCGCCGAGGGCCACGTACTCGGTGTTGAGCGGGTACTCGTCGGCGACGGCCGGGCCGGCGGTGGCCAGCAGTGCGCCGACGGCGGCCAGCACGGCCAGGCCTCGCGCTCGGACGGACGACACAGGGAACACGGGGCCTCCCACGCTGGAGCCTTACACACCGTAGGTTTCGGACCGTAGGCTACATGGTGTAACCTCGTCAACCGATGCCAAGCAAAAGCACTGTCGGCGGTTACCGACACGGCCGCGTCCCCCGCGCGGTCCGTGAGCAACAGCTGCTCGACCTGGCCGAACCGCTGTTCATCGAGCACGGCTACGCCGGCTTCTCGATCGAGGACCTGTGCCAGGCGGCCAAGGTCAGCCGGCCCGTCGTCTACGACCACTTCGGCACCAAGGACGGCATCTACCTGGCCTGCCTGCGCCGTATCCGGGACGAGCTCGACGCCGTGCTGGTCGCCGCCGCCGGGCCGAGCCCGGCCACCGCGGCCGAGGCCATCGAGCAGGCGGCGGACGCGTTCTTCGCGATCATCGAGCGCGACCCGCGGCGCTGGTCCCTGGTCTACGGCGGCACGACCGTGCTCACCGGCCCCATCGCCGACGACCTGTACGCGCTGCGCTCCCGCACCATCGACCGCATCGCCGACGTCGTCACCCGCTTCGCGCCGACCGCGGGCGCGGAGGCGATCGCCACCTACGCCCACTTCATCTCCGGCGCCGCCGAGCAGCTCGGACGCTGGTGGCTGCGCAACCCGGACACCCCCCGCGACCGCGTCGTCGCCAACTACGTCGCGTTCGCGACCGGGGCCTTAGGCCAGCTGCGCTGAGCCGAGATCCGCCGCCGCCGTTCACCCGGGAGCACCGTTGTCCACTGAACCCGTCGTCACCACAGCGCATGGAGATGTCCGCGGCCTGGCCGCCGAGGGAGTGCTCGCCTTCAAGGGCATCCCCTACGCCGCCCCGCCCGTCGGCCCGAACCGCTTCCAGCCACCGCAACCGCCGCAGCCGTGGGCCACCCCGCTGGACGCCACCGAGTACGGGCCGACCGCGCCGCAGGCGCCCCTGGATCCGGCGCTGGCCGGCGTGATCCCCAAGGTCGTCCGCCCCGGCGACGACTACCTCAACCTCAACGTCTGGACCCCGGACCTGGCTGGCGACCGGCCGGTCATGGTCTACATCCACGGCGGCTCGTTCACCAGCGGCTCCGGCTCCATCCCCGGCTACAACGGGGCCCGCTTCGCCCGCGACGGCGTGGTGCTGGTGACCATCAACTACCGGCTCGGCGCGGACGGCTTCCTGTGGTTCGGCGAGGGCACGCCCAACCTCGGCCTGCTCGACCAGATCGCCGCTCTGACGTGGGTCCGCGACAACGTCGCCGGCTTCGGCGGGGATCCGGGCAACGTCACCGTCTTCGGCGAGTCGGCCGGGGCGATGAGCGTGTGCGCGCTGCTGGCCATGCCCGCCGCCGAGGGCCTGTTCCACCGAGCCATCGCCGAGTCGGGCTCCGCCCACATCTCGCTCAGCCCGGACAACGCCGCGCTGATCGGCAAGCGGCTGGCCCACAAGCTGGGGGTCGAGCCGACCCGTGAGGCCGTCGCCGCCGTGCCGACGGACCTGCTGATCGCCGCGCAGACGGAGCTCGACCACGAAATGGTCACCAAGCCGCTCAAGTCGCTGTGGGGCGAGGCCGCGCTCAACGTGGTTCCGCTGCCCTTCGAACCCGTGGTGGACGGCGAGCTGTTGCCGGCCGCGCCGATCACCCGTATCGCCGAGGGCGCGAGCGCCGGCGTCCAGGTCATGATCGGCACCACCGCCGAGGAGGCCCGGCTGTTCCTGGTGCCGACCGGGGCCATCTCGAAGATCAACAACCTGATCCTGGACGGCGCGGCGGTGCGCTACCGGCTGCCGATGCCCCACGCCCTGCGCCAGTACCGCGCCGACCGCCACGGCGCCACGGCCGGCGACCTGTTCTCCGCGCTGGTGACGGACTATCTGTTCTGGATCCCAGCGCTCCGGCTGGCCGAGGCCCACCCCGGCGCCCATGTGTACGAGTTCGCCTGGCGTTCGCCGGCCTACGACAACACGCTCGGGGCCTGCCACATCGCCGAACTCCCCTACGTGTTCGACAATCTCGACGAGCCCGGCTTCGCCACGCTGCTCGGCGACAACCCGCCGCAGAAGCTGGCCGACGCCATGCACAGGGCCTGGATCGACTTCGCCACCACCGGCGATCCCGGCTGGCCGGCCTACAGCCCCGAGCACCGCGTCGCCATGCGCTTCGACGTCGACTCGGCCACCACCGTCGACGAGCGGGCCGCGGAGCGCGTGCTCTGGGACGGCCTGCGCTGAAACTTGTTCTAGAGCGCGACTCAACAGTCGTTGTACGGTAAGGGTTGTGTCAGCCACGACGCCTACCGTCACCGAGCTGTTGCTGGCCAGGGCGGTCGACGAGCGCCCGGGCCTGCGGTTCGAGGACGCCACCTGGTCCTGGGCCGACCACGTCCGACAGGCGGCGGCCTACGCGGCGGCCTTCGAGGCGTTACGCCGGCCCGGGGCGCCCTTCCACATCGGCATCCTGGCCGACAACCGGCCGGAGTTCTCCTTCGCCCTGGCCGGGTCGGCGCTGTCCGGCGCGGTCCTGGTCGGGCTGAATCCGACCAGACGGGGCGCGGCCCTGGCCCGGGACGTCCGGTTGGCCGACTGCCAGCTGGTCCTCACCGAGGCCCGGCACGCGGGCCTGCTGGCCGGACTGGATCTCGGCCTCGCCCCGGACCGGGTCCTCGACCTGGACTCCCCCGGCTGGCGGGAAACCGTGGCCGCGCATGAGGACGCAGCCCTGACGCCGGTCCTGGCCACCCCGGACGACCTGCTGATGCTGATCTTCACCTCCGGCACCAGCGGCGATCCCAAGGCGGTCCGCTGCACCCACGGCAAGATCGCCTTCCCCGGCCGGATGCTGGCCGACCGGTTCGCACTGTCCACATCGGACACGGTCTACCTGTCGATGCCGATGTTCCACTCCAACGCGATCATGGCCGGCTGGGCGGTCGGGCTGGCCGCCGGGGCGACGCTGGCGCTGCGCCGCCGGTTCTCCGCCTCCGGGTTCCTGCCCGACGTGCGGGCTTTCGGGGCCACCTATGCCAATTACGTCGGCCGTCCGCTGTCGTACGTGCTGGCGACCCCCGAGGCCGAGGACGACGCCGACAATCCGCTGTGCCTGGTGTACGGCAACGAGGGCGCCGAAGCCGATCTCAGGAGGTTCGCCGAGCGGTTCGACTGCCTGGTGATCGACGCCTTCGGCTCGACCGAGGGCGGCGTGGCCATCGCCCGCACCCCCGACACCCCGCCCGGCGCGCTCGGCGCGCTTCCCGAGGGCACCGTGATCCTCGATCCGGACACCGGAAAACCCTGTCCCCCGGCCGAGTTCGGCCCGGACGGCCGGCTGCTCAACGCCGAGCAGGCCGTCGGCGAGTTCGTCAACACCGACGGTCCCGGCTGGTTCGCCGGCTACTACGGGGATCCCGAGGCCACCGAGTCCCGGCTTCGCGACGGCTGGTACCACAGCGGCGACCTCGGCTACGCCGACCGGGACGGCTACTGCTACTTCGCCGGCCGCACCGGCGACTGGATGCGCGTGGACGGCGAGAACCTCGGCGCCGCGCCGATCGAGCGGATCCTGGCCCGACATCCGGGCATCGCCGAGGTCGCCGTGTACGCGATCCCCGATCCCACCGTGGGCGACCAGGTGATGGCCGCCGTCGTGCCGCGGGCCGAGCTCGATCCCGCCGACTTCGCCGCGTTCCTCGCCGCCCAGCCCGATCTGGGCCCCAAGCAGCTGCCCCGCTACGTCCGGATCGCCGACGCCCTGCCCCGCACCGCGACGTACAAGGTGGTCAAACGCATTCTGGCCGCCCAGGGCATCGACTGCGGAGATCCCGTCTGGCGCCGGTCCGGCCCGGACTACCTGCCGCTGAGCGGCAGCAGCGACGTCAGCGGGCCGCGCGGCGGTCAAGCAGGACGGCGCCGGCGGTGATCGCCGCGCCCGCCGCCTCCCAGATGGCCGTGCCCGGGTACGACTTCGGCGCGCGGAACACGGACCTGGCTCTGGCGACATCTCACGCCGAGGCGCCGCTGGCGACGACGTCCGTCGGCTTGGCGGGCATGGATCGTCCCGGCTCCAGGGAAATCGCAAACCGGGTCAGGGCCCGGGCGCTCGCCGGCCAGCTGACCACGATCGGCGCGAGACTGCCGGCCGGGACATCGAACGCGGTCAGCGCCGCCGGACCGGAATCCTCCAGCCCCCAGGCGACATAGTGCTGGTTGGCGGCATTGGGCGCGAGGCCGAGCGGCACGACCACCGTCCCTTGTGGACCGGCGATCAGCATGGCGGCCGGCTTGCCGCCGGCGTTGGTCAGCACCGCCCGCCGCGCCGCCGGGTCGCCGACGATCGACTGCACCATCGCGTCGGCCGACACCTGTGCGTGCAACTGGCTGACCTGTATCCCCAGCACGGTTGTCGCGCCGCCGAGCACGACCACCACCGCCGCCGCGGCGGCCAACAGTGCACGGCCGCGATGCCGCCGCCGAGCGGCCGTGTGGATCGGCACCGCGCCGCTGATCTCGGCCAGCAGACGGGCCCGCAACGCTGGTGGTGGCTCGTGTCGCGGAACCGCCTCCGCGAGCAGGGCCCCGACCCGTTCGGTCTCCCGCACCGTCCGTCGACACTCCACGCAGGTCGCGAGGTGTTGGCGCACAGCGTGTTCCTCCGTGGGCCCCAGCGCGTAGAGCGCCCAGCCCACCGCGTTCTCCTTGTGCGGGCAGCGGACCGCGTCCATCACCACACTTCCAATCCGTCGTGCCGCCGGCCCAACCCGGCCAACAGGTCCCGAAGTCGTTTGATCCCGGCGAAAGTCCGGGACTTGACGGTGCCCAGCGGCAGCCCCGTGATCGCCGACACCTCGGCCTGCGTGTAGCCGCCGAGATAGGCCAGGCCGATGACCTGGCGCTGCTCGGCCGACAACTCGTCGAGCGCCTTGCGGACCAGGCCGCCGACCACGTTGGTCATCGCCCGCTCGTCGGCCCCGGCCTCGGCCGGCAGCACCCCGTCGGCGAACTCGTCCATGCCGAGCAGGTGGCGCCGGCGGTGGCTCGACTGCCGGCGCACCACGTCGACCGAGCGGTGGTGCACCAGCATCAGCAGCCACGAGGCAAAGCCGCCCCGCGCCGGGTCGAAGCGGCCAGGATCCTTCCACACCACCAGAAACGCCTCCTGGACCGCCTCATCGGCGAAGTCCGGGTCCACACACACCCGGCGGGCCAGCGAGTAGGCCTGGCGGCTGTAGCGGTCGTACAGCGCCGCGAACGCCCGCTGGTCGCCGGCGGCCACCGCCGCGAGCAGCTCGGCGTCGACGGTCTCCGGGTCCATGCGGATCGTCACCTCGGTCGGGCGGAAGCCCCCGGTGTCGGGGGCTTCCGCAGGCGATATGAGCATCACTCAGCTCGCGGGGGTGAGCACCTTGTCGATGACGAACACGGTGGCGTTGCCGGTGGGGATGTTGCCGCACAGCACCTTCGCGTCGTTCACCATGACGCCGGAGGTCTTGTCCCCGGTGATCTTCACGGTCCCGCCCTGGAGCGTCTTCTCCGAGCCGGCGGCGATCAGGCCGTCGGCGTCCATGCGGGTGGGCAGCACGTGGTACTGCAGGATCGGCGCGAGGGTGGCCGGGTCCTTGGCCAGGGCGGCGAACTTGTCCGCGCCCAGCGCGTCGAAGGCCGGGTCGTACGGCGCGAACACGGTGATCGCCTTCTGCGAGTTCAGGGTGTCGCCCAGGTTCGCCGCGCCGACCGCGGCGACCAGCTTGGTCAGCAGCGGGTTGTTGCTGGCGGCGGTGGCCACCGGGTCGCTGGCCATGCCGTTGAGGGAGCCCTTGCCGCTGCTGGGAATCTGCCCGCAGGCCGGGCCGAAGGTGTCGCTGGTCTTGGTCACGCCGTCCGAAGCCGAGCTCATGGTGGTGGTCGGCGAGGCCGACGTGGTGGTGGTGCTCGCGGTGGTGGACCCCGTTCCGCAGGCGGCCAGGGACGCTCCGGCCACGGTGACGGCGGCCAGGGCGGCGACACGGGAGAAAGTGCGCATGCGAAATCACTCCAGGATTGACGGAAAAGGAATGCCCCGCCTGATCGGGGGGCATCGTCGGTATCTGTCACAGCGTTCGGGCGGTCCCGGTCCGGCGGTTCGACCCGTTCGGTAACGCTTCGGTCACGGACCGGATCAGGCCGTGGTGAACACGATCGTGTGCCAGCCGGTGGCCCCGTCGGGAATCGGGCCGACGCGGTCGCGGGTCTGGGCGTAGCCGGTGCTGTCGGTGGCGCGGGAGATCACGGTGTGGGTGCCCGGCTTCAGGTCGTAGACCTTGCGCCACATCCGCCACGTCTCGTTGTTCACGCTGACCGCGAGGTCGGCCTCCTGCCACGGGCCGCCGTCCATCTGGAGCTCGACCTTGGCGATTCCCCTGGTCTGCGCCCACGCGACGCCCGCCACCGTGACCTTGCCGGACGGCAGGGCCTGCAATCCCCGCGGCACGTCGATCCGGGACTCGGTCTTGATCGGCGCCCGCGGCGAGTAGCCGCGTGGCACCCAGTACTGCTGCTTCGCGGCGAACGTGGTGAGCTCGATGTCCTTGAGCCACTTGGTCGCCGAGGCGTAGCCGTAGATACCGGGCACCACCAGCCGCGCCGGAAACCCGTGCTCCGGTGGCAGAGCCTGGCCGTTCATCCCCACCGCCAGCATCGCGTCCCGACCGGGATCCAACACCGACGCCACCGGGCTCCCGGCGCTGTAACCGTCCACACTGGACGAGAGAATCTGATCGGCTTCCGGTCTGACCCCGGCCCGGGACAACAGGTCCCGCAGCAGCACGCCCGTGAAGTTGGCCGTCGACACGTACGGGCCACCGACCTCATTGGACACACAGGTCATGGTGATCGTCCGGGTCACCAGCTCCATGGCCATGATGTCGGCGAAGGTGAGATTCAGCTCGCGGTCAACCAGGCCGTGCACCCGCAGTGTCCAGTGCTCGGCCCGCAACTGCGGCACCGACAACGCCGTGTCCACCCGGTAGAACTCGGCGTTCGGGGTCAGGAAGGTCGGCGTGCCGTCCCGCGCGAAGTCCGTGCCGCCGGGAATCTGCGGCAGCCGCTGCCCGGCCAGCATCGCGGTCACCTTGGCCCGCGAACTCTCCACGTCCACCCGGCCGACCAGCAACCGCCCGGCCACGCCGGCCACTCCGATGCCGGCCACCGTTGCCAGCGAGCCGAGCAGGAACCGCCGCCGTCCGACATCCACGTCCTCAACGCGGGCCAGCCGGTGCAACCACCGGAACACCGCCACCCCCGCGACCAGGCTGGCCAGCGGCGCGACCACCGCGACCGGCGTCAGGTTCGGGCGGAAGCACACCGCCACCACGCCGAGACCGCCCAGCACCACCGCGAACGCAGTCCCCGGCGTCGGCGACCGCCGCGACCACACCCCCGCCGCCGCGGCCACCGCCAGCAGGAACGCCCCCATTCCCGCCAGCAGCACCAGCTTGTCGTACGTCCCGAACGTCCTGACCGCGAAGTCCTTCAACGGCAGCGGAGTCAGGTCGATCGCGCTGTTGCCCACGGCCAGAAACGGCGAGGCGTCCGGGGCCACGAACGCCGCCACCACATCCCCGACCGCCAGCGCCACCCCCACCCCGAGCACGCCCACCACAACCGCGACCAGCATCGGCAATCCACGGGAACGTTCGTCCATACGCCACGTTCGCCCCCCACCCACCCCCCGGTTCACCACCAAGTACCCCGCCCCCGCCGCCCTTACGCCAGGATTAGGACCGATACTGGCGGCGGCCTGGCCCTCGGGTGGCCGGCTCGACGGCGATGACTCGCCCGGCCGCGTCGGTGCTGAGCTGGTCGGACGCCGACGTGGTGGTGGCGTCGGCCAGGCCGCCCGCGATCAGGGAGGACGCGGCCAGCGCGGCCGCCGGGGCGGCGGCTTATGTCCGATGTGCCGCTTACGGCCGGTCCTCCCGGCGACGGGCGGTCGAAGCGCGGGACACGAGCTCGACCGGCAGCACGATTCGCTTGGCCGGGGCGGCGGGATCGCCGATGCGGGCCATCAGCAGCCGGGCCGCCTCCAGGCCGATGTCGTAGTGCGGGATCCGCACGGTGGTCAGGGCCGGTCGTTGCCGGTCCACAAAGGGAATGTCGTTGAAGCCGGTCACCGACACGTCCTCGGGCACCCGCAAACCCCGGGACGCCAGCGCCGCGTAGCAGCCGAGGGCGATCAGGTCGTTGCCGGCCACGATCGCCGTCAGATCCGGCCCGGCATCCAGCAGCCGCAAGGTCGCGGCATGGCCGGCGTCCTCGGAAAAGGCATCAGCAAAGGCGATTCGCTTCGCAGGCGCGTCGGCCGCCGCCACGAACGCCCGGTACCGCTCCCAGCCGGTCGACAGCGTCTGAGGGCCGGCGACGTGTCCGATGTGGGTGTGCCCGAGGTCGGTCAGCAGGCGGACGATCGCCTGCACGCCGGCGGCGTTGTCGGCGGTCACCGACGGGACAGAGCCGGAGTCTGCGCGACGATTGACCAGAACCGTTGGCATGCCGGCGGAAAAGGTGTCATCGCGGCGGCTCGTGGCCAGGATGAAGCCGTCGGTCCGCTGGCCGCGCATGGCCGCCAGCAGCTCGCGGGCCCGCTCGGGGTCGCCGTCGGTGTTGCCCAGCAGCGCCAGGTAGCCGGCTTCCCGCAGGCCGTCCTCGACGCCGCGCACGATCGGCGGGAACACCGGGTTGCGCAGGTCGGGGATGATCACGCCGGCCACCGACGACGTCCGGGTCCGCAGGCTGCGGGCGGCGGAGTTGGGCGAGTAGCCCAACACCCGCGCCGCCTCCAGAACCCGGCTCACCGTGCGGGCGCTGACCTTGCCGCGAGTGGCCGGGTTCAACGCGCGGCTGGCGGTGCCGGCGTGCACCCCGACCCGGTCGGCGACGTCCTTGATCGTCGGAACGCCGTCACTCATCCCCACGACACGGCGATGTACTTGGACTCGGTGTACTCCAGCAGGCCCTCGTGCCCACCCTCCCGGCCGAGGCCGCTCTGCTTGACCCCGCCGAACGGCGCGGCCGGCTCGGACACCAGGCCGCGGTTGAGGCCGACCATGCCCGACTCCAACGCCTCCGACACGCGCAGGCCCCGCGCCAGATCGCCGGTGTACACATAGGACACCAGGCCGTGCTCGGTGTCGTTGGCCAGCCGCACGGCCTCGGCCTCGTCGTCGAAGGTGACCAGCGGGGCCACCGGCCCGAAGATCTCCTCGTCGAGAATGGCCGCGTCGGCCGGCACGTCGGCGAGAACCGTTGCCGGGTAGTAGAAACCGGTGCCCTCCGGCCGTTCGCCGCCGATCAGCGGGCGCGCGCCGACGGCGACCGCCGACTCGACCAGTTCGTCGACCTTGTCCACGGCGGCGGCGTTGACCAGCGGCCCCAGCTCGACCGCCGGGTCGTCGCCGGGGCCGACCCGCAGGCCGCCCATGCGCTCGGCCAGCCGCCGGCCGAACTCGTCGGCGATGCCGCGCTGCACGAAGAACCGGTTGGCGGCGGTGCAGGCCTGCCCGCCGTTGCGCATCTTGGCGACCATCGCGCCGTCGATCGCCGCGTCGATGTCGGCGTCGTCGAAGACGAGGAACGGGGCGTTGCCGCCCAGTTCCATCGACGTGCTCACGACGCTCTGGGCAGCCGTGGCCAGCAGGGTGCGGCCGACCTCGGTGGAGCCGGTGAAGGACAGCTTGCGGACGCGGGGATCGGCCAGCATCGCCGATACCACGGCCCCGGACCGGGTGGAGGGCACCACGTTCACCGTGCCGGCCGGCGCGCCCGCCTCCTCCAGGATCGCCGCGATCGCCAGCGCCGTCAGCGGGGTCTCGCTGGCCGGCTTGAGGATCACGGTGCAGCCGGCGGCCAGCGCCGGGCCGATCTTGCGGGTGGCCATCGCCGCCGGGAAGTTCCACGGCGTCACCAGCACGCTCACGCCGATCGGCTGGCGCAGCACGACAATCCGGTTGGCCCCGCCGGGTGCGGTCTGCACGGTGCCGGCGACCCGCACGGCTTCCTCGGCGTACCAACGGAAGAACTCGGCGGCGTAGGTGAGCTCGCCCTTGGCGTCCGGCAGGGCCTTGCCGTTCTCCCGCACGATCAGCGCCGCCAGCTCGTCGGCCCGCTCGTGCATCAGCGCGAAAGCCCGTTGCAGCACATCGGCCCGGGCCCGGGGCGATGTCGCCGCCCAGGCCGGCAGCGCGGCGGCGGCCGCGTCGACGGCCGCCAGTCCATCTTGGACGGTCCCGTTCGCCACCGTGGCCAGGGTCTGCTCGGTCGCCGGGTCGAGCACCGTGATCCGCGTGCCGTCGCCGGACTCGCGCCACTGGCCACCGATGAACAGCTCTTCGGGGTATTTCACGGTTTTCTCCTCAGTAGGGGTTGGCGACGAACAGCTCCTGGGCCGGGAACCTGGTCAGCACCGCCGCGCCGTTCTCGGTCACCACGACCTCCTCCTCAATGCGGGCGGCGGAGAAGCCGTCGCTGGCCGGGCAGTAGGTCTCCAGCGCGAACACCATGCCCGGCCGGATCTCCACCGGGTTGGCGATGCTGTTGAGGCGGGAGATGATCGGCCGCTCGTGCAGGCCCAGCCCCAGCCCGTGGCCGAACTGGAGGCCGAAGGCGGCCATCTCGTCGGCGAACCCGAACTCGGTGGCCGCCGGCCACACCCGGGCGATGTCGTCGGTGCCCACGCCCGGCTTCACCGCCTCGATCGCCGCGTCCATCCACTGGCGGGCCTTGGTGTAGGCGTCGCGCTGCGACGCGGTCGCGCTGCCCACGCCGAAGGTCCGGTAGTAGCAGGTGCGGTATCCGTTGTAGGACTGGATGATGTCGAAGAAGGCCTGGTCCCCGGGCCGGATGATGCGGTCGGAGAAGTTGTGCGGGTGGGGGTTGCAGCGCTCGCCCGACACCGCGTTGATCGCCTCGACCTGGTCCGAGCCCATCTCGTAGAGGCGCTTGTTGGCCAGCGCCACGATCTCGTTCTCCCGCACGCCCGGCTTGAGCGCCTCGACGATGTCCTGGTAGACCCCGTCGACCATGGCCGCGGCCTGGGACAGCAGGGTGATCTCGTCCACGGACTTGATCTCCCGGGCGTCCAGCATCAGCTGCTGCGCGTCCACGACCTTGAGGCCCTGCCGCTGCATCTCGAACAGGAACGGCGGCTCCACGATGTCCACGCCCACCGGCGCGTCGGCCACGCCGGCCTGGGTCAGCAGGTCCTTGATCTGCGTGACGGCGTCGCGCATCAGGCCCGCCTCGGGCGCGATCGCGCCGCGCAGGCCCAGCATGCCAGCCCGGCAGTTCTCCGGCTCCAGCCAAGGAGAGTAGAGTTGGTGGTGCCGCGCCGCCGACCCGAAGTCCCACAACATCGGCTCGCCGTCCCGGGTCAGCAGGGCGTACCGCGTCATCTTGTCGCCGAGCGCGCCGCCGATCCAGGTCTGCGTGGTGTAGCGGATGTTGTAGAAGTCGAACAGCAGGAACGCCCCGCATTCGCTGCCGGCCAATGATTCCCTGGCCCGCGCCAGCCGGTGCCGCCGCAGCCGGGCGAAGTCCACCCGCTGCTCGAAGTCGACGGCGCCGTGCCCCGGCGCCGGAATCGGCCGCTCACTCATCGACGTTCGCCTCCTTGTCGGGGGTCAGGCCGTCGTCCACGTCCGCGTGCTCCGACTTCAGCACCAACCCCGACCGCCGGGCCTGCTCCAACACCAGCGTCGCGAAGTCCTCCTCGGTATGCCCCGCCCCCACCGCCGACGCCACCAGCTGAGCCGTCGCCGACGCGATCGGCATCGGCGCCTCCAATGCCCGCGCCGCCGCCAACCCCAGATCAAAGTCCTTACGCAGCAACGGCATCGTGAACGTGGGCGTGAAGTCCAGATTCACCAGCGCCGGCGACTTGTACCGCGTGAACACCGACCCCAGCACCGAGTCGTTCAGAAACTCCAGAAACGCCGCCCGACTCACCCCACCCTTCTCCGCCAACACCGTGATCTCGGCCAGCGACTGGATCACCACCCCCAGGAACACGTTGTGGGCGATCTTCACCAACCGCGCCACCTCGTCCTCCCCCACATACGTCACGCCCCGGCCCAACACCCCCAGCACCGGCTCCACCTCGTCGAACACGGCCCGCGGGCCCGACACCGCCAACGTCAGCTTCCCCGCCGCCACCACCTTCGGATTCCCGCTGACCGGCGCCGCCAGCAACTCCGTCCCCCGCTTGCGCGCCGCCACCCGCACCGCCGCCGACGCCTCCGCCGACACCGTCGAGGAATCGATCAACACCCGCGGCGCGACCTCGGGATCGGTGAACAAGCCGTCCTCCCCCGAGGTCACCTGCTCCAGGTCCGCCGACGCCGCCACCATCGTGAACACGACATCCCGCCCGGCCAGCTCCACCGGCCGCTCCACCACCGACGCGCCCACCTCGGCCAACGCCTCCGCCTTGGACCGCGTCCGGTTGTAGACCGCCACGTCGTGGCCGGCGGCCAGCAGCCGCTTCACCAGCTCCGCGCCCATCCGACCCGCGCCGATCCAGCCGATCCTGATCCCGTCCGCCGTGCCCATGTCGCGCACCTCCGCCTTGCAATCGATTGCATCCAGACTGCCCAGTCACTACGGTGAAGTCAAGCAAGGGCAAGCGATTCCACCCATGCGAACGACGAACATCACATGCGCAGGGTGCCGCGGCGCACACGATCGGGCCCGACGTGTTCGAGGTCGACGCGCTCGGCTCTGACTTCGCCTTCATCGGCTACGAACTGTCGTCCGCGCCGGCCGCGCTGACCAGCTCCGATCGGGGCTCGACACTAAGCTGGCGCGGTGGGACCACGGGACAGCGCCATGACACTGCGTGAGATGAAGATGGAGCGCACCCGCGACCTGATCGGCGAGGTCGCGTTCACGCTCTTTCGCGACAAGGGGTTCGCGGCGACGACGGTCGAGGAGATCGCCGCCGCGGCCGAGGTCGGCGCGCGCACGGTGTACCGGCACTATCCGACCAAGGAGATGCTGGTGCTGAGCAGCTTCGGGAAGATGTTCGACACCGCGCTGCTCGATCTGCGGGCCTGCCCCGAGGACACCCCCGTGCCGGAGGTCCTGCGCGTCATCCTGGACAGCGTGCTCCAGTCGCACCTCGACCGGGCAGAACCACTGCTGACGGCGTACCGGATCGCCAAGGAGAACCAGCCGGTGCTGGCCCATTTCACCCTCACCATGCGGGAGTGGCAGCGGGAACTCCAGCGGGACGTGGCCCGGCGGATCGGCGGCCGCAGCGCCGACATCGTCGCCGAGATGGCCGTGGCGGTGACCGCCGCGGTGTTCACCACGGCGTTCCACCAGTGGTTCGAGCAGGATGGGCGGGCGGACCTGCGCCACCTGACCCGCGTGGTGCTCGAACTGACGCGGTCGGGCGAGGTGCCCGCGCCGGCGCCGCTGGCCTGAGGTCGTTCCACTCGGCGAGACGGGGGTCACTCCACCCAGATTGGCGGCAGTGACTGCCACATGGCAGACTGAGCCTCATGGCAGTCACTGCCGCCAATCGTCTGGGGAGTGATGACATGACTGACGAGAAGGTTCCGGTGCTGATCGTGGGCGGCGCCTACACGGGACTGAGCGCCGCGCTGGGCCTGGCCATGCGCGGCGTGCGGCCGCTGCTGGCCGAGCGCCGGCCGACCACGTCGACGCTGCCGAAGGCCTGGGGCCTCAACACCAGGACGATCGAGCTGCTCTCGACCGTTCCCGGCGTCGGCGAGGACCTCCGCGCCGCCCAGGAGGGCATGGAGCTGCCACAGTTCCGCAGCGGCCCCACCCTGGCCGCCACGCAGCCGCTCCCGGTCGACGAAGCCGCCGCCGCGCGGCTGGCCCTGCTGGCCGAGCTGACGCCGGCGCCGCCGTGCCTGCTGTCCCAGGCGACCATCGAGAAGATCATGCGGGCCAGGGCCGAGAAGCTCGGCGCGGATCTGCGCTACGGCACCGAAGTCGTCTCGTGGACGCAGGACGCCGACGGGGTCACCGCGACGCTGCGCGACGCCGACGGCGAACGCACCGTGCGGGCCGACTACATGGTGGCCGCCGACGGGCACACCAGCCCGATCCGCACCAGCCTCGGCATCGGCCTCGAAGGCGGCGGCCAGGTCGGCCACCTCTACGTGATCACCTTCGAGGCCGACCTGTCGGCCTACCTCGAGCCGGGCCGGTTCTCCCTGATCGGGCGGCCGGGAACCGGCACGAGCATCATCTACGACGGCACGACCACCACCCTCTGGGTCGACTACTTCCCCGAGAACGGCGAGACCGAGGCCGACTTCACCGAGCAGCGCTGCCTGGAGCGGGTCCGGGCCGCCGTCGGCGTGCCGGACCTGGAGTGCCGCATCGTCAACGCGCGGCCGTTCGCGCTCAACCACCAGCTGGCCGAGCGGTACCGGGAGGGCCGCGTGATCCTGGCCGGCGACGCGGCGCACGCCTGCCCGCCGGTCGGCGGCCAGGGCGGCAGCCTCGCCATCCAGGACGGCTACGACGTGGCGTGGCGGCTCAGCCTAGTCGTGACCGGCCAGGCCGGTCCGGCGCTGCTGGACACCTACCAGGCCGAGCGGCGGCCGATCGTCAACATCACGCTGGAGCGCGAGGTCGAGCTGCTGAAGGTGTCCGAGGGCCGCATCCTGGCGACCTTCGACGAGACGCAGCCGGTGCCCACGGTCAAGGAGTTCCTCGGGTTCCGCTACCACTCGTCGGCCGTGCTCGCCGAGCCCGGCGACGACGGCGGCTTGCAGGAGGACCCCACGGCCGCGGTCGGCCGCCCCGGCACCCGCGCGCCGCACGTGCGTCTGCTGCGCGATGGTCAGCCGCTGTCCACGCACAACCTGTTCGGGCACGGCTTCGTGCTGCTGACCGACACCGACGGGGCCGCGTGGGCCGACGCCGCGGCCAAGGTCGCCGAGCGGCTCGGCGTCGAGGTCGCTGTGCAGCGGATCGGCGACGAGCTCCAGGACGTCGACGGCGCCTGGCACGGCCGCTACGGCATCGAGCCCGGCGGCGCTTCGCTGGTGCGCCCGGACGCGGTCATCGCCTGGCGGGCCAAGAAACCGGTCGCCAGCCCGGTGAACGAACTCGACCAGGCCCTGACCGCGATCCTGGCGCGCTGACCGCTCCCGAACGGTGCTGGACGGCGGCCGGGCGGAATCGACGCTGTTTCCGCCCGGCCATCCCCTCGGGCCGGCGAGCGGTTCGAGGACGGGCACTGGCACTTCGACCCGCGGCGGCAACTCGGCGTGATCCGCCGGCGCGGACCTCGACGTGCGACGAATGTTGCCCGTATCGGCGGCCACAAGCCGCCCAACTGGCGGAATTGTTATTCCGAATCGTAGCCTGGGCGCATGTCCGCCGACGGTGTGCTCGGCCGCGAACCGGACCTGGCCGTGCTGGCCGGGTTTCTCGGAGTGTGCGCGGTGGACACGGCGGCGCTGGTGCTGTCCGGGGACGCGGGCGTGGGCAAGTCGGCCCTGCTCGACCTGACGGCGGCCGACGCCCGGACCCGCGGATTCCGAGTGCTGAGGGCCTCGGGCGCGGAGTTCGAGCAGGACATCGCCTTCGCCGGCCTACACCAGCTGCTCAGCCCGCTCCTCACCGAGCGGACCGGCCCGCTCGCCGTGACGTTGGGCATGGCCAAGGGCACGCCACCGAGCCGGGCCGAGGTGGTCGACGCGGTGATCGAGGTGCTCGACCCGCTGCGGCCGGTGCTCGTCGTCGTGGACGACCTGCACTGGATCGATCGGCCCAGCGCCATGGTGCTGGAGGACGTGGTCCGGCGAAGACCGTTGCGCCAGGCCGGTTTCCTGTTCGCGGTGCGGGGCAGCCAACATGTCGATGGCGCCGGCAGCTTCCGGGTGCGGCCGCTGGCCGAGGAGGCGGCGACGGCGGTCCTGCGCGAGCGGTTCCCGGCCATGGCCGAGCAGGTGCGACGGCGACTGGTGGCCGAGGCGCAGGGAAATCCGTTGGCGCTGCTGGAACTTCCGGTGCAATTGTCGCCGGAGCAGTGGCGTGGGAGCAGGTCGCTGCCGGAGACGCTGCCGCTGGGCGAACGTCTGCGGGAGGTGTTCGCGACCCGGGTCAGCGCCCTGCCGGAACGAGCTCGGCAGGCACTGCTGCTGGCCGCGCTGGAGAAGCCGGCCCCGCTGGATCCGGCCGAGACCGAGGACCTGGCCCCGGCCGTGCGGGCCGGCCTGGTCGGCGTCACCGACGGCGAGGTCGTGTTCCGGCATCCGCTGACCCGCTCGGCGGTCGTCGCGCTGTCGACCAGCGCCGAACGCCGGCAGGCGCACGCCACGCTGGCCGAACGGCTGCGAGATCGCCCGGACCGGCACATCTGGCACCTCGCGCGCACGGCCGTCGCACCGGACGCGCACATCGCCGCCCTGCTCGACCAGGCGGCCGAGCGGACGCGCCGCCGCGGCGACACCGCCGGCGCGGTCACCGCGCTGCTCCGGGCCGCCGAGCTCAGCCCCACCGGCGCCGCACGCGGCCGCCGGCTGGTCGAGGCCGCGTACATCGGTGCGGTGGCCGGCGGCGATCTCCGCCGCGTCCCCCGTCTCCTCGACGACGCCCGCCGCTGCCTCGACAATCCCGAGCCGCCACTGGTCAGCGCCGTGACGGCCGCCCACTACCTGCTGCTCAGCGGCGAAGGCGACATCGACACCGCGCATCGTCTGCTGGTCGCCGCGCTGGACATGCGGCCGGACGCGGCCGACGACACCGCGGTCGAGGCCGTGACGACGCTGGGCTGGGTCTGCTACTTCGGCGGCCGAGCCGAACTGTGGGCGGCCTTCCACCGCATCGTCGGCCGCTGGGCGGAGGTCCCGCACCTGGTGACGCTGTTGGGGGCGTTCCTGGGCGATCCGGCCCGCGCCGCGCTGCCCCGGCTGGCCGAGCTCGACGACGCCATCGCCGCCCTGGACGAGCACGTGCCACCGATCGCGCTGATCCGCACCAGCCTCGCCGCGATCTTCGTCGACCGTCTGCCGGCCTGCCGGGAACGCCTGTTCCGGTTGCGTGCGCAGGCCGATCAGGCGGCCACGATCCGGCTGCACACGTTGTCGCTGCTCAGCCTGGAACGGCTCACCGCCGGGGCCTGGGACGAGGCCCTCGAACTCGCCGACGAGCAGGTGCGCCTGGCCGAGGAACACGGCTACGCCCTCCTGCGCAGTTTCGGGCTCTACACGCAGGCCATGGTCGCCGCCGGGCGCGGCGACGATCGCACGGTTGTCGACGTCACCAACCGGATGCTGGGGTGGGCGGCCCCGCGCGGAGTGCTGCTGGTGGGCCGGATCGCCAGACAGGCCTTGACCCTGGCCGCGCTCGGCCGAGGCGACTTCGACGCCGCGTACCGGCACGCCAGCTCGGTGTCGCCGCCGGGCACGCTCCCGTCCCACGTCCCCCACGCCCTGTGGTTCGTGCTGGACCTGACCGAGGCGGCGCTCGGCACCGGCCGGCCGGAGGAGGCCCGAACGCATGTCGCCGCCGCCCGGGCCGTGCGGCTGGAGGCGATCTCGCCGCGCTACGGCCTCTTGGTGGACGGGGCGGACGCGATGTCGGACCCGGACAACGACACGGCGCTGGCCCGGTTCGACGAGGTGCTGGCCCGGCCGGAGGTGCGTGACCATCCGTTCGAGCACGCGAGAATCCTGCTGCGCCACGGCGAACGCCTGCGGCGGGCCCGGATGAACCGGCAGGCCCGCGACCAGCTGGAACGGGCCGGCGAGATCTTCGCCGAACTCGGGGCCAAGGACTGGCTCGACCGGGCCGGCCGCGAGCTCCAGCCGGCCGGCCAGAACCGCCGGGCCGCCGCGCTGACCGCGCAGCAGCGCACGATCGTCGAGCTGGCCGCCGAGGGGCTGACCAACAAGCAGATCGCGCAACGGCTGTTCCTGTCCTCCCGCACCGTCGGAAACCAGCTCTACCAGGCGTTTCCCAAGCTCGGCGTGACCTCGCGGGCCGGGCTGCGCGACGCCATGCGCGGTGATCGCGAATGACGCTGTTCGGACGGGCCGAGGAGATCGGCCTCCTGCACCGCTTTGTCGAGGAAGCGGCCGACGGCGGGCGAGCGCTGGTGGTGCGCGGCGAGCCCGGGGTCGGCAAGACCGCATTGCTGGACGAGGCCGCCGCCCACGCCGAGGCGCGGGGCGTCGCGGTGCGGCGGGTCGCCGGCGCGGAGTTCTCGGCGACAGAGGACTTCGCGGCCCTGACCCGGCTCGGGCTCCCGGTCGCGTCGTCGAGCCGGCTGGCCGTCGCTCACGGTGTGCTCACCGCGCTGGCCGAGGCCGCGCCGGTGCTGCTGATCGTGGACGATCTCCAGTGGATCGACCGGGCGAGCGCGCAGGTGCTCGCGTTCGTCGCGCGGCGGATTGCCGACTCCGGCATAGGAATCCTCGGCGCGGCCCGCTTCGACGGCGGCGGGTTCCCTACTGTCGATCTGTCGCCGATCGACCAGCGTAGCGCGATTTCCTTGCTGAAGTACCACTTTCCGGCCATGCCCGAGCGCGTGCGGCGGCGGCTGGCCGAGGAGTCGGAAGGCAATCCGTTGGCGCTGCTGGAATTGCCGACCGCGCTGACTCCGTGGCAGCGCACCACGGTCGGCGCGCTGCCCGACGTGCTGCCGTTGAGCAGAAGGCTGCGAGACGCCTTTTCCTCACGTGTCATAGGACTCCCGGCGGCAACCCGGTCGTTGTTGCTGGTGGCGGCTCTGTCCGGCGACAACGCCGTCCTCGCCGACACGACGGGGCTCGCGCCGGCCGAACGGCTGGGACTGGTGCGGATCGACGAGACCACCGGGCAGTTGTCGTTCAGCCATCCGCTGATCCGCGCCGCCGTGGTGGAGCTGGCGTCCGAAGTGGAACGCCGCGAGGTGCACCGTCGGCTCGGGCATCTCACGGAGGCGGCCGGTCCCGACGAGCGCATGGCCCGGCTGCTCGGAGAGTCCGCGCACACCAAGGTGCGGCGGGGATCTCCGGTCGACGCAATCGGCGATCTGTTGCGCGCCGCCGACCTGAGCCCGACCACCCGGGACACGCGGCTGGCCGAGGCCGCGTACCTGAGCACCGCCGTCACCGGGGATCTCGACAGCGCCCCGCACCTGCTCGCGCAGACGACCGAGTCCTCGCTGACCGTCGGCCTGGCCCGGGCCAGCCAGTCGCTGCACCACTTCGGCGACGTCGCCGCCGCCCGGCGGCTGCTCACCGCCGCGCTGAAGCAGGCCCCCGACCCGACCGACGGGACCGATCGGACGCTGCTCGAAGCCATCTGCCACCTGGCGCAGATCTCGGCGTTCGACGGGCAGTGGTCGCATTTCCACGAGGCCGTCGGCCGCCTGTGCCCACGGCCGGAGCTGCTGGCGATCATCGAGTCGACCTACGCCGATCCGGCGCGGTGCGGCACGGCAATGCTGGACCGGCTGGACACCGTGCTCGCGGGCCTGTCCCGCGCGGTCAATCCGGCCCGCATCGTGCGGGTCGCGATCGCCGCGACCTACGTCGATCGCCTGCCGGCCTGCCGGACCGCACTCCGCCGGGTCGTCAGCCACGGCCGGGACGGCGGCCCGGTCGCCTCCGCGATCGAGGCGATGTTCCTGCTCGGCCAGGACGCGTTCCGAGCCGGCCAGTGGGACGAGGCGCGATCCCTCGCCGAGGAGGGGCTCGACCTGTGCGCGCGGCACGGCTACCAGTTGTTGGCCTGGCCGGGCCGTTTCCTCGACGCCCTGATCGCCGCCGCGCGGGGCGATCGCGACCGGGTGGAAGCCCGTATCCGCCGGATGGACGACTGGGCGGGTGGCCTGGCGCATCAGTACGCGTGCCACGTGCGGGTGCTCGATGCCTTGGGACGCCGTGAGTTCGAGGCCGCTTATCGTTTCGGGACCGCGATCACTCCGACCGGCCGGCTGGCGTCCCATGCCCCGCACGCGCTCTGGACGATCCTCGACCTCGTCGAGGCGGCGGTGCGAACAGGGCGGCACGCCGAGGCTCTCGCCCACGCGGCTTCTGGGCAGGAAATCCGGGCTGTGTCGGCGCGGTTCGAGTTCGTCGGACGGGTCGCGACGGCCCTGGCTGGGCGGGACGACGCGATGTTCGCCGAGGTGCTGGCCGCCGACGGGCTGGACCGGTGGCCGTTCGAGCTGGCCCGGGCCGAGCTGTACCACGGCGAAATCCTGCGCCGGCAACGGAAACCCGGGCCGGCCGGCGCGCGACTGACTGCTGCGGCGGAACGGTTCGAGCGCCTCGGGGCGCTGCCGTGGGCCGCCCGGGCCCGGACCGAGCTGCGGGCGGCCGGGACCCGCGCGCTGCCGCCGAAAGCCGTCGTGCTGACGTCCCAGCAACGCGAGATCGTCACCCTGGCGGCGGCCGGGCTGACCAACAAACAGATCGGCGCGCAGCTGTACCTGTCGCCACGGACCGTCGGCGCCCACCTGTACCAACTGTTCCCCAAACTCGGCGTCACCACCCGAGCCGCGCTGCGTGACGCCCTGACCACCCTCGGCGAAGGCGACGCCACAGTCATTTGACTCAATCGACATGTCCGCTCGCGGAACTAGGTTCGTCGCCATGAGCGCACGGAATGTTGTTCTGGTACATGGTGGATTCGTCGACGGATCGGGCTGGGAGAAGGTCCACAACCTGCTGGTGCGCGACGGCTACACCGTGAGCGTCGTGCAGAACCCGACGCTGTCGCTGGCCGGAGACGCCACCGTCACCCGCCAGGTCCTCGACCAGCAGGACGGCCCCACAGTGCTGGTCGGCCACTCCTACGGCGGCGCAGTCATCAGCGAGGCCGGCACCCACCCGAGTGTCGCCGCGCTCGTCTACATCACCGCCTTCGCCCCCGACAAGGGCGAATCCGTCAACACCCTCATCGCCGACCCGCCCCCCGGCGCACCGGTGCCGCCCATCCTGCCCCCGCAGGACGGATTCCTGTTCCTGGACAAGGAGAAGTTCCACGACTCCTTCGCCGGCGACGTCACCCCCGAACGGGCCCGGTTCCTGGCCGACTCCCAGGTCCCGTGGGGCGTCGACGCCCTCGCCGGGCAGATCAGCGAGCCGGCATGGCGGGTCAAGCCCAGCTGGTACCTCGTCGCCACCGACGACCGCATGATCCCGCCCCCGGCCCAGCGCGCCATGGCCGAACGCGCCGGGGCGACGGTGTCGGACATCGCGGGGAGCCACGCTATCTACGAATCCCAGCCTGAGGCGGTGGTTGAGGTCGTTCGGCAGGCTGCTGAGGCGGTTTGAGGGTTATGGTTGGTTGTGGGATGCCGTCTGGAGGGTTCCGGGCGGCATTCCTGTTTTGGTGGGGTGGTGGTGTGGGTGGGTGGGTGGGTGGGTGTGGTTGTGGGGTGTGCTTTGGGTGCCCGCGCCGCGCGGTTGCCGTGGGGGTGGGGATTGCGGTGAGAGGTGGGGGCGTTGTTCGGCTGGGGGTGGGGGGCGTTATCCAGGCTACTCCGGGTGGATTTTGCGCGGAGACCTCTGGGCGATGGCGTATCAAGGCGCTATCGGG